>NZ_VUNH01000007.1 GCF_009695745.1 Pyramidobacter porci
AAGGCAAGAAAATCTGCGACATGGCCTACGTGTACGACGTCAGCGTTCAATGTCATGTCTGCGCATCGCCTCTGTCTACAGCGGCAGCTCTGCATCTTGAAGCTGTAATACCTAACTTTGTTATCCATGAGCATCATCAGGTAAATCTTGAAGATTATCAAAAGAGACTTTGCACAGTCGATTGGCAGCCTGTCAACGGTAAGTTTAAAGTGCCCGAAGGTCCAGGACTTGGTTGTGAATTTACTGATTACGCACTAACCCATTATAGCCAAAAGGCAGTCATCGAATAAAGGAATAATACTGATTCTTAATAGAATAGTTTAGCGTCGAGTGCTCAGCGCCCCGAGGGAGTCAACCCGATCAAACTTACTTAACTGCCGTGCAGCTTTGCTTGGTGAATCTCCCTCAGGACGCTCTTATCCTCAGTATTCTAATCATAAACAACATGAAAAGAAATAAAGCTGTTGTAGATGAAAATGACAGCTGCTAGTTGCTATAGCTGTCATAAAAAACTATTTACAAAAGGAGGTATTCTCATGGCAGTCAAAGTTGTAAAGCAACCAGCTCCTCCAAAAGGAAGGCTAGGAGTTCCTGAACTCTATGCCCTTGCAGTTGGTCAGGTCATTGGCGCTGGTGTCATTACTCTTGTTGTCCCATCCATAAAAATGACAGGTTATTCTGCGTGGCTTGCATATTTCGCAGCTATTGTGATGGGCTTCATCATGATTTCGCCAGTTATGTTCATTTCTTCTGCCTTACGCCTTGGAAGCGGCGACTATTCAGTTTTAGCCGCCATGAGTGGCCCCAAAGCTGCAGGGATTTTCTCATTTTGCTACTTGACTCAATGTATGTCGTTGTCACTCTTCGGGACCTCTGCAGCTGCCTACCTAGGGGATGTATTTCCCATCTTGGGAGGAACAATGATGCGCATTATCATCGGCGTATCCTTACTTGTAATCTTCTATATTATTAACCTTTGCGGAATTGATATTATGGCTGGGGCCCAAAAACTTATGACATGGCTACTGATTGCCGCATTGCTACTGTTTACAATATTTGGATTAATGCAACGATCCCTGCCTATCTTTGATACCAGTAATTCTCAATGGTTGACACAGGGATGGGGGATCACATTTAAGAATGGTAAAATTGTTGGCGGATTCTTCGGTGCAACGCTCCTGTTTATCTATTCTACACAAGGTTACCGGATGACTTCTGCCTATGGCGCAAGTTCTATGAACGCTCGCCGGGATATTCCTCTTGCAATTTTGATGACTGTCCCTACCCTTATTGTTTTATATTGCGGTGTTGCAATGGCTGGCAGTGGAGTTATGACTATTGAGGAGTATGGCTCGTCTACAACGCTAACTTTTGCTGCCCAACGTATTTTTCCTGCATGGCTTTACTATTTCTTTATTGTTGGCGGCCCAATCATGGCTCTGCTGAGCACGCTAAACTCTTCCTTTGCATATAACAGCATTTTAATCGGACACTCCTGCGATGATGGTTGGCTACCAGTCTCTTTCGGTAGAAAAAATAGAAACGGTGCGCGGCAGTGGATTCTAACTTATATGTTCTGTATCGCAATCATTCCAATTGTCATGGGGTTCTCAATCACTGTAATTACTAATATGATTCAATTGATTGGCGCCTTTCTTTCTTTTCTTTACGTTTCTGCCTACATTCGTATGCCAAAAACTTATCCTGATGCATGGAAAAAAGCTCGTCTACACGTATCAGATGGGATCTATTATGCATGCTGTATCTTGTCCTTCATTGGTTACGGCATTGTCTTCTGGAAGTCTATTCTTAGTATTAACACACATTTGGCAATCATCAACGTCAGCGCATTACTTATCCTCTCTGCTCTCGGTATTTGGCGTACTAGGACCGGTAACATTGTTATTCACACGTGTCTTTGGACAGAAGAAGATGAAATTGAGGCTAATAAAGTACGCGCAACTACAATGAGTACAAACTGATTCCTCAGAAGAAATCAGTATTTCTAGAAAGAAGGAGTCTATTCTAATGAAGATCACAAAGGTCGAGATATTTGAAGTGAAAACTCGTCGTCCAGTATGGCGTCCTGTCATGTGCCGTATTTACACTGACGAAGGGATCTATGGCGATGGCGAGGCAGCGTTAGCTTATGGAATTGCTTCTCCTGCCGCTGCTGGTATGATTCGTGATTTAGCTACATTGATTATCGGCATGAATCCTTTGGACAATGAAGTCATTTGGGATAAGCTTTACAAGTGTACGTTCTGGGGGCAGAATGGTGGCCCTGTAGTTTTTGCCGGCATCTCTGCGTTGGATATTGCCCTATGGGATATTAAAGGCAAATATTATAGTGCTCCTCTTTACCAACTGTTAGGTGGCAAACGCCGTGATAATCTCCGCACTTACGCAAGTCAGCTGCAGTTTGGTTGGGGGGACTGTTGTAAAAATAGCGTAACATTAAGTGCTCCTCATGATGCAGTTACTACACAGGATTATATTGAAAACTCAATGAAAGCAGTAAAAGAAGGTTATGATTGCATCAAAATTGACTTCTTCACGTTTGATCCTATGGACGGTCACCGCTATACCGATGAAGACTGCTGTCGTTTGTTGAGTCCTCACTACATTGGGATTGTCGAAGAGCGGGTCGCTGCTGTTCGTGAAGCCATTGGTCCAAATGTTGACATTATTATGGAGAATCATAGCCGCCCTGATGCACAGAGCGCTATCCAACTGGCAAGAGCAGTGGAAAAGTATAACATTTTCTACTTCGAAGAGCCGAATACTCCAAGCCCAAAAACTGCAAAATACATTTCTGACCATGTCAATATGCCTATTTCCCACGGTGAACGCGTGTACAGCCGCTGGCAATATGCACAGTATTTCGAGAATCAATCCGTGCAGGTCATTCAGCCTGATCTTGGCAATTGTGGCGGCATCACCGAAGGCAAGAAAATCTGCGACATGGCCTACGTGTACGACGTCAGCGTTCAATGTCATGTCTGCGCATCGCCTCTGTCTACAGCGGCAGCTCTGCATCTTGAAGCTGTAATACCTAACTTTGTTATTCACGAACATCATGTATTTAACCTGCATGATTATAATAAGGAACTATGCTCCATAGATTTCCAGCCTGTTAATGGCAAGTTCAAAGTCCCCGAGGGACCAGGTCTTGGTGCGGAAATTAGCAAATATGCGATGGAAAATGCAAATAAATATGTCGTTGAGTAAAATGTACGAGTAACCAAGCCCCTCTGCTTTCGCAGAGGGGCTCGCCTTTAAAGTAGTACTTGTCAGCTTTATAGATGCAAAATTATACACGTTAAGTAACACCTTCTAACTTCTTCCAAAGGAGGAACATTGATCTTGGATGCAGTTGTGCTTGATGTAGTTAAACTACTAGGTGTCTTTTTTATCATTATTACTGTTATGTGGCTGGGAAAAACTCTTATGTTGGCAATGGTAATCACATCTGTAGGCACTATTCTGTTGTATCAGATTCCCGCAGGTGTGGCATGGAAAACCATTTGGAAAGGAGCTACAAGCTGGACAACAATTCAGCCTTTACTAGTGTTTTATACCATCACGTTTCTTCAACGAATGATGGAGAAAAGGAAAGATCTTAGCAACTGTCAAATTGCAATGAATGGGCTCTTCAATAATCGGCGTATTAATGTATCGATCGTACCCTTTCTACTTGGTTGCTTACCAGCGGCAAGTACAGTTTTAATCTGTGGCCCTATCGTACGGGATAGCGTCGGCAATTATCTGGCAGCCGATGAAAAAGCAGCAATTACCTCTTATTTCCGACATATTTCAGAGAGTTTTTTGCCGACATACACAACCATTTTTATTGCTCTTGAGTTAACGAACGGAGCGGTTTCCGCCAGCAGTTTTATACTAACAATGCTGCCTATGGTTATTCTTTTATTTTTTACGGGCTATATTATCTACCTTCGCAAAATTCCTAAAGATACTGGTATGAAATCAGACCTACCAAAACGTTATTATTGGGAACTCTTAGTAAAAAGTGTATGGTGTATTGCCTTAGCAATTGCGATCATCCTTATTTTTCATTTACCTGTATATATAGCGGTATTTATCTGCATCACGTTCAACTTTTTCGTGAATAAATTTTCATTCTTAGAAGTGCAACCATTTTTCCGCACGGCTTTTGAGAAACGACTCATGTTGAGTACATGGCTTGTGATGATTTTTAAAGAAATTCTAGGAGCTACAGGAGTCATCAATAAGCTGCCTCAATTCTTTTCGCTGCTACCAATCCCCACCTATATGCTCTTTTCTCTAATCTTCTTCTTAGGGACCGTCGTTGCTGGCAGTCAGGCAATGATTGTTCTGTGTATGCCAATGGTAATGGCATCGCTAAATGGAGGTAACGTACTACCAATGTTTATCCTACTCATGTGCATGAATTATATTGCTATGCAGCTCTCCCCTGTACATATTTGCCTGACTATGTGCGCTGAAGATTATAGAATTTCACTAGGACAACTAATTATAAAAACAATGCCAATGGTAATCGTTTTTTCCGCCTTCTCTTTTATGTATTATTTCTTTTTAACCGGCCTCAGCTTTAAATGGTAAAAGATAGAGAAGATAGGGCATCACGTGCTGAAGAATCACTAAAATCATTTTCCTCGCAATTGTAATTGATAAAGATATTTCATGTACAAAGTTTCAGTGTTATAATTAAAGTCGAATATATCTGAATTAGGAGAGTTGACTAATGCCCCTCCAGGGATCAGAAGCTAAGTACATGAATGAAAGAGCGTTAAGGCCTGTGCATAGGGTAAAGATCCAACGCACATCAATGTCCGATCAGATCTGCGCTTCCATCAAAAAGGACATCGTAAAAGGGGTTTACCAAGCTGGAAGCAAATTGCCCTCAGAAGCTCAGCTCGCAGAAATTTTCGGAGTGAACCGTCTAAGTGTACGTATGGCATTGCAGAAATTAAATACGCTCGGTTTTGTAGAAACAAAGGTCGGAGACGGATCTTACGTAATGCCCTATTCTTTGCGCCCTATCTTAAATGAAATCTCTGTTTTATATCAGAGTGACGAAAAATATAGCGAGGTACAGCAACTGCGCGGTTTATTGGAAAATGAATGCCTAAAGATCGCTATTGAGAATGCAACAGAGGAAGAAATAGCACAGCTAAAACTCAGGCTGGAACATTATCGAAAAACGCATCTTATGTATGCAAGAAATGTCGATGATGAACAATGCCTTGAGGATGTGGTGGATGCAGACTTCGCTTTCCACTACCAAGTCGTCAAAATGAGTCATAATAGTCTTTACAAAGATATTTATTACATGGTGCAACAATTGATTCGTGAACATATCACTAAATTGATATTTACCCGTGCCCACCGCCGCTTGGAACGAGGAGAAGATCCGGCGCTTCCAAATTCAGAAAACGATACACACGTCCAGATTTATGAAGGAATTGCCTCCGGGAAACTTGACGAAACTATTAATGCAAGCAAGCGGATGTTAGGAATTATTCCTTTAGATATAGACAGAGATTTATAGTAACCAGAATTATGCATTATAATAAAGATATAGGGTAGATAGAGGGGAAATTTTGCTTTTGGCAGGGGAATGTTATGAGAATGCTGTTCTTGATTAAAAAATGGGAACGAAAAAAACAATAATCTGAATGTCACCAGCCTCTAAACTGTCTGGAGATATTTCTGTTCAAAGCCCCGACTGTACCAGAGAGGGCTCCGAATAACAAGGGGGAGAAGAATACAGGCCGAACGTCAGCCTGCTTCTTCCCCCCTTATTTTGTCTTGGAACCGTTTTCCTCTTGGCGCCGGGTTTAGACCACCTCAGACGCAGCCGCATCCTTCTTCAGACTGACCTCCGGCTCGCGGGGGATGCTGAACAGCGGGATGAAACGATCCCAGCCGGTGATCGTCAGAACCAGCATCGAGACCACGGCGACCCAGGCGAAATAGTTGTGCGTGATCACGCCCATCACCGTCAGCGTGTCGGCCGCCAGCGGATACACCGACGTGGCGATGCCCATGAAGAAGCCCATGTAGGCGTGCCACGGGATCAGCTGCGACCCGAGCACGGCCATGGCGTCGGCATACGTGGCGTTGCGCAGCGCCAGACGGTACATGGCCTTCTCGTCACCCTGCACCGATTTTTCCGTGAGATTCTTGATGATCGGGCTGATCGTGACGATCTGCGCCATCTCGTCGGCCATCGCCGCGTTGCCGATCAGGCATAGCAGCGCGTTGCAGAACATCAGCTGGCGCACCTTGGAGACGACCTTCAAGATCATCGCGGCGATCGAATCGAACGCGTTCATTTTGCGCATGACGCCGCCGAACGCGCCGACCCAGAGCATCATGGCGATCGACCAGCCGCCCGCGGCCGACGCGCCGTCGTAAACCAGCTGCAGGAACTTGTTGATGTCGGTCACCGTACCGGCCGCCCAGCCGAGAAGCCCCGAAAAGAGGATTCCCGCGCCGAGACAGATCAGCGTGCTGACGTTGCGGACGGCAAGAAGAAGCACGACCAGCAGCGGGATCACCATGTAATAGGGAACGCCCGACTGGACCTGCTTCAGCAGCGTTACCGCCGCGGGGCGTTTGTCGGCCAGAACCGTCCACACGCCCTCGGGAATCTGCTGGATTGCCACCGCCGCCGAACCTTCCGTATCAGGCAGCCCCATCGCCACCGCCGCAAAGTAGAAGATCACGGCGCTGACGATCAGGCACAGCCCTGACCACACGCCCTGATAGCGCATGCGGTCAACCAGCTGCACGTTCTGCATGCCGCAGCTGACCACCGTCGTGTCGGAGATCAGGCCGATGTTGTCGCCGAAGCATGAGCCGCCGGCAATGGCGGCGAAGGTCAGCACCACGCTGCCGCCGACGATGTGGTTCAGCCACAGGAAGATCGGCGCGCAGGCCGCGATCGTGCCCCACGACGTGCCCGTGGCGACGGACAGCACGCAGGTGACGAGGAACCCCACCACGGCCACCAGCTTGGCCGTCAGCCCCAGCGACAGCGCCAGATTGATGATCGCGGCCGCCACGCCCGTAGCCATGAAGCACTCGGCGACGGCATACGCAGCTTCCAGAATCAGGAACACGATCAGGAAGTTCTTCAGGTTGTCCAGCGCCGCGTCGAGCAGTTCGTTGAACTTGTAACGCTCCGTGACCATCGCCACGAGGCAGGCGCAGATGAAGGAAATCGGCGACGCCAGCAGAATGTCCATGCCGGAAAGCATCAGTCCGGCCATAACGCAAATCGGCAGCAGCTTTACCAGTGCGATCATACAAAAAACCTCCCTCTTAAGTCTTCCCGCGGCCCCTGAAAAGGAATTATACCCCCGGCAAAATTCCTCCCGTGCCTCCCTCAACTCGCGCCCTCTTTTCTCTCCTTGTTTGGAGACATTTTACGGATATTATTTTATCTACGATTTTAAAATTATACAATATAAAATCTTAACCTTCAAGAATCCCCGGACATCCCGAGGCCCGCCGCGCTCATCGATCTGGCGTTTTCTCTGCTCGAGAGGCCAGCTGCAATGAACGATTCCGCCTTTTTCAATAAACCTCTTAAAACACGCGCCGCCCTTCAAAAAACGTCGCTTGGTTTTTCACCTTGCAGATATTCTCAGGAGCACGATCGAATACGTTACCGTCGGCTACCGCGATGTCGGCGCGGGCACCGGGGACCAGCATTCCGGCCGTGCCGTCCTTCGCCCCAAGAGCCTTCCACGGGTTCGTCGTGTACAACTCCAGCGCTTCATCAAGCGTCAGTTTTTGGCCGGCATTTTGTCCTTGCAGCATTGAACCGTCAAGGCCGCAATGCGTCGCCGCGATCCCGATGCCGTACCACGGATTCGGATCGTCGCACGGAGCGTCGCTCGATCCCGTCAGCAGCACGCCCGCGTCAGCAAGCCTACGAAGCTGATATGTCCGGCGGTACAGGCGTTCGCCAAGGCGCGAAGGAGCCATATTGCGGTCATCCCACATCTGGATGGGTTGAAGATCGACGACGATCCCCGCACGGGCAATGCGTTCGGGCATTCCCTCGGGCAGCACGATCGCATGATTCAGACGATATGAAAACGTCGGCCTGCCAAGCTCTTTCTGAACGGCCTCCATACAGCGAACCACTTGTTCGTTCGCCGCGTCGCCAATTGCGTGAATCTGCACCTGAATGCGCCGCTTCTGCGCGGCGCGAAATTTTTCCATCAACTTTTCATCGGTATACAGCAGACGGCCGTATTCGTCGTCTTTGTCGGAATACGGCTCATTCAGGGCGGCCGTGCGAGCCCCCAGGGATCCGTCGGCAAAGAGCTTGAGACCGGCGTAGGCAATATGGCCGCCGTTCAGACCGGCTCCGGAACGAATCGCAAAATTCGGCAGTTCGTCGTGATAGAGAAACACGCGCATCGGCAGCGCGCCTCTTTCATCAAGATCCTGGAGGATATCGGGCCTCTCGCCCAGGGCGTAGGACGGCGCGTCGCAGGCGTGCAGCGCCACGATCCCCATCGACGACAGTTTTTTCAGCGCTCTCTCGGAGAAAGACATCAGGGCTTCGTTCGTCTCATACTGAGCCTCAATGGCCTTGATCATCGCGTCGGCGCCGCTGTCGAACAAGCGCCCTGCCGGCAGCCCGTCCGCGCCGCGTTCGATCTCCGGATCACGCGAATCCCACAGGCCCGAAAGTTCAAACGCTTTCGTGTTCGCGATGTGAAAATGAGCTCCGTAATGGCTCACGAGCAGCGGCGTCTCCGGCGCAATGCTGTCGAGCTGAAGGCGGCTTGGAACGGCCGGATGCTTCCAATTCAGCTCAATGAAGTTGATGCAGCGAACCCACTGGCCAGGCGCCGCGTCTTTTACCTGCGCCCGGAGAAAATCAAGCAGCTCCTCAAGCGAATTCGCGGCGCCGCAATCCGGATACATACCGGCGCGGGCGTAAGCTCCAAAATGAATGTGGGAATCGGTAAATCCAGGCGTCACCAGGCAGTCGCCGAAATCGTAAATTTCTTCGCCTTTTGCCGGAACGACATCAGACTTTTCCCCTACCTGAACGATCCTGTCGCCGCCAATACGCAGCGCTTCCGCATGAGGATTTTGGGGATCGCCGGTCCATATATTTCCCGTCACGACACATGATTTCGACATCATACCGCCTCCTTGCGAGGTCAAACTTTTTCGGCGCGTCGGCACCACGTAAAAGGGCAGCCGGCATCCGCGACAGCCCCGGCCGCCGGAACTGGGACAGTCAGGATCGCGTCGTGAGCCGCGCGCTATCGGAGCAACAAATTCACAAGCCCCATGCTGACGGACGGAACGTACGTGAACAGCATCAAGCACAGGATCATAACCGCGACGAACGGCATGATGCTTTTCGACAGCACGCTCATTCTCTCCCCCGAAACGGCTGAAGCGACGAACAGATTCGCGCCGTACGGCGGCGTAATGAAACCGATCGCGAGCGCAACGGTCATGAACAGGCCGAAATGCACCGGATCGACGCCGATTTGTTTCATGACCGGCAGAAAAATCGGCGTGAGGATAATCATCGATGAAATGTTATCGACAAAACACCCGACGACGAGCAGCATCATGTTCACCAGGAGCAGGATCACCCAAGGCTTGCTAGAAATGGTCAGGATCCACTCGCCAACCTTCACGGGGATTTCCGCCATCGTCAGGTACGCGGCAAAAGCGGCGGACAATCCCAGCATGAAATTCGTCGCGCCGTTCACGACAAGAGCGTCCATGAACGCGGCTCTGATGCTTTTCGCGTCAAGCTCGTTGTAAACGAATTTGCCGACAAAAAGCGCATACACCACACCGACGACCGCCGCTTCGGTCGGAGTAAAGAAACCGCCGTAAATGCCGCCAAGAATGATGACCGGCACAAGCAGGGCCCAGAAAGCGCGTTTGAAACTCAGCACAACGTCGCGGAAACCGTAGCTGCGGTCAACCTTCGGATAGTTTTTCTTCTTCGCCGTAAAATATGAAACGAACATCAACGCGACGCCAATGATGATGCCCGGCACAATGCCCGCGACAAACAGCTCGAGCACCGACTCGTCGGAAACGACGCAATAGATGACGAACGGGATCGAAGGCGGAATGATGACGCCGATGGAACCGGCGGCAGCCGTCAGAGCCGCGGCAAAATTGCCGTGGTACTTCTTTTCCCTCATGGCCGGGATCATGAACGAGCCGATAGCTGTCACGGTGGCGGGGCCGGATCCCGAAATTGCCGCGAAGAACATGCAGGCGAGAACCGTGACCATCGCCAGTCCGCCCGTCACCCAGCCGATCAGGCTTTCGGCAAAGTCGACAATGCGCTTGGAGATGCCGCCGTAGCTCATCAGCGTACCGGCCAGCATAAAAAACGGAATGGCCAGCAGTGGGAACGAGTCAATGCCCGTAAAGGCGCTCTGAGCGATCAGGATGGTCGGGATGGACTCCGTCGTGATCATCGTAATAAGCGTCGCCAATCCAAGCGAGATGCCAATCGGAAGGCTGACGCTCAGAAAGACGAACAACAGGCCAATCAATATCAGGATATCCATAATATCGGCCTCCGTTACGCCTGTTCTTCGACAGGAACAGCCTCGTTTCCATCTTCCGGCCTGCCCTTCAAGACGCCTCTGGCCTGAAAGACCAGACGGACCGTCATCGCAAGCGCGCCGCACGGGATGGCGGCATAGGGGATGGCGATCGGGATACCCATGGCAGCCGAGACCTGACGACGATGCCAGATCATGCCGACAAGCTGGCTGCCTTTGAAAAACAGGAACGCGCCGAAAAAGATCCAGAGCCCAAGAACGATGAGTTCAAGCGTTTTTTTCGCGTTGCCGTGAAAATGCTCGGACAGAACTTCGATGCGCAGATGACGATGCATTCTTGTCGCGTAGCTGGCGCCGAGCCATGTCTGCCAGATAAACACATAGCGGGCAAGCTCCTCGCTCCACGATAACGAGTTGGAAAAAACGTACCGCATGACGACCTGGATGAAAATGACCGTCACGGTACAGATCAGGGAGAGATAGAGCAGGTTCTCCTCGATCTTGTTGTAGACCGCAGCGAGCTTGGACATGATACCGCCTCCGATCAGACGAATTTCGAGGCGCTAGTTGTTGAGGCAGGAGCGCGCCACGTCGACGATATCCTTGCCGACGAGCTTTTCGGCTTCTTCGTAAATCGGGGCGGTCGCCTCGACAAACAGTTTGTGATTTTCGTCATTGATCGAGTTGACTTTCATGCTTGTCTTCTCCAGTTCCGCAATGGTTTCGGCTTCAAGATTCTCTGTCGCCGCGCGGACGTCAGCCTCGTACTGTTTGCCGGCGGCCAGCACAACATCCTGATACTCCTTCGGAAGGCGCTGGAAGAAATTTTCGGACATCACGAGCGGAGCGACGGAGAACACGTGCCGCGTCAGCGAATAGTATTTCTGAACCTCATAGAACTTTGCGGAGAACGTGAGGATCGGCGGGTTATCCTGACCGTCGACGGTTCCCTGCGAAAGAGCGGTGTACAACTCAGAGAAACTCATCGGCGTCGGATTCGCGCCCAGGGCCTTGAACGTCGAAACGTGAAGCTGATTTTCCATGCAGCGAATCTTCAGACCGCCAAGATCGGCCGGAACATCGATCGGCTTTCGACTATTGCTGATACTGCGGAAGCCGTTGACGCCCCAGGCAAGAATACGCAGCCCCTGATCCAAGCAGGCTTTCTCGAGCATGTCTCCCAGTTCGCCGTCCATGGCTTTGTAGGCCGTCTCGTAATCCTTGAACAGAAATGGAAGGTCAAAGACGTTGAACCTCGGATCAAACGTCCCCAGCGTGGAAGTCGTCGTGATGCCGCATTCAATCGTGCCAAGCTGCATGCCTTCCGTGGCTTGACGGTCACCGCCAAGCACGCCGTTGAAGTGAATCGTCACTTTGACGTCGCCGTTCGTCTTTTCTTCGACCGTCTTCGCAAACTGCCTCAAAGGCGGCGTCGACTGGTTCCTCTCGTTGCCGGTCGAATGAATCTTCATCTTGTACGTCTTCGCCGAAACGGCAGAGGCCGACGCAACAAGCATCGAAGCACAAAGAGCCAGCGACAGGAAACGTTTCATATTCATTTGAAGACCACCCTTCTTGAGTCTGAGCCCGAATCGTTCCGGGCCGTCTGAGTGATGAACCAGCCGTTTACCAGCGGCACAAGCGTCGTCAGGCATCGCGTGACTCGCCCAGCGAAAGTGGTTGAAAACTGTTCGATTCAGAATTTTACTATTTCCGTGCAGCCTCAAGACACTCATTGTAGTACTTGACGAAGTACTCCATGCCGGAACGGATCGTGTCGATGCCGACCGTATAGGCGATTCTCACGTGATTTTTGATGCCGAACGAATCGCTCGGAACCACGGCGACTCCGTACTTGTTCATCAACCCCATCGCGAAATCAAGCGGTTTCATGTTCAGTTTTTCGATGGACGGCAGAACGTAGAACGCGCCTTCCGGCGAGGGGAAATCCGCCCCGGGGCATTTTTTCAACGCTTCAATGACAACGTTGCGACGTTCCTTGAATCGTGCCACTTTCTCCCGCGTAAAAGTTTTGCAGTCTCTAAACGCGGCAGCCGCACCGATCTGACCGAACGCGCACGCGCAGCTTGTAGTCATCAGATGAGCCTTGGCGAGCATCGCAACCACATCATGCGGAACGTAGGCATAGCCAATGCGCCAGCCCGTCATGGCGAACGTCTTGGACGAAGAACTGACGATGATTGTCTGGTCGGCGATCTCCGGATAATCGAGCGGCGAAACGTGTTTTTTGGCGTAGATGATCTCGGAATAACACTCGTCGGCAACCAGCCAGATGTTCTTTCCTTTGACGAACTCGACGAGCTTGTCCATGTCTTCGCGGCTCACAACGCAACCCGACGGGTTATTCGGCGTGTTGAGGAGGATCATGCGGGTCTTATCGGTCACCGCGGCTTTCAGTTTATCCATGTCGATGCCGTAGTGCTCGCCGAGTTTCGCCGGCACTTCAACCGGCACTGCGCCGGCAAACAGAGCCTCTTCGCGATAAGCAAGGTAGCACGGCGTGAAGAGAACAATCTCGTCGCCGATATCGAGCAAAGCAAGCATCAGAGTCATCAGAGCCTCTTCCGCGCCGCAGGTCACAACAAGATTGTTCGGATCCAGCGTGTAGCCTTTGCGAGCTTCATGTTCGGAAATCGCAGAGCGGAGCTCCTCAATGCCGTACGTCGAAGTGTAGTGCGTTTTGTTCTCGTCGAGAGCGCGCTTGCAAGCCTCCTTTGCCGCTTCGGGGGAGTCGAAGTCGGGCTCGCCGATTTCAAAGTGAAATGTCTTCATGCCTTTCTTCTCAAGTTTATTGCAGGCATCGGCAATGTCGCGAATGCCTCCGCCAAACGAACACTGAGAAATACGGCGCGTCTTTTCGTGCAGAGCGATCATGGGAATCTCCTCCCTTTCCTTTCGGTGTCATTCTAAAATTCGTTCAGTTGCCCGACTGGGCGTTTCCCGAGGTACGCATCTCGAACTTCCTCCGCAGCCGTAACGCGAAGCTTGTGCAGAGACTGGCTGGAATACCACGCCACATGCGGCGTCAGAATGATGCCGGGCTCCCTGAAAATCGGGTGGTTCATGTCCGGCATCGGCTCGCCTTCAAGGACGTCGAGGGCGGCGCCTGCGATCCGTTTGCTGTGAAGTGCCGCCGAAAGAGCGTCAATATCGACGAGCTCGCCGCGCGACGTGTTCATCAAGAAAGCGGTCTTCTTCATGAGCTTCAGACGGTCAGCGTTGACAAGGCTGCGGGTTGCCGGCGTCAGCGGCACATGCACGCTGACAATGTCGGCCTGACGGAACACGTCATCGATATCGTCAATGACCTCAACGCCGAGAGCGGCCGCCCGCTCGCGATTCATGAACGGATCATAGGAGATGATCTTCTTGAACAGAGGTTTTGCCTTTTGAGCGAACAGAGTGCCGATTTGTCCCAAACCGAGAATGCCAAGCGTCATCTCCTGAACTTCCGTTTTTGGCTCCAGGTCCTGAAGGAGCCACGATCTGTCGTGCATAACCTTCCAAGTATACTGCGGCAGATGATTGGCCAGCGAAAGGGCAGCGGCGAGAGCGTAGTCCGAAACCTCCTCAAGGTTAAATCTCGGCACGTTACAGGCGATCACGCGATGTTTCGTCGCCGCCGGGATGTCGATGTTGTCGGCTCCCATGCCGTGACGGACAACGATTTTCAGATTCTTCATCTTCGACATCATTTCGTCGGTAACCGGAGTGATGTCAACGATCAGACCGTCAATTTCCGGAAAAGCGGCTTCAAACTCGTCGCGACTCGTGAAGCGGTAAACGTCTGAAACATCCTTAAGAACCTCGGTCTCAATCTTGTCTTCCGTGACGACAACACTATAGATGCCTGTTTTGAAACGCTTCGTCACAAAGCTCCCCCCTTAACAGCATTTTAAATCGCGATCACGCAAGACACTTTAACCGCACGTTGTCCAAAGCAGACAACGCTCGAAATACAGAAATTCCGCCTTGCCTCACATTTCAGCCACTGTCGATAATAGATCAGACATTTTTGGAAACTCATCAGAAACGACGTATGCCGTCGCATGGAAGCGAAAATAAAACTTTACTTCGCATCGATAATGGAATCTTCGCGACGATATGTCCTTTTGCTGGAGATAGCCCCCGTTTTCCACTGGAACAGCCCCGCGAAACCCCATATCACGGCGATTAGTGGGCACAGCCAGTTGAACAAAGCATAAGGGAGGTAGGAGAAGCTGTTCACGCCAATGGCCGCGGTCGCAAACGCTCCACACAGATTCCAAGGGATCAGCAACGACGTGACCGTGCCGGAATCTTCCAAGGTACGCGACAGGCACTGCGGAAGCAAATCGTGCTTTCTGTAGGCCGGCATCATCAATTTGCCGCCAAGAATGATCGTCATGTACTGGCTCGCCGTGATCAGGTTCAGAAAAATTTCAAGACAGACCGTTGTGGCAACCAGGCGACCGACCGTTTTCGTAAAAGAATGCATCTTTTCAAGAAGCACGTCAAGAACCCCGCACTTTTCAAGGATACCGCCGTAAACCATGACAAGCGTGCTCAGTCCGCAGTTGTAGTTCATCGAGAAAATGCCGCCGCGCGTCAACAGCTTGTCGATCTGCCCCACTCCGGTGTTCGAAACAAATCCCTGCTCCATGATCGTCAGGATCGACGGGATGCTCTGGCCTTGCATCACAACGGCGAGCAACGCCGCCGCAAGCGTCGAAATCAACAGCGTAGGGAACGCAGGGAAGCGTTTCAACGCGAGGAGCAGAACGATAAGGGCAGGAATCAACGTCAAAACGTTCATCCTGAAAAGCCCATGGAGCGACGTCATGATGTTCAGCACGGTTGCCTCATCCGTCGTTCCGCCGGCCTGAAAGCCCAAAATAGCAAAACCTGCCAGAGCCAAAACTATTGCCGGGCCGCCGGTATATAACATAGCACGAATATGATCAAATAGATCTGCTTCGGCAACAGCCGGTGCGACATTCGTCGTGTCGGACAACGGCGACATTTTATCGCCAAAAGCCGCTCCCGAGACGACGGCTCCCGCCGTCATTGCCGGGTTCACGTTCAGGCCTACGCCGACCCCCATCAGCGCAACGCCCACGGTGCCGATCGTGGACCACGAACTGCCGGAAGCCATCGATACCACCATACAAGCCAAGCAGGCTGTCACCAGAAAGTATTTCGGGTCAATCAGCCGCAATCCCCAGTAAATGATCATCGGCACCGTGCCGCCGGCGATCCATGCCCCGATTAACGCGCCGATGCAATACAGCAGGACCAGTGTCGGAATCAGAAGCTTGCCGCCATATATGATGGCTGCTTCAAGTTTTTTGTAGGAACACCCGTCAAAGGCAAGAAGCAGCATGCTGAATCCCATGCTGATCATCATTGTGATATGCAGCTGCACTCCGGTGACAAAGATCGCGCTGCACATGGAACAAATCAGAAACGCGACAATGACGAAAGACACCCACGTTTTGGGCCTGAAATAAGTTGAAGCTTCCTCGTGAAAGACGCTTTCTGAGTTCCGTTCCACCATCAGAATTACCCCCTTATGCAGTGTGCATTTCCGTTTTACAAAAAATCCCTTAGACCGGTCTAGGAACGCACCGGCCACGGTCGGGGTTCATGATCTAAGGGATCTTTATACATTGTCGCGCGAATATTATCTTACGAGTACAGCCCCGCCGTCTCGCCGCCGTCGATGCGAATATCGGCGCCGGTGATGTAGCGGGCGTCGTCGCTGGCCAAGAAAGCGTAGAGCGCGCCAATCTCCTCGGGCGCGGCGTGGCGCTTCATGGGAATGCCTTCGTTGACCTTGGCCAGCATCTCGTCGGTGTACTCGGCGCGCTGCATGGGCGTGAGCACGTAACCGGGGCACACGCAGTTGACGCGCACGACGGGGGCCAGTTCGAGCGCCAGCGTCTTGGTGAGCAGGATCACGCCCGCCTTGGAAGCGTTGTAATCGGCGTACCAGCGATGGCCTTCGGTGCCGTTGCTGGAGGCGGTCATGAGAATCACGCCGCCGCCCTGCGCCTTCATGCGCCTGCCGGCCTCTTTGGCGCAGAGGAACATGCCGCCCAGGTTGATGTCCATGACCTTTTTCCACTGCGCGTAGGGGATGTTCAGCGCGTCGCTGCGGATGGAGATGCCGGCGTTGGAGATCAGCACGTCGATGCCGCCCAGCAGGCGATCCATCTCCGCAAAAGCCGCTTTGACGTTCTCTTCGTCGGAGACGTCGGCCGCGGAAAATCCGGCGAACTCGGGATGCTCCTTCTGCGTCGCCTCGAGGGCTTTTTTGTTGTAATCGACGATGAAAACCTTCGCGCCTTCCGCGGCGAAACGGCGGGCCGTCGCCAGTCCGATGCCGCTGGCCGCGCCGGTGATCATCACGCGCTTGCCTTTCAGCTCTTCATAACGTGCCATAAAAAGACCTCCTCAAAGAATGATCTCGTTCGGGCGCTTCGCCCGAACTTTTTTATTCTACGGCAAAACGTCGGGAATGCTTCTTCATTCCACGCGGTGCATCTGGCGGCGGTCGTAGCCGGTCACCACGGCGGCGTAGCCGCGGAACCGGCGGTCGAGTTCGGGGTCGCCGGTGTCCACGAGCAGGGGCTTGGGGAACAGGCCGATCAGCTTGGCCGGCGTGGCGACGACCGTCACGTTTTCCACGCCGACGCGGCGCAGCACGGCGGGGCTGAGCTGCTGGTTGCCGCGGCCGAAGATGTGCCCCTGGCCGCCGATGACGGTGACGATCAGCGTGGTGTTGCCCGGCTCGACCAGGTCGAGGAGCTGGCGCTCCGTCAGGTCGGCGGCGACGAGGCGGCGGTCTTTGACGGCGTCGACGCCCAGCAGCGTGCCGGGCAGTTCCAGCTCGTCCATGATCGCCTGAGTGGTGGTGCCCGAACCGATCAGATACAGGCGGCCGGGAGCCATGTGCTCTGCGACCCACACGGCGATGGCGGAGCGGTCGCAGGCGTCGGAGTTCGCGCCGCCCGATTTGCGGTCCTGAAGGCAGCCGCGGTCGAGCGGCACTTTCAAATAGCCGTAGAGGCGGGCGTTGACCGTGCCGCGGCGAAAAGCTTCTTCGTCGATGTCCATCACTTCGGCGTCGCCCAGTTCCTTCACGCCGCCGGAGGCGAACTTGCTCAGCAGCCGACCGGCGCGCACAGGCGTGACGCCGTAGACCGCCGAGTGGATCTTGACGCCGGCCGGCACGCCGATCACGGGAGTCGCCGCGCCTTCCAGCGCGGCGCAGACGTCGCGGGCCGTGCCGTCGCCGCCGGCGAAGAAGATCAGTTCCGCTCCGGCGGCGGCCATGGCCCCGACGGCCGCGCGCGTGTCGGCGGCGCGGCTTTCGCCCGCCGGACGCCATACGATTTCGTAGGGAAGCCGCCGCTCTTTCAAAAGCGTTTCGCCCATCTCGCCGCCGCAGGCGAGAAAACCAACGCCGTCAGGCAGCGGCAGCGCGGCGTCGAGCGCCTGCGCCATGCGCCCCGCGGCGCGGGGCACGGCGCCGAGGGCACGGGCCCGGCGGAGCGTTTCCGCCCCGTCGGTGCCCTTCAGCGCCACGGAACCGCCCATTCCTGCCACGGGATTGACGAGAAAGCCGATTCTCATCTATTTCTTTTTCGGCTGGAAATAGCCCGTGTACTTCTGTTTGTAGTTCCGCCACGACAGCGCCCACTTGTCGGGGTCGTCGAAATAGTCGTGGCTGATGTGGTGCACGGTGCTGTTCAGCGGCGCGGCGCGGATGACCTCGGGCTGCTCGTAGCACTCGCGCGCGATGGCGGCGAGGATCTCGCAGTAGGTGTCGAGGTCGCGCTTGCTGTACGACTCGCTGGGCTCGATCGTGAACGGCTCGGGGATCACCCACGGTTCGTGGCTGCTCCAGTAATGCGTGCCATAATCGGGAATGCGCCGCGAGAAGTCGGCGGTGCCGAAGCCCGTGTCCTTTTTGAGCTGTTCCCAGCTGTAACGGACCTGCTCGATGCGCGGTTTGTGATTGGGGAAACTGATCGACGCGCCCTTGATGGCGAGGATTTTTTTCATGCAGTAGTTGTTATTGAGGATCGCCACCCGGCTCACCTCGCGCAGCCCTTCCGCCCCCAGGCTCATGATCCAGGCGTAGGCGCGCACCGCCACGGGCGCGACGCCCCAGAAGGACTTGACCTTGCCGCAGCTGCGGGGCAGGTCGAAATCGAGGTAATAGCCTTTCTCCTCGCTGCGTTCGACCAGAGGCGCGGGCAGATAATCGCGCAGCTCTTTGCGGCAGGTCACCATGCCGACGGCGGGGCCGCCGCAGCCGTGCGGCGACGAGAAAGTCTTGTGCAGGTTGAAGAACGACATGTCGAAGTCGGCCTCGACGGTGCGGGTGATGCCCAGCAGGCCGTTGGCGTTGGCCTGGTCGTAGCAGCAGATCGCGCCGGCTTCGTGAGCCAGCCGCGTGAACTCGCGGATGCGGCGGTTGAAGATGCCGGTGTCTTCGGGGTTGGTCATGAAGATGGCGGCGACTTTGTTGTTTTTCAGCGTCGCCTTGAAAGCTTCGATATCGGGCAGCCCCTCGGCGTCGGGCGGCAGCACGACGGCCTTGTACCCCTTGACGATCGGGCAGGCCGCGTCGGCAGGGTGCGAGAAGAACGTGGTGACGACGGTGTCGCGGTCGTTTTCCCCCTTCGCTTCCCAGTAAGCGCGCACGACCGACGCCATGGCGAGGATGCCGTGCGCGCCGCCGCCGGGCTGGATGCTGAAGCAATCGAGGCCGGAAATTTCCTTGAACAGCTCGCCCAGACGCCAGACGACTTCGAGAATGCCCTGCGCCGTGCCGTCCGGCTGCAGCGGGTGCATGTCGGCCAGCTTGGGGCAGCCGGCGAGGCGGTCGTTCACCTTGGGGCTGTACTTCATCGTGCAGGTGCCCTGGCCGATGTCGATGTTGCTGTCGACGCCGAGGTTCTCCTGCGCCAGATGGTTGTAGTGGCGCGCCAGCTGCGGCTGCCCGATCTCCGGCAGGTCGGGCGCGTTTTTGCGCCTCATGCACTCGGGCAGGCTGGAAACGCCGTCGCCCGCTTCGGCCGCGACGGCCGCCGAAACTTCCGGAACCAGCACGCCACGCTCGCCTTTCACGCTCAACTCGTAAATAATCGGCTCGTTCCAGCTCGCCTGATGGAAACGGTCCAGTCGGGCGTCTCTTTTGTCCGCAATTTTATCCATGACGATCCTTCCTTTCCGTCCTTCAGGCAAGAATTTCGGCAAGCGCCTTGACCAGCGCGGCGACGTCGTCTTCGCCCGTGCGCTCGGTGACGCACAGCAGCGCGCACTGCCCCAGTTCGGGAAAGTCCCTGCTCAAATCGAAGCCGCCGAGAATATTCTTCTTCAAAAGCGCCGCGTTGACCTCGGCGACCGTTTTGTTCTCGAAGCGCACGACAAACTCCTGGAACGTCGCGCCGCTCAGCGGGCAGACCGTCAGCCCCTTCACGGAAGCCAGGCGCTTGCGCAGCAGCAGGCCGCGCTGCAGGATGGTTTTGCCCAGCTCCTGCATCCCCTTCGGCCCGAGACTGGCCAGGTACACCGCCGCGCCGATGCTCCACAGCGCCGCGTGCGTGCCGACGAATTCCTTGGCGCGGTCGCGGACGGCGAACGAAGTGCGCTCCCACATCACGTCGCCGAAGCCCCATTCGCCGTGGCTCGTCGGCGCAAGCCCGAACAGGCGCGAAGGATACTCGCGCACGATCTCGGGCCGGTCCCTGGCGGCCATGTAGCCGCCCACGCCGCCGCCGTAGTTCATGTGGATGCCCAGCGCCTGAATGTCGCCGCAGGCAAGGTCGGCTCCGTACTGGAATGGAGGCTTCATCACGCCCAGCGTCGAAGGCTCGGCATAGACGACGAACAGCGCCCCGGCCGCATGCGCCAGATCGGCGACCTGCTGCGCCTCCTCCTCGACGATGCCGAAAAAGTTGGGATTCATCGCCATTACCGCCGCGATCTTGTCGCTCAGCTTCGCCTTGAGATCGTTCAGATCGAGACGGCCGGTCGTGCGATCGTAGGCGACGGTCGTTACCTTCACGTCGGGATGCAAATACGTCTTTACGGCGCGCGCCACGTCGGGATTCAGCGTCGCCGGGATCAGCACTTCGTCGCGCTTCGTCACGCGCGTCGCCATGCGCAGCGCCGTGCCCGCGGCCTGCGAACCGTCGTAGTTGGGAACGTTGACCACGTCGCAGTCCAACAGCTCGGCCATCATGCTCTCGTACTCGAAGCAGGCCTGGAAGCGGCCATGATCCTCGTACGGCTCGCCGGCGTAGGCCGAAAGGAACTCGGAACGGTTGATCACCTCGTCCACCAGCGCCGGAACGTAGCGGTTATAGCAGCCCGCGCCGAGAAAGCAGGCCATTTCATTGGCCGTCTTGTCCTTGTTCAGAATGCCCGAAACGTGGCGGACAAGATCGCACTCCGCCGCGTAAGGCTGCGGAAGTTTGAGCGGCGCCTTCATGAGCAGCTCCCGGGGAATGTTCTGCTCGATCAGCTCGTCGATGGATTTCGCCCCGATGAACTTGAGCATCTCGGCCTGGACGGCCGGATCGGAGTTGGGAATGTAGGGATAATTCCGTTTCGACATCGTAAGACCTCCTTGAAAATCCGCCGCACGCTAGGCGATGCCGCCGCCGTCGACGACCAGAGCCGAACCGGTCACCCACGGCGACATTTCGCTGCACAGGAAGAACACGCACATCGCCACGTCTTTCGGCGTGCCCAGCCGGGCGATCGGACGCACCGCGCACGACGATTTGAACGCCGAGTCGTACGTGCCGCCCAGCTGCTCGCACTCGCTTTTGAGCATCGGCGTGTCGCTGTCGCCGGGGCAAACGCAGTTGACGTTGATATTATGAGGGCCGCAGTCGATCGCCAGAGCGCGGGTCATGTTCCACACGCCGCCCTTGGACGCGCAGTACGCCACGGCCTGATCGCCGCCCTTCAAAGCCCAGCCGGAACCGATGTTGACGATCTTGCCGTGTCCCTGCTTCTTCATGTAGGGCACCACGTTGTGGCACATCAGGTAAACGCTTTTCAGCGTCACGTTCAGCACCAGATCCCAATCCTTTTCTTCGAGATCTTCCACCGTGCGGCGGCGAGTCGCTCCCGCGCAGTTCACGAGACAGTCGATGCCGCCCCAGCGCCGGAACGCCGCTTCGGCCGCGGCGGCGCAGTCGGCCTGACTGGTGACATCGCAGCGCATGAAGACGGCGTTGCCGCCGCTGCCCCTGATTTCCGCGGTTACTTCTTCGCCGCCCTTCTCGTTGATGTCCAGCAGCAGCACCTTCATGCCGGCGTCAGCGAAGAAGCGGGCGATCCCCGCCCCCAGCCCCGACGCGGCTCCCGTGATGACGGCGTTTTTGTCCCTCATGCCGCACAGTTCGTTCAAATCCAACATGACGACGCCTCCCTGTCATAAAATTCCGTATACAAAAAAAGCGCCCGACGCGCGAGCACAAAAAAGTCCCTTTTGCCCGCCAAGCATCGTTCGCCGTCTGCCGCGTTTTTCAAGAGCACAAAACGAAAAACGCCCATCAGAATTGCGAGGCGATGCTCTCACGCTTATTTGTATACAATCTATTTGAAAAGAATATTACGACAAGGGCGCTTATTTGTCAAGGAAATTTTGCCGCTGAAATTGAACCAACGCTGCCCGCTCGCCCAAATTTATCCGACACGACATTGTCAAAAGCCGCCGTTCTCGTTATCGAGAAACGCGCATCGAAAATTCAGTATACAAAAATTCCGCGGCGTTTCTCTTACACGCCGCGGAATTTTTTACGCGCCAGACGGGCACTTATCAAAGCCGTTCAATCACTTCTATCCACAACATATTAATTAAGAGGGGTCGATTCCTCAGCCATGATGCGACGAGCGCACAGAAGTCAGCGTGTCTGAATCGGAGCGTTGTAGACGAGCGCTACGAAGGTTGGCTCCTCATTTTACCGCTACAATAAACGGCGAATGATCAGGCTTCGCCGCGCCGCGCTTACTTTGCGGGCGTTTTGTTCACGCGAATCGTCTTGCTGATGGTGCGGCCGCGGCCGCCGCGCTTGGTATGGAGCACGGTGATCCATCCGGCCAGCGCCAGTTCGTTCAGCGCGCGCGCCAGCTTGTCGGCGCGCACTCTCATTTTTCCGGCCAGCTCGTCGATGACGATGACGCCGCCGCTGCGGGCGGCCTGACAGCTCAGCATGACGAGCCAGTCGAACTTGTTCATCACGCCGGGCTTCATGGCCTGGTACCACTCCCACACGGCATCCTGTCCCGAAAGCGCCTCGACCGTCGGCGCTCCGGCGGCTGGAACGAATTTGGCCGTTTCCGCGGCGACGGGCGAGGGATTTTCTTCGAGCGATGAGCTCTCAGCCGCCGCGGGAGGTGTTTCCGGTTCCTGATTGAAGGCTGCGAAGCTCTGCAGCGCTTCCGCGACGTTTTTGTCCAGTTTGAAGGAATCTTTTTCCATAATCACGGCACCGCCTTTCCGTTGTCAGCCCCGCAGTGAAAGCGTTTGCCGGGCCAGATCGCCGAAGACTGTCAGCGCTTCTTTTTCCCTTGCCTCGAGGCCCTCGACGCCGAGGAAGCGGTTATAGCAGTCGGCGATGGCCGCGCGGCGCGGCACTTCGTACAGCGGGATGCCGCTTTTGGCCAGCTGCTCGGTGACTGCCGCGAGGATTTCGCGGTCAAGGCGCTGGCGCCGGTCGCAGCGCGAGAAGACGACGCCGCAGATGCGCAGGCCCAGGTTGCGGTGCTTGTACTCCATCAACGTCGCGGAAAAATGCGGCAGAGTCTTGAGGCACTGGCGGCTCGGGTCGATCGGCAGCAGTACGTCATCGGCGGCCAGCAGCGCGTTTTTCAGCGCCAGGGTCGCCGCGGGCGGCGTGTCGATCAGCACCAGCTGGTATTCCCGTGCGGCGCGGTCGAGAAAACGCGCCAGACGGTCTTCCAGCGCCCCCTCCGCCGCCGGCAGGACGTCGGCGGCGGAGGGATGGGCCGGCAGGACGTCGATGCGGGCATAACGGGTAGAGCGGATCAGCAGTTCGGGATTGCCGGCATAGGGCTGGGGGTCCAGCAGGGCGCGCAGGCTGAGGTCGGCGGGAACGTCCTCGGCGCGCAGGAAAAAATCGGTCGCCGAGCCCTGCGGATCGGTGTCGACGACCAGCAGGCGCTCGTCGCGGTTTTCTTCGTCCCAAATTTTCTGGATCGCCGTGGCGATGAAACAGGTGATCGTCGTCTTGCCGACGCCGCCCTTGAGCATGGAAACCGCCACGCGCTTCTGCGCGGCGCGAGCGGCGCTTCGAGTCCCGCCGTCCGCCGCGTTTTTTTCGTCCGCAGCCGCTCCCGCCTGGACGGGAACGTCTTCCGCCGCCGCAGGCTCTCCCGCTTCCGCCGCTTTGTCCGCGGCGGGAACGGACGGCTCGTAATCGAATGCGACCACTTCCAGCCGCTGCGGGACGATGTCGCCCATCTGCGCGGCCCAGCCCGCCCACTGCTCCACTTCCTCGCGCTCTTCATCGCTGAGGGGAATCTCCTCTTCGGCTTTGGAAAGCGGCTGAGGCGGCAGCGGCGCGGGAGGCGGCGGGAGATTTCTGATCCGCATCAGCCCCATGGATTTCAAGATGCTGTCCAGAATGGTCATGTTCTCACCGTCCAATCGATGGATGCTTATGTTTACATTATAATGCATGGGCGCAAAAATAAAAAAGGTCCGCCGCAAAGTTCCTTCGCAAAAAGGATTTCGTACGGAAAGCAGCGCCGCCGCTTCACCGCTTCCGCCGGCCATACTCCATACCGGCGGAGCCGTCAAAAGGCGCGCGGGGGCACGTTGTCAAGCTCGCTTCAGCTTGACAGCTTCCCCTATAATAGATTCGGAAAGGCGTCACATCATGAAAGGGAGGATTTTCATGCGCAAGGATTTCGGCAAGCAAACGATCGTCACGCCGCTGCCCGTGCTTATCGTCGCGACCTACGGCGACGACGGACGTCCCGACGCCATGAACGCCGCCTGGGGCGGACAGGTCGACAACAACATGATCCACGTCGAGCTGGACAGCTCACATCTGACCACCGACAACATCAAACGGAGAAAAGCCTTCACGGTCAGTTTCGCCGACCGCAAAAATCTCGTCATGGCCGATTATTTCGGCCTCGTCTCCGGCCGTAAGGAAGACAAGATCGCTCGATCGGGAGCGCATGTGGAAAAAAGCGCTCACGTGGACGCCCCCGTCATCACCGACTTTCCGCTGACGCTGGAATGCCGGCTCGTCAGCGCCAGCGAGGAGTTCGGCGGCACCCGCGTGGTCGGGGAGGTGGTCAACATGAGCGCCGACGAGTCGATCCTCGACGAAAAAGGTCACGTCGATCTGGGCAAGGGTGAGTTCCTCTGCTACGACCCCGCCGCTTTCGCGTACCGCGTCATCGGCGAGCGCCTCGGCGCCGCCTTCAAAGACGGTCACGAGATCGGCGGCTCGTTTCTCCCAGGCGTGCACGGAGCGTCTGAACTTCTTCAGGCGGGGCTTTCTTCCCGGGGCCTCTGAGCAGATGCGGACAGCGGCCGGGATCCCGCAACGGGATTCCGGCCGCTGTTTCGTTCCGGAAATTTTTTTGATAATTCCGAAGAAAATATCTTGACAGAATAAAAGCTTTTTGGTTTAATGCATGCCATACGTCGGACACGACAAAACTTTTGGAGAGGAGTTCACGCCATGTCGCTGCTTCATCGAAACAATGCGCTCGTGCTAAGCCTGACGACTGCGGATCTCTGCCGGAGTCGTCGTGGAGGCGTGGCTTTTGCCGGATAATCCGCCGGCAGCCGCCTGTTGCTGACCGCACTTTGCGCCGGGATCCCGTGACGGAGGTCCCGGCTTTTGCGTCTCCCCTGCGCCGGGACCTCCTTTATGGAGCCCCCGGCGCTTTTTGCGGCATTATTTATCCATCGGGGAGGAAACAACATGAAGAGAGTGGAAAAACGCGTTCGTCCGGATTGCCGGCACAAGTTCCCGCGCTGTTTTGTCGTCGGTCAGAAGATCTACATGACCGAGAGCGGCCGTTTCGTGATGTACTCGTCAAACGAGATGAACTTGAAGGAGGCGGGTCGCCGTGGATAAGAGGAGCGGCGTTTCCGGAACCGTGCCTTTCTCCGTATGTTTCTCGGTCGGCGCCGTGCTTTTCAGCTCGCATGCCGGCGGCGGTTTCGCCTCGGGCAACCAGGCGTTCCAGAATTTTGTCACTTCCGGCTGGCTCGGCCCGTTCTCCGCCGTCTTCTGCATGCTGATTTTCACGCTGACGATCAAAGAGGCCATGTTCATGTACAACAGCCGCCGGCTGACCAGCTACAAACAGCTCTTCGAAACGCTCTACCACCCTTTCGGCCGGATCGAGATCTTCTTCGAGGTCTTCTTCTACATCATGGTGCTCATGGCGGTCGGCGCCGCGGTGGCAACCGCAGCAGCCACGCTGAACGCGTATTTTCCCTTCGGCGGCGCCAGCTATTACTGGTATGTCGTCGCGGTCGGGACCGCGGTCATGTTCTGCACGATCTTCGGCGCCGGTCTGGTGCGCAAGGCCTCGACGATCATGGGCCTGGGCATTCTCATCAGCGCCGTTGCCATCTTTGTCGCCGGCATTTTCAAAGCGCCTCACCTGGCCCGGGAATTCGCCGTCAGCTACGCCTCCGACGGATTCTCCAAGCTGCCTCGCGCCGTCTGGATCGCCTTCAACTACGCCGGTTTCCAGTGCGTCGTCATTCCCACCATGATCGTCTGCGGCACGCCGCTGACCAGCCGCCGCGCCTGCGCCAGATCCATGCGGATCTCCTTCGCGCTGAACGCCGTGGCGCTGGCGCTCTCGGTGATCATGCTCACCGGCTGGGCGCCCGTGTTCACCGCCCTTCCCAAAGGCGCGACGATCCCCACGCTGACCAGCTGCCGCGCGATGGACATCCCCTGGCTCTCCGGCACTTACACGGTCTGCCTGCTGCTCTGTCTGATCTCCACCGGCGTGACCACCGTTTTCGGATTCACGGCCCGCTTCGAGAAGATGAAAATCTTTTCCGGCATCGAGAGCGCTCCCGTGCGCTGCGCTTTCGTTTCCGGAGCGATCATCGCCGCGGCTATGACCGTCTCCATGGCCGGGTTGACCAACATCATCAAGTACGGTTACGGCTACTGCGGCTACCTGGCCATCGCCATCGTCGTCGTGCCGTTCCTCACCGTGGGGGCGTACAAGAATCGCCGTTTCGTCAGGGAGCATCCCGAATACGACGGGCGCGAGGGCAGCTCTGTCGAAACGGCCGTGACGGCCGCGGCGGGGGACTGACGCGGGATCTTCGCAAGAATATCTGGCTGTTTTTAAAAAGCCGGACGCAAGGGAGCTCCGAGGGAGCGCCACAAAGCGAACCGCGCGGGCGCGGCAGCCGGGGGAGTCCCGAGCGACTGAACTCTCTCGCATCTCCCGGCAAACGGTGTTGATTACGTCCGATCGAGAATCAGCACGAAACGAAATCAAAGGAGCGCGTATTCAATGAAAAGAACTTTATTTCCCGGCTACACCATTGGCACTGACGCCTACAGAGACATCGTTGCCATCTGTTCCGCCTGCGGGCGCAGAGCCGTGATCATCGGCGGCAAGCGGGCCCTCGCGGCCGCGGAGGCAAAAATCCGCGCCGCCGTCGAAGCTTCCGCGATCTTCATCACCGACGTACAATGGTACGGCGGCGAAGCATCGCTGGAAAACATCGAACGGCTGGCGGCCATCCCCTCTGTGCAGGCGGCCGACATGATTTTCGCCGTCGGCGGCGGCAAAGCCATCGACACCTGCAAGGTGCTGGCGCACCGCACCAACCGCCCGTTCTTCACGTTCCCGACGATCGCTTCGACCTGCGCTTCCTGCACCAGCCTCGGTATCCTGTATCATCCCGACGGCTCGCTGCGCGAGTATTCGTTCTCCAAAGTCCCCTGCCGTCATATCTTCATCGATCCGCAGATCATTGCCGACGCCCCCGCTCAATACCTCTGGGCCGGCATCGGCGACACGATGGCCAAGTATTACGAAAGCACCACGTCGTCGCGCGGGTGCAGTCCCGAACATTCCGACGCCATGGGCATCTGCATGAGCGCCATGTGCGCCGAGCCCATGCTGAAATGGGGCGCTCAGGCCCTGAAAGACTGCCGCGCCCATGCCGTCACCGCCGCACTGACCGAGGTCATTCTCGGCATCATCGTCTCCACCGGCCTGGTCTCCAACTTCGTACAGGTCGATTTCACCACCGGCGCCGCCCATGCGATGTACAACGGCTTCACCGTTTTGCCCGAAGTCGAAGAGAACGGCCATCTTCACGGCGAGATCGTGGCCTACGGCATCCTCATCCTGCTGCTGATGGACAAACGTCTGGACGAGTTCGAGAAAGTCTATCGATTCAACCGCACGATGGGTCTGCCTACGTGCCTGAAAGATATCAACACCGCCGAGGACAGAGTTCCCCAGGCGGCCGACAAGGCGCTGAAAGGCATCGACGTACGCGTCTACCCCTACGAGGTCACCAAGGACATGATCATCGCCGCCGTCCGCCAGCTCGAAGAGTACAGCGCCGCGAACAGATAACGTTCGAGGAACCGCGGAGCAAACCGTGCACGAGCTGCCGCACAGAGCCCGGAGTGATTGCGCTCGCCTGTCGCGGGCGTTCAATCACTCTGGGCTCTTTGTGCTTTCATGGAAGGATATCTCGCGATGCGCCGATGATTATTTTTTCAAAAGCAGCGCGAAAAAGTACGAAGATTCCCGTCTTAATCAGATCGATCGCAGGCTTACCGGCAAAAATTTTCTATTCACATTCGGGCGTCCGGTAACGCAAAACCCGTCCCGCGCGCTCGCCGGTCGTTTTGCCGCGGCAGGCGCTGAGGCGGCCGCCGACCCATACGGCTTCGACGCCCACGGGCGGGGCCATGGGTCGTTCGTAGGTGCCGCCGTCGAGAACCGTTTCCGGGTCGAAGAGCACCAGGTCCGCGTCCATGCCGGGGCGAAGGACGCCTTTGCCGCTCAGGCCGAGGCGCGCCGCGGGCAGCGACGTCATTTTGCGCACGGCCTCTTCCATGGAAAAAAGTTTCAGCTCGCGCGCGTAGCGTCCGAGAACGCGCGGGAACGTGCCGCTGTAACGCGGATGCACGAATTCTTCCGGCGCGGCGACCGCGCCGTCCGAGCCGATCATCACCAGCGGATCGACGATGACGTTGCGGACGTCCTGCTCCGTCATCGTGAAGTAAACGCCGTGATCGGCCCCCCGATTGCGGAGGATCACTTCGAGCAGCGCCTCGAGCGGATCGGTCCCCATTTTCCGGGCAGCGTCCTCGAGGTTCATGCCGCGGTATTCGGGCGTGAGCGGAAGCTCGCCGAGCACGATCCCCTTTGCGCCGCCGCCGTGCTCCATCGTCTTGCGCCAGCGTTCCGAGTCCGCCATTTCGTCGTGCAGCGCCCGCCGCGCCTCGGGATCGGACAGAAGCTTCACGATGCCGGCAACGCCGCCCGAATGCACCCGCTTGGGCATCAGCGAGCGCAGATTGGAGCTGGCCGCCGTGTAAGGATACTGATCCACGGTGATGTCCAGCCCCTCGGCGCGGGCGGCGCGGATGATGGAAAAAAGATATCGGGCCATGCTGGGACGGTCGCTCTCGCGCGCCTTGAGATGCGCGATCTGGGCCGGGATACGGTTGACGCGCGCCACGTTGATCGTCGCGCGCACGCTCTCGGGCGACTTGTCGGCCTGATTCCTCATGTGCGATACGTACAGGCCGCGGCGCTTCGTCAGGCCACCGGCGACGAACTCGAGCTCTTCGTCGGAAGAGTAAATTCCAGGAGGGTACGCCAGACCGCTGCTCAGGCCGAACGCGCCTTCTTCCATGCTCTGTTCGACGAGCGCTCTCATGCGCTCCAGCTCTTCGCGCGACGGCTCGCGGCTGTCGAAGCCCATCACGCAGAGGCGCACCGTCCCCTGACCGACAAACGAACCGGCGTTGACGCCGAGCGGTTGGCGTTCGAGGCGCGCCAGCCATTCGCCGAAGCTGTTCCAGTCCCAGCCCACGTCGTGCCCGCTCTTGGTCACGCCGGCGTACTCGTCCAGCTCCGCTTTGCGCTCGGGGCAAATCGGCGCGGGACTGATGCCGCACTGTCCCATGATCACCGAGGTGACGCCCTGCAGCATGACGTTGGCAGCCTCGGCGTTGTAGATCATGCCGAAATCCGCGTGGCTGTGAATGTCGATGAAACCGGGAGCGAGCATCAGCCCTTCGGCTTCGATCGTCTCGTCGTTGCGCCCGGCGTTGATGCCGCGGCCGACGGCGGCAATCTTTCCGTCTTCCGTCCGCAGGCTGCCCCGAAACCACACCGCTCCGGTTCCGTCGCAGATTTTCGCGTTATGGATGAAATAATTTCGCGCCACATTCTTCAGCTCCCTATCCGCAAGATAAAGTTTTCCGCTTTTCGTCGCGCTGACGCCGTGTATTTGTATACAACATATTCTTTTCGCTCGCTGATTTCAGACCGTCTCAAACATTGGCCGGCAAACTACTTTATTAGATTTCCAAGGCTTTTATGCGCTGTCAAGGCACCTTCGGGACCGTAATGCATTTTTTATAGCTTTATGATATACTGTGCACAAACATGGCAAAGTAAAATTTTACGTTAAGAATCTAATTTCGATAACATCGCGTGCCTTTCATGAACTCCAGACGGCGCTCCGCTTTCGCTCGTTTTTCGAAAACAGGAGCGGCCGTTTCGTTTGACGGGAAAAACACAAACGCCGCCGTTTGTGTGGAAATAATTTTCTGAAATAAAGGGAAGGGAGAACCGCATGCTCAAGTACACGATCCGAAGGCTTATTTTGCTTGTCCCCGTTCTCGCGGGCGTAGCGCTGCTGGTTTTCACGCTGCTGTACATCACGCCCGGCGATCCGGCGCGCATGGCTCTGGGGGAGGACGCGCCGCAGGAGGCGGTCGAGCAGTTCCGCAAAAACTACGGGCTCGACGATCCGTTCTTCGTGCAGTTCGGGCGATACTGTTACAAGGCCCTGATCCACGGCGACATCGGCAACTCGTACGTCACGAAGTCGTCGGTGAGCGAGGAGATCCTCACCCGTTTCCCCACTACGCTGAAACTCGCTTTCTGGGCGGTCGTGCTCGGCGTGGCGCTGGGGCTGCCTTTCGGCATCATCTGCGCAATCCGGCAGTATTCGATCTTCGACTCGGTGTCGATGGTGCTGGCGTTGATCGGCGTGGCCATGCCCAACTTCTGGCTGGGCGTCCTGCTGATCCTGCTCTTCTCGGTCAAGCTGAACTGGCTGCCGCCTTCCGGCTTCACGACGTTCGCCGAAATGGCGATGCCCGTCTTCACGCTGTCCGGCGGCACGCTGGCCGTGATCACTCGCATGACCCGTTCCAGCATGCTGGAGGTCATCAAGTCGGATTACGTGCGCACGGCGCGCGCCAAGGGGCAGCGCGAGTCGCTGATCATCTGGCGGCACGCTTTGCCGAACGCGCTGATCCCAATTTTGACGATCGTCGGCATGCAGTTCGGCGGCCTTCTGAGCGGCGCGATCCTGACGGAGACGGTATTCTCCATCCCCGGCGTCGGCCGTCTGATGGTGGAGTCGATCAAGATGCGCGATTTCCCCGTGGTTCAGGGCGGCGTGCTGTACATCGCGCTGGTTTTCTGCTTCATCAATCTGGCCGTGGATCTGCTGTACGCCTGGGTCGATCCGCGCATCAAGGCAAAGTACCGCTAGGAGGCCTTTTCGATGCTTCTCAAGAAAAACAGCATGCTGCGTCTGACGCTGGTGCGTCTCAGAAGAAACCATCTGGCCATGATCGGCCTGGCGATCGTGCTGACGCTGATCTTCGTGGCCGTTTTCGCCGATTACATCGCGCCGTTCAAATATTCGCGCCAGCATCTGCGCGAAACGCTGCAGGCGCCGAACGCCAAGTATCTGCTGGGCACCGACGAGTTCGGGCGCGACGTCTTGAGCCGTTTGATCTATGGCGCCCGCGTCTCGCTGCAGGTCGGACTGGTGGCCGTTTCCATTTCGCTGCTCGTGGGCGGATCGCTGGGCGCGATCGCCGGCTTTTACGGAGGCAAACTCGACAACCTGATCATGCGCCTGATGGACGTGCAGCTAGCCGTGCCTTCCACGCTGCTGGCCATCGCGATCGCGGCGGCGCTGGGGCCGGGGCTGTTCAATCTGATGATCGCCGTCGGCATTTCCTCGGTGCCGCGGTTCGCGCGCCTGCTGCGCGCCTCGGTGCTCTCGGTCAAGGAAATGGAGTTCGTCGAAGCGGCGCGAGCCATGGGCGCCAGCGATTTCCGCATCATCGTGCTGCATATCCTGCCGAACTGCTGCGCGCCGCTGATCGTCCAGGCGACGCTGAGCGTCGCCAACGCGATCCTGTCGTCGGCGTCGCTGAGCTTCATCGGCCTTGGCATCCAGCCTCCCTATCCCGAGTGGGGCGGCATGCTGTCGAGCGCCCGCGATTACCTGCGCAGCAGCCCGTATCTCAGCATGTTCCCCGGCATCGCCATCGTCGTCACGATCATTGCCCTGAACTTCATCGGCGACGGTCTCCGCGACGCGCTGGATCCCAAGCAGAAACGATAAACGGAGAGAAAACCATGGCAGACTTTCAGAAAAAACTCCTCGATATCCGCGATCTGACCGTTCAGTTCGACACCGACTCCGGCGTCGTTCACGCCGTCAACCATCTCAACATGCAGCTGGAAGAGGGCAAGGCGCTGGGGTTCGTCGGCGAGACCGGGGCCGGCAAGACGACGACCGCTCTGGCGATCCTGCAGCTGATCCAGTCGCCTCCCGGCGAGATCACCAGCGGCGAGATCTGGTTCAAGGGGCAGAACGTGCGCGAGATGACGGAAGCGGAGCTGCGCAACATGCGCGGCCGCGAAATCGCCATGATCTTCCAGGATCCGATGACGTCTTTGAACCCGATCATGACGGTGGAGGAGCAGATCATGGAGATGATCTCGCTCCACTCCGACCTGAAGGGCGGCGAGGTCCGCGAGCGGGCGCTGGAGATGATGCGCCTCGTCGGCATCCGCCCCGAACGGGGCAAAGACTATCCGCACCAGTTCTCCGGCGGCATGCGCCAGCGCGTCGGCATCGCCATCGCTCTGGCCTGCAAGCCCAGCCTGCTGATCGCCGACGAGCCGACGACGGCGCTCGACGTGACGATCCAGGCGCAGGTGCTGGAGCTGATCAAGGAGCTGCAGAAGCAGGTCAGGACTTCCATGCTGCTGATCACTCACGACCTCGGCATCGTCGCGGAAACGTGCGACAGCGTCGCTATCATGTACGCTGGGCATCTTGTGGAATACGCGGACATCCGGCATCTGTACGGCAATCCGCTGCACCCTTACACGCAGGGGCTGTTCGACGCGGTTCCCGACCTCGAAAGCCCGATTAGCGAAAAACTCGCCGTCATTCAGGGGCTTCCGCCCGATCCCACCAATCTGCCGCGCGGCTGCAGCTTTTCGCCCCGTTGTCCCTACGCTCGGGAGGAATGTCTCGAAAAACCCTGCGGCATGAGGGAAATCGAGCCCGGCCATTTCATCGACTGTTACTTCCCGCAGGCATATAAGGGAGGCTCGCGCGCATGATCGGCACAATCGAAAAAACAGATTCCATCGTCGAGGTCCGGCGCCTGAAGAAGTACTTTCAGGTCGCGGGCGGCCTGCTTCACGCCGTGGACGACGTGACCGTTTCCATTCCCCGCGGCAAAACGCTGGGGCTGGTCGGCGAGTCGGGCTGCGGCAAGTCGACGCTCGGGCGCGTGGTGATCGGCCTGATCGGCGCCACCGGCGGCGAGATCTTCTTCAACGGCAAGGACTCGCTCAAGTACAGCCCCGCCGAGCGCGTCCAGTTCCGCAAGCACGCGCAGATCGTCTTTCAGGATCCCTTTTCGTCGCTGAACCCGCGCATGACCGTCTCGCAACTGATCGCCGAGCCGATGGTGATCAACAAGGCGTACGCCCAGCGCTCCGAACTGGACCGCAAGGTCAAGAAGCTCATGGACACGGTGGGGCTGGCGGAACGCCTGATCAACTCGTTCCCGCACGAGCTGGACGGCGGACGCCGCCAGCGCATCGGCATCGCCCGCGCTCTGGCGCTGGAACCCGAGTTCATCGTGCTGGACGAGCCCGTTTCGGCGCTGGACGTGTGCATTCAGGCCCAGATCCTCAACCTGCTGGGCGAGCTGAAAAAGGAACGCGGTTACACGTATCTGTTCATCTCCCACAATCTCAGCGTCGTGCGCTACGTCTCCGACGAGATCGCCGTCATGTATCTCGGCCAGGTCGTGGAAAAAGCCGATAATCTTCGCCTCTTCCAAGATCCCGTACACCCCTACACGCAGGCGCTTCTCTCGGCCATTCCCGTGGCGCGGCTGAACCGCAAGAAAAACCGCATCCTCCTCGAAGGCGACGTGCCCAGCCCTGTCAATCCGCCGCCAGGCTGCCGTTTTGCCGGACGCTGCGCTTACCGGCAGGACATCTGCACGAAACAGACGCCGGAGCTTCAGGAGATCGAACCGTCTCACTTCGTCGCCTGCCACTTCGCGCGGAATTTGAGAGTCCACGCCTGACGACATGAGCACGCTGCCGCACGGTCAGGATGCCGGCGACGCCGCGCTGCGCTGGTTCACCGGCGTGCCGCTGGGGACGAATCCGCTGATTCTGCTCGATTTCGTCACGCTGCTGGCGATCGCCTGGGTTGTTTCCTGGGGCGCGCTGATCGCGACGCAGTTTGTCCTCGGCAGGTACGTGGACGTTTCGCATTACAAAGGCGCTGCCGTCGTCGCATCCTATCTCTCACTGGTCTTCATCGGCTTTTACTGCGTGATCTGTTTCGTCATCACGCGCAATCGCTACGCGGCGCTGTACCGCTGCGACCGCGCCGCGATCCTGTGCGAAAACATGCGCTGCAATCCGCGGGCTTTGGAACGGCGGCTGCTCCGTTTTACGGCGTATCCCATCGAACCCGTGCGCGCCCCTATCCGCAGCGTGGAGCGCCGGGTTTTATGGAAAGACGTGACGAAGGCGCGGAAGATCGACGACCTGCGCGTGGTCGTCCTCAAGGGAAAACGCGGCACATTGATGCGGGTGTACTGTCCCGACGAGGAGATTTACGCCCGGGCGCTCGCGTTCATCGCGGAGCGGACGGGCGTCGCCGCCGCGTAAGCGAGCGGATTTTTCCCAAAAGGTTTTTACCTTGCCGGCATGGGCCGGCGAGGCGGGCTCCATCAGCTTGATCATTTCGAAAGGAAGTGTGTTTATGAAGTTGAAGAGGTATTCCGTTTTGTGCGCCGTACTTGCGTTGGGACTGATGTTCTGCGGCGCGGCCGCGGCCGTTCCCGAGGACACGATCACGGTGGGCATGGCGGCGGACGCCAAGTCGCTGGATCCGCAGATGACCAACGACACCACGTCGAGCACCTACATGATCCAGATGTACGAGCCGCTGATCGAGATCAACAGCGACAGGGAGCTGGTCCCCTGCCTGGCCGAGAGCTGGAAGCAGCTCGACGATCTGACTTACGAGATCACGCTGCGCAAAGGCGTCAAGTTCCACAACGGCGCTGAAGTGACCGCCGACGACGCCGTCTTCACCCTGAACCGCATGACTACGCCCGCGGCGGCGGCCGTCAAGTCTTACGGCGCGAACATCGACGCTTCCGGTCTGAAGGTCATTGACCGCTACACCTTCCAGGTGAAGGCGAGTTCCCCGATGGCGGGCTTTCTGTCCTATCTGACCCACTCTTCGTCCTATATCCTCTGCAAGGCCGCAGTCGAAGCCGCCGGCGAAGATTATGCCAAGCACCCGATCGGCACCGGCCCCTTCAAGTTCGTGGAAAAGCTCAAGGGCGACCACGTATCCTACGAGCGTTTCGAGGACTATTGGGGAAACAAGCCCCGCTACAAGAAGCTGCTGATGCGCACGATCCCCGAAGCCACCAGCCGCGTCATCGAGCTTGAGACCGGCAACATCGACATCGCCTACGGCATTCCCAACAACGACTTCAAACGCCTGCAGGACGAGGGCAAAGTCGCCGTGTACAACAAGCCCGGCCTTTCCATCACCTACATGGGCTTCAACACGCAGATCCCTCCGTTCGACAACCCCAAGGTCCGCAAGGCCATCACCATCGCCATCGACCGCGAAGGCGCCCTCGACGTCGTCTACAAGGGACTGGGACGCGTGCCCACCAGCCCGCTGATTCCCGTGAACAATTATTTCCCCGACCCCGTGCCGGTGGAGTACGATCCCGACAAAGCCGAAAAAATGCTTGAAGAAGCCGGCGTCAAGGATCTCGAGTTCACCATCTACACCAACGAGAACAAACAGCGCAAGGATTACGCCGAAGTCATCCAGGCCATGCTGGGCGACTTGGGCATCACCGTCAAGATCCAGGTGCTCGAGTGGGGCACCTTCCTCGAACAGCTCAAGGCCGGCAAGCTGCCCGTCTTCATGATCGGCTGGGCCGCCGACAACATCAACCCCGATCCCGACGCCTACATCAAGGCCGCCATGCATTCGAGATTCGCCGGTCCCTCCAACCGCGTCTGGCTGAAGGACGCGCTGGTCGACGAGCTGCTTGACAAGGGCACCGTTACGCCCGACGGCCCGGAGCGCGCGGAAATCTACAAGAAATTCTGCGACCGCGTCAACGAGCTGAATCCCTGGTGCTATTTGGCCATCGCCGACACGCTGTACGGCGCGAACAAGAACCTGAAGGGCGCGGAGAAATTCTACCGCGGTTCGATCAACCGCCTGGACCGCATCTATTACGAATAAGAATTTCCTGTAACGTCGCAGGCGCCGAGCCCTTCCGGTTTCGGCGCCTGCTTTTGTACCTCGGGAACTTGCCGCCGTCCGCCGCTCGAAACCTACGCTCACCTCCGCAAGTGCATCGACGAACCGAATCCGTGGTGCTGTCTGGGCGCCGCCGACACGCTCTACGGGACCAACAAGGATCTCTAGGGCGTGACGGATTCTATCACGGCACGCTGAACCCGCTGAACGGCGTTTTTTACGAATGACCGCGGTCTCCGCAACCGCACGCGAAGCGAAATTCGGCTGTTTCACCGACAGAGGCGCACCGCGAAAAAACTCCGCTGGTCACTTTGATCAGCGGAGTTTTTTCATGTAGAATGTTCTGCAGAAAGATATAAACGACCGTCGATATCATGCGGCAAGACAAGCGGTGCCAAGAATGTTCACGCTGTCTGGGACATAAAACGGCGCCCGCGTCATGGAAAATTTTGCGGGAGGAAAAAAATGGATCTGGGCAAAGACAATATCGTCAGGCTGATATTTCATCATTCCGTGCCGGCGACGGTCGGCATGCTCGTCAATGCCGTCTATAACCTGGCGGACAGAATATCCATCAGCTACGCCGTCGGCCCGGAGGCCTTTTCGAGCATGAGCGTCGCCAGCGCGGTTTTTCTGGTTCTTCAGGCTTTCGGAATGTGGATCGGCATCGGCGCGGCTTCCTTGATTGCGATCAAAATGGGAGAGAGACGGCGGCAGCGGGTCGAAGAGCTGATTGGCGGCACATTGGTCACTCTGGCGGCGACTTCGGCCATCGTCTTCCTGGGCGTATCCGCATTTCTTGACGACGTGCTGTATTTTTTCGGCGCCAGCGGCAGCACCATTCCTTACGGCAGAGAGTATCTGACGGTGATCGCGCGCGGACTGCCGTTCATGATAACAGGCACGGGGCTGTATCACATAAACAGGGTGATCGGCTATCCGGCTGAGGCGATGCTGTTCACGGCCGTCAGCGCGCTGCTCAACGTTCTCCTCGATTTCGTCTTTCTCTTTCCTTTCGGCATGGGGATCGGCGGCGCGGCGCTGGCCACGGTGATCTCGCAGTTCGTCCTGCTGCTGTGTATGCTGCGGCTCTTGTCGAAAAAGGCAAGGGAATACGGCGTCAGTCTGAAAAATTTAAGGTTGCGGCGCCGCGACGCGCTGGACATTTACATGGCGGGGCTTTCCACGTTTTTCACCCAGGTCGTTTCTTCGCTGATCGCCGCGGCGGCGAACAATCAACTGCTGCGCTACGAAAACTACTTTGCCGTCGGCGCTTACGGCGCCATAAACATCACCTATTCCGTCGTTTTGATGCCGGTCTTCGGAATCGGACAGGGCAGCCAGCCGATCATCGGCTACAACTACGGCGCGAAGCTCTACGCGAGGGCAAGGGAAACGCTTTATAAATCCATGTTTCTCGCCTTCATCATCGGCATAGGCGGCTGGCTGCTCTTTCATCTTCGGGCCACGGAAGTGATGTCGGTCATCACCAACGGGGACGGACGTATCGTGCCTTACGCCGCGGACGGTCTGGAAAAATTGACGTTGCTGTTCCCTCTCGCCGCCGTCCAAGCCGTCGGACAAGTGTATTTTCAGTCGATCGGAAAGCCGAAGAAGACGCTGCTGCTCAGCGTGCTTCGCCAAACCGTCTTCTTGATCCCGATGCTTTACGTCCTGCCGAAGTTCTGGGGGACAGACGGCGTCTGGTACGCCATTCCCGTCGCGGAATTCCTTTCTTTGCTCTGTACGGGCTCCTTTATCGCTGTGGAAAACTATCGGATGAAGAAAAATTTGGGCTAGAGATCTGCTTCGCCGACTTTCGGCACGATGCGGTCGTTGAGGCGCGCGCCCCAGACCGAACCGTCGGTGTTGAAGAAGGGGCGCAGTTCCGACACGGCGAAGCCGCTGCGCAGCAGGGCCATATGGCCGCGCACCATGCGTACGCTCATCGGCTTGCCGTCGTTGAGGACGGAAAGGCCGCGGCCGTCCTTTTCGATGACGACTTCCGCGCCTTCGCCGGAACGGTAGCGTCCGCAGGCCGCTTCGATGACTTCCGGCTCCCAGGGGCAGTCGGTCCAGAGGTCTTCCGGCTGCGGCTCCCATCCGGCGGCGACGCGGAGCAGCGCGTCGGCGATCAGGGAGACGGGGACGTTCTGTGTGTTGCACAGCACGATTGCGCCGCGGTCGAGTTCCGGCGACCAGGCGATGTGCGAGGAAACGCCCGGCAGGCTGCCGCCGTGGCGGTACACTGTCAGGTCGCGCATGAAGCCGACGCTTAGCCCGTAGCCGTAGAACTGATGATGTTTTGCGGGCACGCGGGGGCGGACCATGTCACGGACGCTCCGTTCCGAGACGATCGCGCCGGCTTCGCCGCGGCCGCCGTTGAGGTACATGCGCAGATATTTTTTCAGGTCGGCCAGCGTGGATTTCATCGCGCCGCCGCCGTTGAGGACGAAGGCGCTGCGGTAAAAGTCGCGGTCGCCTTCGCTCACGCCGAGGTCGTCGCTGTACAGCAGCGACGTGTCGGCGTCTTCGGAGGGACGCAGAAATTCGCAGGTGCTCCGGCTCATGCCGAGCGGTCCGAGGATGCGGCGCTCCACGTAGCGGGCGTACGATCCTTCGCCGCCGCGGCGGCGGACGATGTCGCTGAGGATGCCGTAGCCGTCGTTGCAGTAGCTCATGTATTCGCCGGGGCGTCCCAGCCGCGGCGCCGGCGCGTCCAGACCGCGCGCGACCTGTTCGACCGCCGCCTGGGCGACGCGGTCGTCGTAAGCCGTTTCCCGCAAGCGGGGATCAATGCCCAGCTTCTTCAGAAGGTCGGGCAGCAGCGCGCGCGGCATGGGGAAATAGCCGCCGCTGTGGCTGAGGAAGTGCGCCGCGCTCACGGGAACCTGCCCGGCGTTTTTGAATTCCGGGCAGTACGCCGAAACCGGCGCCCGCAGATCGACGAGCCCTTGCTCCGCCAGCTGCATCAGCGCCAGCGCGGTGAAAGACTTGGTCACCGAGGCCAGGCCGAAGATCGTGTTCTCGCCGACGGGCAGGCGGCGCGCCGCGTCGCGGAAACCGAAAAATTTCTGATAGTCCGTACCGCGCCGATCGACGACGGCGACGGCAACGCCGCGGGCACGGTGAGCCGCCATGATTTGCTCCGCATAGTCGCAGAAAGCTGGTTCTTTTGTCCGAAAAAGATCTGTCATCGATGATTCTCCCCGAGAACGTAAATTTCGAAGTATAAGAACGGTCTTAATTATAAACGAAGCGGAACATGGCGGACGGACGATCCGCAAAGACCACCGCTTCGACCGCCCAGGGCAGCTCGCGCCCCGGATAAAAAACACGCTGCGGAAGGAGGCAAAGCGCCCCTTTCGCAGCGTATTTTTATCGCCGCACGGGTCAATGGCCGGCGGCGCTTTTCTCGCCGATGGAGGCGGCGATTTTGTTGGCTTCGGCGTCTTTGCCGAAGACATAGACCATGAGGATGCGCCCGCGGCTTTCCAGCACGCGGACGTTGACCGGTTCGCCGTTCTGGACGAAATCCAGGCGCAGCGAGCCTTTTTTGTCGCGGCGGATGTCGTTCTTTTTCACGCCCACCGCGTCGGCCAGATTTTCGGCCACGCTCTTGACGGTGCCGCTCTGGGTCGTGGCGGCCTGGTCGACGATGACGGCGGCGCTCTCGTTCTGGTTGTAGATCAGGATCTGTTCGCCCTGTCTGAAGGACCAGCCGTCGGGGATCTCGACCGACAGGTCGTAGAAATTGACGCTCACTGCCGGCAGAGGACGCGCGGCCGACAAAAAGAACAGCATCGTCATCAGGGCAACGCATGACGCAGATTTTTTTTTCATGAAGACGAACCTCCTTTGCCGCCGGAGGACTTACGAACGCCTCCGGAAGTTACGCCCTGATTCTAGCAGATGGAAAATGCCCGCACATGAGAGAAAACAACAATTCTTTGGACGGCTGGGGGCCGCCGCCGTTCGTCTTCTCTCCCGCGTCTTTTCGGCAGCGCGAAATACAACACTGAAACTTGAACCGACTTTTTCCTTCCGAACGTTTCTTTTTGCCCTCTTGAGGTGGATTCGAGAGAATTTTTATTGTAGAATGAGAAGCCATGATATGCAGTTTCAGCCCGGGGAATTTGGTGAAAGACCAAAGCGGCCCCGCCACTGTGAGCGCGTTGCGCGCGAGTCAGGATACCGGCCTGAAACGGGGGGAACAGAGAGCGAATCTTGCGCGGGCGGGATTTCGCCGCGCGAGCGCGTTCTCTTCGCTGAATTTTTTCCGCCGGCGGGGAAACGGGCAAATTTTTCAGCGTCAGGGAGGATTTGATTCACCATGGAAAAAGACCAGCAGAAATCCGCGCCGATCACTCCTGTCACCTTTGACGAGTTCAAAGTCCCCACGTACGAGGAGTGGAAGCAGGCCGCCGAAGTGGCCCTGAAGGGGGCGCCCTTCGACAAAAAAATGTTCACGCCGACGTTCGAGGGCATCACGCTTCAGCCCATTTACACGGCCGAGAACGTCGCGGAGCTGAAAGACTGCCATGCCTTTCCCGGAGCGCAGGACTTTTTGAGAGGCGTCAAGAGCGCGCCGCAACACGGCCATCTCTGGGAGATCGCCCAGGGCGTCGACGCGCGCTGCCCGCGCCGGGCCGGCGAACTGGCCGCCGAGGAACTGAAAAGGGGCGCCACGGCCATCCACCCGGTGCTCGATTACTCCAGCACGCACGGCATGGACGTCCCCGCCTGCGAGCGCCGCGGCGTCAGCATCTGCTCGCTGGAACATCTGGAAAAGTTTTTCGCCGCCGCCGATCCGGGCGCGCACGAGCTGCACGTCGCCGCCGGCGCGTCGGCCCTGCCGATGCTGGGCATGATCGCCGCATGGTGCGAAAAGCGCGGCGTCGCGCTTTCCAGCCTGAAAGGCTGCGTCGGCGCCGACCCCGTCGGCTCGCTGGCCCGCGACGGCTCGCTGAGCCGCTCGCTCGACAGTCTGTACGATGAAATGGCGCAGACGCTGCTCTGGGCCGAAAACCATCAGTGCGCTCTGCGCACGATCCTGATTCGCGGCAGCGTCTACGCCAACGCCGGCGCGTCCGCCGTCCAGGAGACGGCCTGCGCGCTCGCCGACGCCGTCGCCGTCGTCCGCGCCATGGCGGAGCGCGGCATCGCCCCCGACGTGACCGCCCGCCATCTTCGCTTCGAAGTCGGCCTCGGCGCCAACTTCTTCATGGAGATCGCCCGCCTGCGCGCCCTGCGCGTGCTCTGGGCGCACGTGGCGCGCGCCTTCGGCTGCGAGGGCGAGAGCGCAAAGGTCAACGTCATCGCCGAGACCTCTCCGTTCACCGTGACGGTCTACGATCCCTACGTCAACATCCTGCGCACGTCCACGCAGGCCTTTTCGGCCGCCGTGGCCGGCGTCGATTCCATGAACGTCAACTGTTTCGACTGGGCCGTCCGCCCCGCCACCGAACAGGCGCGCCGCATCGCCCGCAACCAGCAGATCATGATGCAGACCGAGTTCAACTTCGACGCCGCCGTCGATCCCGCCGGCGGTTCCTGGTACGTGGAGACGCTGACCCGCCAGGTCGAAGACCGCGTCTGGGAACTGTTCCAGAAGGTCGAAGCCGAAGGCGGTCTCGTCAAGGCGCTGCAGTCCGGCCTGATCCAGAACGAGATCGGCGCCGTGCTCGCCGACCGCTTCAAGAAGCTCGCCACCCGCGCCGAACGCGCCGTCGGCAACAACATGTACGCCAACATGGCGGAAACGCCGCTTGACGTGCCCGCAAGCGACCTGGCCGAGTTCAAGGCCGCCCGCGAGGCCAAAGTGGCCGAGATCAAAAAACGCCGCTGCCCCGACTGCCTCGCCAAAGCGCTGAAAGACGTGGCCGAAAGCGCCAAATGCGGCAAAGGCGGCCAGGTCGTCCATGCCGCCGAGGCGTTCGCGGCCGAGGCGCTGCTGTCCGATCTGTGGAAAACCCTCGACGCCGCCGGCGCCTGCGACCTCAAAGTCGCGCCGCTTCAGCCGCACCGCTGGACCGAACAGTACGAAGCGCTGAGAAAACGCACCGAAGACTACACCGCCCGGACCGGCGGCAATCTCAAAGTATTCCTCGCCAACATGGGCCCCATCCCTCAGCACAAGCCGCGCGCCGATTTCAGCACGGGCTTCTTCGAAGTGGCTCACTTCGAGGTACTGAAGAACGACGGTTTCGAGACTGTGGAGCTGGCCGCCGAAGCCGCCGCGAAAAGCGGCGCCGACGCCGCCGTGATCTGCTCCACCGACGACACCTATCCCGAGCTCGTGCCGCCGCTGGCCAAGCTGATCAAGGAGAAGCGCCCCGGCATGACCGTGTTCCTCGCCGGCGCGCCCGCGCCCGAGTTCAAACAGAGCTATCTCGACGCCGGCGTCGACGATTTCATCCACGTGAAAGCCAACTGCCTCCAGGTCCTCACCGCCATGCAGAAGAAAAAGGGGATGTGCTAGACCATGTATCAGAATCCTGATTTCACCAAGATCGCCTTCAAGGAAGAAAGCCGCGCCGAATCGCGTCAGGACTGGGAAGCGCGCGTCCTCAGGGAGACGGGCCGTTCCGTCTCCGAACTGTGCACGCGCACGATGGAGCAGATCGACGTCAAGCCGCTCTATACCGCCGACGACTACGCCGGCATGCATCACCTCGGCTTCATGGCCGGCATCCCGCCGTTCCTGCGCGGGCCGTATCCCACCATGTACGTCGCCCGTCCCTGGACGGTGCGCCAGTACGCCGGTTTTTCCACGGCCGAAGAGTCGAACGCGTTCTACCGCCGCAACCTCGCCGCCGGACAGAAGGGGCTTTCCATCGCTTTCGACCTGGCCACGCACCGCGGCTACGATTCCGACCATCCGCGCGTCGTCGGCGACGTCGGCAAAGCCGGCGTGGCCGTCGACTCGATCCTCGACATGGAGATTCTGTTCTCCGGCATCCCGCTGGGGCAGATGTCCGTCTCCATGACCATGAACGGCGCCGTGCTGCCCGTCATGGCCTTCTACATCGTCGCCGCGCAGGAACAGGGCGTCGACATGAAAGTCCTCAGCGGCACGATCCAGAACGACATCCTCAAGGAGTTCATGGTGCGCAACACCTACATCTATCCCCCCGCGGCCTCCATGCGCATCATCGGCGACATTTTCGCCTTCACCTCGCGCAACATGCCCAAGTTCAACTGCATCTCCATCTCCGGCTACCACATGCAGGAAGCCGGCGCCACCGCCGACATCGAACTGGGCTACACGCTGGCCGACGGCCTCGAGTACATCCGCACCGGACTGAAAGCCGGACTGAGCATCGACGATTTCGCGCCGCGACTGTCGTTTTTCTGGGCCATCGGCAAGAACTACTTCATGGAAGTGGCCAAGATGCGCGCCGCGCGCATGCTCTGGGGCAAGATCGTCAAGCAGTTCAACCCCAAGAACACCAAGTCCATGGCGCTGCGCACGCACTCGCAGACTTCGGGCTGGAGCCTGACCGCCCAAGACCCCTTCAACAACGTCACCCGCACCTGCGTCGAGGCCATGGCCGCCGCGCTCGGCCACACCCAGTCGCTGCACACCAACGCCCTCGACGAAGCCATCGCCCTGCCCACGGACTTCTCCGCCCGCATCGCGCGCAACACGCAGCTCTACATCCAGGACGAAACCAAAGTCTGCAAGGTCATCGACCCGTGGGGCGGCTCCTACTACGTGGAAGCCCTCACCGACGAGCTGATCCGCCGCGCCTGGGCGCATATCCAGGAAGTCGAAAGCCTCGGCGGCATGGCCAAGGCCATCGACACCGGCCTGCCCAAGATGCGCATCGAGGAGGCCGCGGCGCGCCGTCAGGCCCACATCGACTCCGGCAACGAAAAGATCGTCGGCATCAACTACTTCCCGCTCGAGAAGGAAGACCCGCTCGACATCCTCGACGTCGACAACACCGCCGTGCGTCAGGCGCAGATCGCGCGCCTCGAAAAGCTGCGCGCCGGCCGCGATCCCGAAAAGGTGCAGCAGTGTCTCGACGCCATCACCCACGCCATGGAAAGCGGCGAGGGCAATCTGCTCGAGCTGTCCGTCGAAGCGGCCCGCGCGCGCGCGTCGCTGGGCGAGATTTCCTTCGCCATCGAAAAAGTGTGCGGGAGGCACAAAGCCGTGATCCGTTCGATTTCAGGAGTGTACAGCAGCGAATTCGCCGACGACGAAGTGATCAAGGAAGTCCGCCAGATGACCGACGACTTCGAGAAGCGCGAAGGCCGCCGTCCGCGCATCATGGTCGCCAAGATGGGGCAGGACGGCCACGACCGCGGCGCCAAAGTCGTCGCCACCGCCTACGCCGACATGGGTTTCGACGTCGACGTCGGGCCGCTGTTCCAGACGCCGGCCGAGACCGCTCAGGACGCCGTAGACAACGACGTCCACATCGTCGGCATGAGCTCGCTGGCCGCCGGTCACAAGACGCTGCTGCCCCAGCTCGTCGAAGAGCTGAAAAAGCGCGGCCGCGGCGACATCATGGTCGTCGCCGGCGGCGTCATCCCGGCGCAGGACTACCAGTTCCTGTACGACCACGGCGCCGCCTGCATCTTCGGCCCCGGCACGGTCATTCCCGCCGCCGCCCGTGAGATGCTGCAGGTGCTGAACAAGCGTCTTGCCGCCCAGGAAGGAGCCGTGAAGTAGAAAACCCCTCCCCCGAAAAGGAGAAAAACCCGATGAGCATCGAAAACAACACGTACCAGCCCGACTGGCAGCCGCAAAACGCCGGCAGCGAATTCGCCTGTTTCGTGACGAAGGGCGTGGACGGCACCGGCGGCCCCACGGCCGCCAACGTCCAGCCCGTGAGGCGCAACCTCTCCGTCGACGAATACGCGCGGGGCATCCTTAACGGCGAACGCGCGATCCTGTCGCGGGCCATCACGCTGATCGAAAGCAACGCCCCGAAACACTTCGCCACGGCGCAGGAACTGATCCAAAAGCTGCTGCCCCACACGGGCAGATCCATGCGCGTCGGCATCACCGGCGTGCCCGGTGCCGGCAAGAGCACCTTCATCGAAGCGCTCGGCTCGTGGCTGTGCGACCGCGGGCACCGCGTCGCCGTTCTCGCCGTCGATCCCAGCAGCACCGTCACCAAGGGCAGCGTCCTCGGCGACAAGACGCGCATGGAAAAACTGTCGCGCCACCCCAACGCCTTCGTGCGCCCGTCCCCTTCGGGCGGCACGCTCGGCGGCGTCACGCGCAAAAGTCGCGAGACACTGCTGCTCGTGGAAGCGGCGGGCTACGACGTGGTCCTCGTCGAGACCGTCGGCGTCGGCCAGAGCGAGACGACCGTGCGCAACATGGTGGATTATTTTCTCATGGTGGCGCTCACCGGCGCGGGCGACGACCTGCAGGGCATCAAGAAGGGCATCATGGAGATCGCCGACTCGATCCTCGTCAACAAGGCCGACGGCGACAACAAAACCAAAGCGCTGTCGGCGCGCGCCGACTTCGACATGATGCTCCACTACCTGCGTCCCGCCACGGAGGGCTGGGCCAGCCGAGCCTACACCTGTTCGTCGCTGACGGGCGAGGGCATTCCCGAGATGTGGGGCGTCGTCGAGGAGTTTTTCAAGACCGTGCGCGGCAACGGCGTTTTCGAGAAACGGCGCAAAGAACAGGTGCTCAAATGGGTCAACGACATGGCGCGGGAACATCTGGAAAACCTCATCGGCGCCAACCGGGCCATCGCCGCCGCCAAGGCGCGCATCGAGGAGGAGGTCACCGCGGGCAAAGTCTCGCCCACGCAGGCCGCCCAAGAGATCATCGACGTGATGGAGCGCGAGCTGTTCCACGCGGGACGGTAGATCGTTTTCCGCCGCCGCGCCGGCGACGGGTCTGGAAAACAAGCAAGCTTTTTCGCAGAATAACGAAAGTCTCCGGGAGCAAGTGCCCCGGAGACTTTCGTTTTATGACCGGTTCGCCCGCGCTGTGCAGCGCAGATAACCGCAGAGCAGCGCAAAGAGAACGTTGAGAGAAAGCATGCTGCTGCCCGGCAGAAAAAGCTCCGGCTCCAGCAGATTGACGCACCAGATGGAAAAGGGAACGACGGCAAGCAGCTGATCGGTCGCGGAGATTCCGCTTTCCGGTTTGGCCCGGACCAGGGTAAAAAAATCGCGAAAGAAGAGAACGGTGTACGCCGAGGCAAGCGCGCCTCCCGGAACGCCCATGCCGCACAGCGTATGCACATAGCCGCTGTGCATGTGGGCAATATCACCTTCAAGCGGGATATATCCATTGAGAACAGACATCAATTTGACGTAGGGAAGTCCCCAAAGAAGCGCCTCCGGGCGGTCGCGCAGCATTTTCGGCACGGCTCCCCAGATTTCGATCCGACTTGTCAGCGTGGTAAGACCGTACCAGATTGTGCGAATGGAATGCGTCACGTTTCGATAGATAAAGTTCATCGAAAAAGCGCCAAAAAACAACAGCAATACGCAGACGGCGGCGAAGACAAATCTTTTCGTCCACGGAGGCAGCGAAGAACGCCTGATCCCAATCGCCGCGATGCAGGCGAAACCCGCCATCAGCGCCAACATCGCGTTGCGGGAGGCTCCCAGCGCCACCGCGGCCAAAAAGATCAGTTCGAGAACGGCGGCGGGAACATAGAAGCACCGTCGGGGACGGCTGGCGAGCAGGTAGGGAACCAACAGGCAGCAGGCCATGGCCAGAAACGCCGTGCAATACTGGTGCCACAGCAAAACCCTGAGTTCCAGGCGGCCGGTCGCGCTGTATGTCGCGCCGAAACGCAGCCTGCCATGCCAGAGCGAAAAGCAAGCGCCCCTGAAAACGCCGTAAAAGGCGATCAGAAGCATGAGAGCGAAGACGATCAGTCCCGCCAGCAGAACGGCGTCCAGTATTTTCCGCCGCCGGCCGTCCCCCGTCAGTTCGGCAAAAGGGAACGCGATCAGAGCGACGGACGTCAGATGCACGAGAGCCGCCTGGGCTTCTCCCGCGACGGTCAGAGATACCCCATGATAAAGACAGCACAGCGCGAACCAGAGGGGAAAGAGAGCGAAAGCGAAAACGCCCGATCCGCGCAAGTCCTTTTTTCCCAGAAAAACGGCCGCCGGAACAAAAAACTCGATCCATAACAGGCAATAACGGGAGAACAGATGGTAGGCATTGCCGTGAAAGCCCCGCATGACCGTCGCCCCCAGGGCGGCAAGCAGGGCGGCAACGAGAAAAGAGTCCGCCGCCGCGGCTCTCAAAGGGGTCAAAGGCCGCTCCATACCAACGCCTTCTAATCGAAGCGGATGAGGGTTGTCAGATGAGACAGCCATGATTCCCCATCCTTTCGGTACGTTTCCGTCAGACTGTTGACGACAACGGTATTGACGGAAAGCACGGTTATTCGGTCTTCGCTGAAAGAGGAGACTGCGCTTATGACGTAAGGTTTTTCTTTGACAGTTCCCAAATACAGCATGGCGTGGCCGGGAAAGAAGAGCAGGGAACCGGCGCGGGTCTTTTTCAGCATGTCGAGCTTGGCGCCGTCGGTCAGACCGGAAAGATCGACGGCTGCCGCTCCGCTCGCTTCGGCCTGCCGGGCGGAAGTTCGCGGCAGAACGACGCCGAAGCAGGAAAAGACGTCCCGCAGAACGCCGGAGCAGTCGTTGGCGTGCCCGTCTCCGCCCCAGCCATAACGGCGCCCCAGCAGTTTGAACATCTGCCGCAGCACGTTTGCCGCCGTGAATTCGAGCCGCCCCACGCAAACGTCCGCAGAAACGGGGACCAGGGCGTATTCGTCCCTGATCCATCCGTCGCCGCCGCGCAGAGGGATTTTGACCGCGTAACACCCGAATCCGATCCGGCTGCGAACGGATTCCGGAGCTTCGTCAGGGCTTACGAGCGGCAGCGCCGTCCCCATGGGGAATCTGGCGCCGCTGAGCTCTTCGCAGTAAGGATCGTCGTCCAGGCACAGTTCGCTTCCCGTCACGACGAGGCAATGCTCCGGTTCCATGCGCCGGAGCCATTCTTCGCGGCTTTTGCAGAGGGCGACGTGCCTCTTTTCGATCCAGCCGCCGTAACTGTCCGTAAAAACGTAATACCAGCCGCCGTCCGCGCTTTCGTGAACGACTGCCAGAGGTTGGCAGGGGCGGCAGTTGGAACGCACCATTTTGTCAAAGAGAAGATCGTCCTTTTCGCCGACGACGTCGCGCACGGGGTACGCCTGCAGCGTGGTCCAGAAGACCGCATAGCCGAAACGGACGGAAACGGTCTTCGGGATAGCGTTCAAATGAAGCCGCCGGTCCAGATCGGCCCAGTACTTCTCCGTCACCGGCGCACCGTTCAGATAAACGGTTTCCGACGGTTTAGGTTTATAAACGGCTCCGGCCATCTCTCTTACAAAAGCGCCGCTGATCGCGTCTCCGATGTCGGTCAGCGCCGTCGTGTTCCCTGATTCCGTCGTCAGAGCGTTTTTATTTGCCGCGTTGAATGCCCTTATTCTTTCCGGACTCATCAGCACGGAATCCAGCAGCTGGCTGTTGCCGACCCAGTAGCCGGGCAGAAACATTTCCGCGGCGACCCCGCCGGCGGTTTTCATATATTTCGCGTATGCCGGCGATGGCTCAGCCGCCTGGGGCGCATCGCAAAGCGCCGCTTTCCACGCCCCGCAGACGCCCAAAAGCAGCATGAGCGCCACGATCCCTGCCGGCGTCCGCGAATTCTTGTTCATGATCTTGATCTTCATTTTTCAGCTCCCATTTCACGTCGGAGATTGTGTCACGCAAGAGACGGAATGCTCGAACCATACCACATGGCGGCGCAATTGAAGGACGAGTGCCGCCTGAGTTTACGATAAATTATTATAAACGATTCTTTTGAGCTGCGCTTGCAGACCGATCACGACTGCAGCGGAAAGAGCCGTTTGTTTTTCTTGCCGACCGGTGGGGCGAAGAGAGATTTATGCTATAATCTGTGCCGGAACCCAATTGAATAATCAGCACGGTTCGAGACTTTTCCAGTTTCGATCAAAAAGGAATCGGGTGAGAATCCCGAGCGGTCCCGCCGCTGTAAAAGCCCCGCTTCTCCATGCGCCACTGTGAGCCCCGCGCTCATGGGAAGGCGGAGAAGGCTCCATGGGCTTGAGCCAGAAGACTTGCCGCGCTGAGCACAAAAAAGTTTTCGCGAGCGACGGAACGTGTGTGCTGCTTTCAGACCTTTCTTTCTGATTGAGGCCCCGGCAGCGGACGTTCTTTCGGCATGGGATGCCGGAAGAATTTTTTTTCACATGGGACGGCGCCGCGCCGAAAGGAAGGAAAAAACGTGTACAACCGCATCAGCAATCGCGAGACAGAGGCCAAGACCATGTCGGCGGCGCAGGCCGCCGATCTGATCAGGGACGGCATGACCGTCGGCACCAGCGGCTTCACCATGGCCGGATATCCCAAGGCCGTGCCCATGGCGCTGGCCCGCCGCGCCGAACGCGGCGAGAAGATCCGCATCAAACTGATCACCGGCGCGTCCGTCGGCGACGAACTCGACGGGCGTCTGGCGCGCGCCGGCGTGATCGAACGGCGTTATCCCTACCAGACCAACCAGAGCGTGCGCGACCTGGCCAACGACGACCGCCTCGCCTACGTGGACATGCACCTCAGCCAGGTGCCCTTCTGGATCAAAAACGGCTACTTCGGCAAGATCGACATCGCCATCATCGAAGCGATCGGCATCGACGACGAGGGCAACATCATTCCCAGCACGTCGGTGGGCTGTTCCAACGTGCTGGCTGAGTACGCCGAAAAAGTGATCGTCGAGGTCAACACGACCCAGCCCGTCAAGCTGGAGGGCATGCACGACGTGTACAGCCCCCGCCGCATGAAGGAGACCGAGCCGATCCCGATCGTGCGCCCCAACAACCGTGTCGGCATGCCCTACATCCGCTGCCGCCCCGACAAGATCGCCGCCGTGGTCGTCACCGACATCCCCGATTCGACGCGCCATCTGGCGCAGACCGATGCGAGGTCCCAGATCATGGCCGACTATCTGGTCGCTTTCCTCGAGAACGAAGTGGCCTGCGGGCGGCTGCCGCGCAAGCTGCCGCCGATCCAGTCGGGCGTCGGCAACATGGCCAACGCCGTGCTGGGCGGACTGCAGAAGTCCAAATTCCGCAATCTTTCCATCTATTCGGAGGTGCTACAGGACTCCGTGCTCGACCTGATCGAAACGGAGCGCGTCTCGTTCGCCTCGGGGACGGCCCTGACTATCTCGCCCGAACGCATCGACGCCTTTTACAAGAGTCTGGAGATGTACAAGTACAAGATCATCCTGCGCCCCGTGGAGATCAGCAACTCGCCGGAAGTGATCCGCCGCCTCGGCGTCATCGCCGTCAACACGGCGCTGGAAGTCGACCTCGAGGGCAACGTCAACTCCACACACATCGGCGGCTGCCAGATCGTCAACGGCCTCGGCGGCTCGGGAGACTTCGCGCGCAACGCCGCGCTCTCGGTGTTCACCACGCCGTCGACGGCGAAGGGCGGAACGATCTCCTGCATCGTCCCGCACGTGGCGCACGTCGACCACACGGAACACGACCCTCACGTGATCATCACCGAACAGGGCTGCGCCGACCTGCGCGGCCTCACGGCCTACGAGCGCGCCCGCGCGCTGATCGAAAACTGCGCGCATCCCAAGTACCGCCCGGCGCTGCGCGCCTTCGTGGAGCGCAGCGCCGCGCGCCCCGGCTTCCGTCACGGCTTCGCGCCGGAGGATCCGCAGCGCTGGATGCAGGATTATCGCCCCGAAGAAAACGAATCAGAGAAAAGGAATGACTGAAATCATGTTTTTGAAATCGCTTCTCGAGATCACCATGCTGATCTGCTTCGGCGCCGCCTGGCCCATCTCCATCTACAAATCGTGGACCTCGCGCAGCAGCAGGGGCAAGAGCGCGCTTTTTCTCGTCGTCATCATCGTCGGTTATCTGGCGGGAATCGGCAAATGCCTGCTGGACTCCACGCACTGGAGCGTGGTCGCGCTCTACGTCGTGAACGTGACGATGGTTTCGATCGACATGCTGCTCTACTTTCGCAACGAGGCGCTGGAGAAAAAGACGGCGGAGAGTTGTTAGCCGCCTGTTTCGCACGCCGGGGCCTGCCATTTATAGCCATATCTAGCGTCTAAATGTCAAAATTAACAATGTATATAGTGTTTTCGTCTTTACGAGATCGTTTTTATGGTGTATGATGGCAGCGAAAAATCCCGGGCAAGCGGTCCGCTTCGTCCCGTTTTTCGCGCGCCCGCTGCGGGCGCCGCATTTCGCTCTTGGAAAGAGAGGCCTTTCAAGTGATCGAGACCATCAAGAAGAGGGACGGCCGTCTGGCGCCCTTCAACGAAGACCGCATCACCCGCGCCATTTTCCTCGCCGCGTCCGCCGTGGCAGAGAAGGAAGGCACGTCCGCCGACTACCGCATCGCCGAGGGGCTGACGTCGCAGGTCGTGCGCCGTCTCAACGAAAAGTACGCTTCCGGTTCGCCCAGCGTCGAGGACGTGCAGGACATGGTGGTGAAGGTGCTGATCGAGAACGGCCACGCCCGCACCAGCGAAGCCTACATCACCTACCGCAACGAGCGCACGCGCGTGCGCGACTCCCACACCCGCCTGATGAAGGCCATCGAGGAAATCACCTTCGCCGACGCCAAGACCGCCGACGTGAAGCGCGAAAACGCCAACATCAACGGCAACACGGCCATGGGCACGATGCTGGAATACGGCAGCGCCGTGTCGCGCGAGTTCTGCAAGACGCACGTGATCCACCCCGCTCACGCCAGGGCGCACGACGAAGGCGACATCCACATCCACGACATGGACTTCCTCAACATGGGCACGCTGACCTGCTGCCAGATCGACATCCGCAAGCTGTTCAAGGGCGGCTTCTCGACAGGGCACGGTTTCCTGCGCGAACCGCAGGACGTGATGAGTTACGCGGCGCTGGCGGCCATCGCCATCCAGAGCAACCAAAACGACCAGCACGGCGGCCAGAGCATCCCGTACTTCGATTACGGCATCGCCGACGGCGTGCGCAAGACGTTCCGCAAGCTGTACGTGAGCAATCTCGCCAAGGCGCTGGAACTGCTTCGCGACCTCGACGCGAAAGCCTCCGTCAAAGAGGCGGAAGCCCGCGCCGAAGCCGAAACGGGGCGCGCCATCGGCCTGACGGACGACGCCGCGCGTGACGAGGCCGAGCGGAATTTCCTCGCCGCGTCGCTGAAAGTCGACGGCGCGGAGCTGGGCAAACTTCAGACGTTCGCCCGCAAGGAGGCCCTCGCCGAAACGGACCACCGTACCTACCAGGCCATGGAAGCCTTCATCCACAACCTTAACACCATGCATTCGCGCGCCGGCGCGCAGGTGCCCTTCTCGAGCATCAACTTCGGCACCGACACGTCTCCCGAAGGGCGCATGGTCACGCGCAACCTGCTGCTGGCGACCGAAAAGGGGCTGGGCAACGGCGAGACGCCGATCTTCCCCATCCTCATCTTCAAAATCAAAGAGGGCGTCAACTACAACCCGGGCGATCCCAACTACGACCTGCTGCAGCTCTCATGCCGCGTCACTTCCAAGCGGCTTTTCCCCAATTTCAGCTTCCTCGACGCCCCCTTTAACGCCGAATACTACAAACCCGGCGACCCCGACACGGAGGCCACCTACATGGGCTGCCGCACGCGCGTGGTCGGCAACCGCTGCGGCGAATCGACGGTGAGCGGCCGCGGCAACCTCTCCTTCACCACCATCAATCTGCCCCGCCTGGGTATCGTCCACGGCCGGGCGCTGGGCGGCACGACCGATCTCGACGCCTTCTTCGAAGACCTCGACGGCAAGATCGACCTGGTCGTCGACCAGCTGCTGGAGCGCTTGGAAATCCAGGGGCGCCGCCGCGTCAAGAACTTCCCGTTTCTGATGGGACAGGGCGTGTGGAAAGGCTCCGACGGCATGAACGACGAGGACGAACTGCGCGAGGTGATCCGCCAGGGCACACTGACTGTCGGTTTCATCGGCCTGGCTGAGTGCCTGGTGGCCCTGACGGGCAAGCATCACGGCGAGAGCTCCGAGTCTCAGGAACTGGGGCTGAAGATCATCCGCCACATGAGAGAGCGCATGGATCAGGCTTCGGAACAGTACGACCTGAACTTCTCCCTCATCGCCACGCCCGCGGAAGGGCTGTCGGGGCGCTTCACCCGCCTCGACGCGAAAAAGTTCGGCGCGATCCCCGGCGTCACCGACCGCGAATACTACACCAACTCCTTCCACGTTCCCGTGTATTACAAGATCGGCGTCTTCGACAAGATCGCCCGCGAAGCGCCCTATCACGCGCTGACCAACGGCGGGCACATCAGCTACGTCGAGCTGGACGGGCTGGGAGCCAACAATCCCGAAGCCTTCGAAAGCATCGTTCGCGCCATGAAGGAAGCGGGAATCGGCTACGGCAGCATCAACCATCCCGTCGACCGCGACCCCGTCTGCGGCTACACGGGCATCATCCCCGGCGACGTGTGCCCCCACTGCGGGCGCCGCGAGCACGACGGCCCCGTGGGGTTCGAGCGCATCCGCCGCATCACCGGCTACCTCGTCGGCACGCTGGACCGCTTCAACGACGCCAAACGCGCCGAGGTCCGCGACCGCGTCAAGCACAATCAGTGCGGCACGGAGGAAGAGGCGAGCGTCAAATGAAGATCCGCCTCGCCAGTCCGATGACCCGCGACAGCATCGTCGACGGGCCGGGACTGCGGGCGGTGATCTGGGCGCAGGGATGCTTCCACAACTGCCCGGGCTGCCACAATCCCTGCACGCACAACCCGTTCGGCGGTTTCGAAATGGACGTAGACGACCTGATCGCCCAGCTGGACTCGCTCCATCTGCAGCAGGGGCTGACACTATCGGGCGGCGAACCGTTCCTGCAGGCCCGCGCCCTGGCCGCAGTGGCCCGCGCGGCGCGCCGGCGCGGACTGAACGTGTGGGCGTTCACGGGTTTTACCTTCGAGCAGCTGACCGACCGCAAAAATCCGGGCTGGGCGGACCGTACGGCCCTGCTCGAACAGATCGACGTGCTCGTCGACGGACGCTTCGAGCGCGACAAGCGCGATTTGTCGCTGCGCTTTCGCGGCTCGTCCAACCAGCGCATCCTCGACGTGAAAAAAAGCTTGGCCCTGCAGGCCCCCTGCGTCATCGAAGAGTACATGCGCCAGGCCATGTAGCGGCTCTCCGCCGCGATGCGGGCGCACACCGAAAAGGCCGTTCCGAAAAGCGACAAAGATTTCTTCATCGCTTTTCGGAACGGCCTTTCGTTTACCCCTCTCCCGCCGCCGGGGCCGTAAAGCTTTTTTTCGTCGCAAAAATGTTCCACGTGAAACACTTTACGTCGAGCCTTATAAAAGCCGGATCGAAATTACATATTAAAAATTCGATACCACTCCCCGCCTCCGAGCCGGGGCAGGAGGAGCTCTACTTTACGCCGTAGAGCAGCCCCACGCCCGACGTCATCATGGGGCGTGCGAGCGCGGGAACAAAGGCCGCGCCGGCGCGGGGGATATAATTCACTTCCCGCAGGCCGCTGTCTTTCATCCGCTGCACGAACTCCTCCATGTCGCCGTAAAGAGCGGAGCGGCCAAACAGATCGATGAAGGCAAAACTTCCCCCTTTTTTCAGCACACGCAACGCTTCCTCGACGACAGGGCGCTTCGACCGTCCGGAGATCGTCTTCACCTCGTGAAAGACAAAACAGCTGACGGCGGCGTCGAAACTTTCATCGGCGAACTCCAGACGAGCCGCATCGCCGTGCCGAAAACCGATTCGGGCGTCGCAGCCTTCGAGTCGGGCGTTCTCCTCGCATTGCTTTTGCGAGTAATCCCATACGCCGCTCCAGTAATCGACGCCGATAATCTGTGCCGCAGGAAAACGCTGCGCGCAGCGGATCGACAGCGCTCCCGAGCCGCAGCCGATATCCAGCAGCCGTCCCTGTCCCTGCCAGGCAAGGTGATCCAGCAGCTCGTCGTAAAACTTCCCGGAAAGACCGCCGCCGCGCAGGTCTACCGTCCTCCGGCAGTACTGCATGTATGCGGCGGCAGCCAGCGACAGAGCGCTGAACGCGCCCAGCAGCAGCGCCGCAGCTGAATTGCGCCAGAGCAGCGCGTTCAGGACCGCAAGGAACAGCAGCCCCAGGAAAACTCCCCACAAGGCATTCATCAGCTTCCGTGGAACCCAGTTGCCGTAGTCCGCTTTTTTTGAAGAGTTCATTGAAGTCATCCTTCCCTTAGTTAGTTATAATTAACCATGAAAATTCTACCACAGGAACGCACCAAGTGAAAGAGAACTCTTCTTTTCCGCTCGCTTCACGCGAACGATTTCATTTTCATACGGAGAATCGCTTCCCTCTCCCGCGTTTTCAGGCTTGAATTTTTCTGAAATTAATTGTAGACTTTTCATGTCTAACGTTATCTTTATTTCCGAAGGAGGAGTTTTTTCATGAAGAAGTATCTTGCCGAAATCTGCCTCGCAGCCGCGCTGCTGGGCGCCGGAGCGGCCTTCGCCACCGTGGAACTGAAGCCGCAGAAGCACGGCCAGTGCTACACGGCCGAACAGCTCTTCGTCCTCGACAAGGAAGGAGCCGGCGGCGGCATGGGCACGCTGCACGGCGAGTTCGCCTTCCGCCGCGAGCAGGCGCTCGAAGACGACGCGATCAAGGAGATCGGCTGGATGACGCTGAAGGCCGGCGCCTACATCGGCCTGCACGCCCACAAGGACAACGAGGACGCCTACCTGATCATCTCCGGCAAGGGCGTTTTCACCGACGGCAACGGCAACGCCTGGGTCGTCGGCCCCGGCGACATGACGCTGGCCCGCCCCGGCCAGTCGCACGGCCTCGCCAACCTCTTCAAAGAAAATCTCGTCTTTCTTGACATCATCGCCAAGAACAACGCCGCCGACCTCGAAGCGATCGCGAAGAATCCGACGGGCCAGTGCTTCCAGCTGAAAGACCTCTTCGACAAGAACGTCGAGAAGGCCGGCGCGGGCAAGGGCACGGGCGTGCTTTACGGCAAGTTCGCTTTCCGCCGCGAGCAGGCCACCGACGATCAGGCCATCAAGGAGATCGGCCTGATGACCCTGAAAAAGGGCGCTTCCATCGGCATGCATCCGCACCTGGACAACGACGACGCCTACATCATCATCGCCGGCACGGGCGTTTTTACCGGCAGCGACGGCAAGGAGATCGAAGTCGGCCCCAAATCCGTCACCATCGCCGGCCCCGGCGAAAGCCACGCGCTGCGCAACGACAACGACCAGGACCTGGTCTTCATCGACCTGATCGCCAAGAACCACGCGCTGAAAATCGCCAAGTAGACGGACGGTTCACGAAACAAAAAGGCAGGAAAAGGAGAAACGTCTCCTTTTTCTGCCTTTTTTCATTGTTTTTACCCCAGCGCCAGCTTCGCCACGCCGTCGGGCGAGAGCGCGCAGGCTTCGCGCAGCACGATGGGCGCGTTCCGGGCGAAGTTGCCGTGTTCGATGAAGCGGAAGGCAGCGGCGCAGACGTCGATCAGCGCTTCCGCGCCCCGGTGCTCCCGCGTCCAGCCGACGGCCATGAAGCGCGTCAGCGCATAGGCGGCGCAGAAAGCGGCGAGCTCTTTTTTCATCGCTTCCGCCGCGTCGGAGCCGGGAAAGCCGGTGAAAAAGACGTGATTCACCAGCAGGTGTTCAGCGAAGGTCGGCCAGACGGGAAAATCCGCCGCGAATTCTTCCGAGAGTCGGACGTACCGCTCCACGGCGGGCGCGAACTCCACGGCTGAGGCCGCTTTGAACGAATCCGCCGCGAAGGGAACGCCGTACAGCGCGAAAACTTCGCCGGCATAGCCGCTCAGGCTCTGGCTGCCGCCGGCCAGCTCGCTCAACAGCAGGGCGCAGAGGCGAAACGCTTCCGCGCGGTCGGGTTCCGGGGGCGCGGGGGCGACGCCGGCCAGCTCGCCCAAATCCATCAGGCGCCGCGGCACGGAGCGGCGGCGGTCCTGCAAGATCGCCAGACAGCGGTCGCGCCGTTCCCGCTCGCGGCGGGCCGCTTCGGGATTCTCTCCGATCCGGAAGTCGGGCAGCGACGCGGGCTTTTCGATGAGCAAAAAGCGCAGCGGCTCCCGCTGCTCCAGAAGCAGTTCCAACGTGCGCTCGCAGCTGTTGGCGCAGGCGCATTCTCCCCCGGAGACGACGCGCATGCCGCGCGGATAAAGCCGGCATACGTCGGGGATCGCCGCTTCGCCGCATTCCCGCTGCAGCGCGCAGTACCCGTCTTCGCGCTGCAGGTAGCAGCGCCCCCGCCAGTCGTGGTTCAGCCCCGCATAACGCTCGGGCGTCGCGTCGGACAGCACGGAAAAAGCCCGGTCCAGACGCTTGCGCAGCGAGGCCGTGCAGTTCATCCCCACGAGACGGAAGTAATCCGTCCGCGACACGCTGACGCCCCAGCCTTTGCAGCAGCACGACCGGCACGTGCCGCACTTGCACTGGAACTTGGGAAAATATTCCGGCACAAGAATTTGCTGAGTTCCAATCATTTACGAAGACCTCTTCGGACAGGTTGGAAAAGCGCAGAGCTTTTCGAACGAATTATAGTTCTGCGTGCCGCTGCCGATAAGGTTTTCTATAAATACATAACTCAAATTATAATTTATATTTTTGTCCCAAAGCGTTTCAGCCGTTTCGAGCCATTACGGCATGGCAGAAGGACAAAACCCCTTTTGAGACGGCCTCTGTCTCTTCGTCGTAACATTCCGCAACGCTTACCGCGCGCCATATTTCTGCATCAGGGAGTTCCTGCCGCCTTCGGAAACACGATACATGTCACACTGATTTTTGACAAAAAGCATTGCCATAGTTTGTTGGAGGCTGCGAACGACTGGGTTCCTTCGGGGCTATCGGTTCGCTGTTAAGCCATTCTATTTAAGAATAAGCATCAGCCTCTGAGTCACAACAAGGAATGCCCCTTCACAGTCCCAGCTTCGCAAGCCACTCGGTCACGGCCTGCTGGGCCTGCGCGCGTTCGTTCTGGGCGACGGCGCCGCGCACGGCGAGACCGCTGAGGATTGTGGCGTCGGGCAGAGTTTTTCGCAGCGACTCCTGCGTGCGCCCCATGCCGCTGCCCTCGTGGGTAGCGAACGGGATCACGGTTTTGCCCTTCCAGTCGTGGGATTCGAGAAAGGTGAACACCGCCATGGGCATTTCGCCCCACCAGATCGGATAGCCGAGAAAGACGGTGTCGTAAGCGCCGATGTCTTTGTCCTCCGCCAGTTCGGGGCGCGCGCCCGCGCGCAGTTCCTTTTTGGCGACGTCGGTGGTCTCGTCATAGCTTTCGGGATACGCTTTGGCGGGCCTGATCTCGAACAGGTCGGCGCCGATGGCGGCGGCGATCATCTTGGCGACGATCATGGTGTTGCCTTCTTGAATGACGCCGACATTGTACTGCTCGCCGGTCTTGGAGAACACGGCGACGAGCGCTGTGTCCCGCGGCGCGGCCAGGGCGCAGCCGGCGGCCAGCGTCAGGACGGTCAGCGCGAGAATGAACTTTTCCATGTGGAACCACTCCTTCTGTGTGAAAACTCTTCGAATCGGGACGGAACTCCGCCGCCCGGCGTCAGTATAACATTGAAGCCGGCTCCAATGGCAAGCTCCCGGCGCGCGCCTTACGCTTCGGCGAGCCGAAAAGCGCGTCTGCATTTTTCCTTTCTTTGTGTTAGACTTGGGCCGTACCACAAAAAATCAACGATTCGGGAGGATGCACATGAAAAAGTTTGCGGCTCTGGTTCTGGCGGCGTGGATGACAGCGGGCGCGGCGGGCGCGGCGGAAAAACCCAAAGTGACGATCTACACCTCGATGTACGAGGACATCATCGAGGCGATGACCGACGTACTCGCGGAGAAGTTCCCCGACTACGACGTCGAGTTCTTCTACGGCGGCACCGGCACGCTGCAGGCCAAGATCGCGGCGGAGATGGACACGAAAAAGCTGGGCTGCGACATCCTCATGGTGGCCGATCCGTCCTACGCGCTCGAACTCAAGGCCAAAGGCATCCTCCATCCCTACGCCTCCAAGGAAGCGGCGCATCTGGCCTTCGAATACGACGCGGAAGGCTGCTGGTATCCCGTGCGCGTCAGCAACATGATCCTGGCCTACAACCCCGAGAAGTACGGGAAAGAAGACGTGCCCCGCACGTTCGCCGATTTCGCCGGCGAATCCATGAAGGGCGTCGGTTCCATGTCGAACCCGCTCACGTCGGGCACGGCGCTCGTCGCCATCTCGGCGCTGAAGGACAAATACGGCTACGGATACTACGACAAACTGGGCGCTTGGCGCCCAGCTTGACTTCCTGAGGAATCACGTTGGCAATATTCAGCACCGCCGAGAAGACGACCATGTAGGCATACATATGGATCGAGACCTTGCCGATGGAAGGCAAAATGCTCTTGGAGAAAATACGCCCCGCAGCGAAGATACAGCAGGTCAACAGCAGTCCGCCGCCCATGTGGTATTGGGAGATCTCAGGTTTTGCGGCTTTATCTTTGGGTAATTCGTATTTACTTGCGTTGCGCAGGAGCTCGCCGTTGCCCGACAAGGAAGGGAAACGCTCTCCGAGAGAGTTTAACGCCACCGCGCCGAGGATGGCGAAGTTATTGGCGATGTTGAGAATCGCAAAGGCCACTGAATAATAGGCCCCTTTGCTGCCACCCGTGGTCGTTTCCCACATCTGACTTAGGGGAATGGCTCCCGCGCCGTTGCCGCCACCCATAATCGGCAACACGTAATAGTTCATGACATCCTTCATGTCGATACCGCACAGCAATGCACCGCAGACACCGAAAATCGCCGCCATGGCAATGCCGCCGAAGATCGCCGGAATTATAGCCGGCAAAGGCCTTGATCAGCTGCTTTCTATTGACTGTCAGTACGGCCGAGACGATCAGCAGGGAGATGAATACCGTCTGAAAGCCGTATTCATCATAGAAAAAAGCGATGCCTTTGGCATACTTCTCGGGAAGGATCTTAAAATAGACCAAAACTGCCGAACCGAAGAAGGCCATGACCGCGCCGCCACCGACGTAGTCCTTCCATAGAGGAAGACGTTCGCCGATCTCGAAAAGCACAAGACCGATGGAGAACATGATCGCGATGATCGACAGCATGTCATCGCTGGGCATCCTGCCCGTAAATGTTACGACATAAATGATCGCGATGAGAACGCTGACCATCCATAAGGGCATGCCGTAAATCTTCGCGCCGAGAAATCCGCAGTTCCTTTCGCTTTCAGACATTATCAACACCTCCGATGATAAGAATTAAGGTACATGCTGTTTGAGATCTTGATCTTTTTTCGAGGCATCTTTATTTTAAAAACGAACGAACTATTTGTAAAATACGCATATTTATATGATTTCCATGAAAGGAACTGCATACCTAATTTTTGTGATCGGAGTTAGTTCTCCATTTATTCGAATTTCACGTTCCGTACGGAAACTCCGGCAAAAGCCTGACGGGCGGTCTCGAAAAACGCCCGTTCGACCGCACCGACATAGGCATCTTTTCGGGAGTAAAGGGCGACGGTCCAAGTCAGTGCTGGCACGCCGATCTCGTGCACTTCCGGCGGCGCCGTTGTCTGCGCCAGCTTCAGTGTCATAGCCGGTACGATGGTCACGCCAAGTCCGGCCGCTGCCAGCCGTAACGATGTGATGTTGCTTGACGACTCAAAGACAACCTGCGGAGAAAGATTGTACGTGCTCCAGAGTTCGCTGACGCGACGGAACAAAGCATGCCCGTGCCGTGAAATGATGAACGGCAGGTCCTCGAGCTTCGCTGGATTCAGAGCGCGATTGCCTTTTTTCAGCAAATGCCGGGAACGGACCATACCGGGAGCAACAACCAATAAGAGTCGTTCGCGATAGATCTCCATGGATTGGAACTCATTCAGCTGCGGAAAGATGCCGATGCCGAAATTGATGCGTCCGCGCGCGAGCGCATCAATGATTTTCGCCGTGTTGCTAATCGCAAGGTCTACTTCGATGCCGGGATGGCGGCGTCTGAAATCCGGTAAAATCAACGGCAACATGTAAGCTGCGCGCTCATGCAGGATTCCCACCACCAGACGCCCTTTCAGGCTGCCGGCAATATCTCGGAATTCCCGCATCATGCGATCGTGTACGCGCATGATCTCGACCGCGTTCTTCAAGTACTGCTCGCCGGCATAGGTCAGTTTCAACGGCATCATCGTGCGGTCAAACAACTTCACGCCCAGTTCTTCTTCCGTACGGGCAATGAAATGACTGAGTGACGGCTGGGAGATATGGAGCGCCGCGGCGGCTTTTGTAATGTTGCGATGTTCCGCCACCGCCAGAATGTACTGAATCTGTCGAAAATCCACATGAGCGTCCCCTTTTCTTTTCGTTCTGTTCATAACTGATACTACTTCTTGATAGAAAGCGTTGACATCGTTTGCTGGGCGCTGCAAGGGAGTTCATACTGGTTTTCGTTAAAAAGAGCACAGGTTCTTCGCCCTTTTCAGAACGTCGAAGGCACGTCAAAAACCGCATGAAATCGCGCCCTGCCGGTTTACAAAAACGCTCCCTGCCGAAACAGACGGAAAAGAGAACGCCTTTCGTTTTCTTTCCCGTCTGTTTGGCAGGGAGCATCGCCAGTTCACTTTCTCGCATAATCTTTCGCGAAGCCGGAGGCGGAGCCTCATCCGCTTATTCAGCGCTTGCGCGGAAGGCGGGACGTTCCGTTTTGTCTTCGAGGCGTTCGATCGTGAAGACGTTGGTCGCGTCGACATCGGAGCGGGGCAGAACACGCTCGCCCCCTTGGGCTGGCCGGAGATTTCGCCGCAGCAGCGGAGGCCGTCGAGGTACAGAAAGGCCATGCGCATGGCCGCCGGTTCACGACGTTTGACGCTCATTCTCCGCCGACGCGCAGGCCTTCGTTGCTTTTCAGCGACGTAGCCGACAGCATCAAATGGACTTTCATGAGCTGCTCCGCCTTGTCGGGGTCATGCGCCAACAGCGCCTTGAGCAGGGCGCGGTGCTCGTCGAGGCTGGGATTGGTGTTCATGTCGAAGAACGAATCGTAAAAGATCATGTACACGCATGTACGCGCCAGCAGATTGTTGACGAATTCCGCCAGCACGGCGTTGCCGGAGCACTCCGCCAGCGTGCGGTGAAAGCGGTTGTTTACGTCGAGGTAGGCCTCGAAATTGCGCGCGGCGAAAATCTGCTCTTCCTCGTCGATCGTCTGCTGAAGTGTGTTCGCCTGCGCGCCCGTGATGTTGAGGGCCGCCTTGCGCGCCGCCAGGCACTCCAGATATTCGCGCAGTTCGTAAGTATCCATGATTTCTTTCTTGGTCGGCTTGGCCAAACGGGCGCCGGCGTTGGGGATCAGCGTCGCCAGCCCCTCGGCGGTAAGGCGGCGGATCGCCTCGCGCACGGGCGTGCGGCTGACGTCAAGTTCCTGAGCGATCGCCTCTTCGGTGAGCCGGTCGCCGGGCTGGCGCTTTTTGGCGAAGATCTGGCCGCGCAGATGTCGGTAGACGAAATCCGCGGCAGTCGGGGCGTAAGCTTCCGGTTCTTTCATTTTCAAAGCCTCCTGCGAGCTGGGCTGAACGGCGGTCGGCCGTTGACTCCGGTCGACGTCGGAATGATTTTCATAATTATACACCACATCGCCGCAAGCCGCCTTTTTGCGGATTTTCCGAGATCAATCTTCGCCCAGTTTTTGCAAAAAATGCAATTCTTACATTTTATTGCCGTGGCTTTGTTTTACCGGATTGTCCCGGCGCTCGCACCCGAACTGGGCAAAGAAAGGGGAAATTTGCGGAGAGCGGGCTTGCGACCGCATGTCGTCTCGTACGCTGATCAACGCCGTGGAAATGCCGGGCTGGCGCGCGATCGTGCCGCAAAAAGCGTGCGGCACGCGATTTCATACAATTCTCGACGCCTCTTCGGCGCTCTGAAAAGGGCGAAGAACCTGTGCCCCTTTTAACGAAAACGAGGATAACTCCCGATAAAAAAACGACAAACGAGTTGGCGGACAAGGCAGCTCGTTCGTCGTTTGAGTCAAGAATCGGCATCATAGGGCGACGCGATGATCTTCTCCGGTCGTTTTTTTCAGCGTCCTGGCGGCGATGGATACGTCTCTCCGTTTTTCATCACAGTTCGAACTTTTTGCCCGTTTCCCGGCGTGCCTGAAGACCGGATGTTTCCAGAACGATTTCCGCCACGTTGGTAGCGTGGTCGCCGATGCGCTCCATGTTGCTGATCAGGTCGATGAAGATCACGCCGGATGAGGGCGTACAGGTCCCGTCGTTGAGGCGCTGCATGTGCATGTGCCGCAGTTGTCTCTCCATGGCGTCGACCTCGTCTTCCATCGTCACTGACACCTCGCGGGCCAGTTCGACGTTCTCCGTGCGCAGGGCTTCGAGAGCCTTCTGCACCATCTCACGGACCAGCGCAAGCATCGCGGAAAACTCCTGAACGGCGGACGGCGAAAACTCGAGACGGTGGTCCTGAAGGTACTCGTAAAGCTCCATCATGTTCTGGGCATGGTCGCCGATGCGCTCGATGTCGCTGGAGCCGTTCACGAGAGATTCGAGCAGCGAGGAAAGATGATCGGAGATGTGGCGCTGCCAAAGCCTGGCGGCGAAAGAGGCGACGCGGCGCGTCAGATCGTTGAGGCCGTCTTCCACCTGATTCAGCTTGGACACGGCCGCCGGATCTTTGGCGGCGAAAGCTTGCCTCACCAAGTCGAGCATTTCCAGCGCCATGCCGCCCATGTTCAGCAGTTCGTTGCGCACCGCCGTGAGCGCGGCGGCCGGCGACGTGTTCAGCAGACTCTCGTTCAGATAGCGGGCGCCGGCGTAAACTTTTTCATCCCTGCTCGGGAGCAGCTTCTGAATCAGCCGGGCGAGCACGCTCACAAAGGGCAGCTGGAGCATGGTGTTGACGACGTTGAAGAGTGTATGGGCGTTGGCCAGCTGGCGGGCGATATTTCCGGACGTGTGCGAGATCAGCGCCGTATAGGGACCAAGCAGCGGCAGGAAGATCATCACGCCAAGCAGATTGAACAGCACATGCCCTGCGGCGGCCTGCTTAGCCGAGCGGCTCGAACCCAGCGCAGCGATGACGGCGGTGATCGTCGTGCCCAGGTTGTCGCCCAGCAGAATGGCGATGGCCGACTGAAGCGGCAGCAGCCCCTGCACGGCCATGGCGATAGTGAGGCCGACGGTGGCCGAACTGGACTGCACGGCCATGGTCAGCAGCGTACCGGCGGCGACGCCCAGCAGCGGATGGGCGGCGAAAGTGAGAAAAAACTGTTTGTTGGCGGCAAGGAAGCCAAGCGCGTGCTCCATCGTGCTCATGCCGATGAAGAGCAGGCCGAAGCCGAAGATGCCGTTGCCGATGTAGCGGCGTTTTTTCGAGTGACCGAAGACGGCCAGCAGCATGCCGACGCCCAGCAGCGGCAGCGCCAGTTCTTTCATGTTGAAGGCGACCAGCTGCGCCGTGACGGTGGTGCCGATGTTGGCTCCCATGATCACGCCGAGCGCCTGCTTCAGCGTCATCATCCCCGCCTGCACGAAGCTGACCGACATGATCGTCGTGGCGGCGCTGGACTGAATCACCATCGTCACCAGCGTGCCGACCAGCGCGCCCTTGAGCGGCGTGCTCGTCAGCGACGCGATCAGCGTGCGCATACGGTCGCCCGCCAAGTCCTGCAGGGCGTCACCCATCAGTTTGATACCGTACAGGAACAGCCCGACGCCGCCCATGATCTGGAACAAAGTGCTCAAGTTCATTCGTTCCCCCCGTTCTTCATTAAAAAGCGTATCCTTCATGAAAACTACGCTTCTTTGCTTCAGGGTGCCGACAAGAAGCCAATGACAGAAACGTCACCGTTTCCCCGGTTCCGCCGCGGGAAGCTCCGGCGGCAGCGGTTTCAGCGTCGTCTTGAAGGTGCCATCGTCGTTGTAACAGCTGGCGACGCGGATCGTGCGGTCAACGATGCGATAGGAAAGTCCTTCAAGCTCGCGGTGCAGCTCGTCGGGAACCAGCGCGTTGGATGTCCACGAAAGTTCGACGCCGCGGTTCCACAGTCGGTAGTGAAGCGTGGCGCCGCGCCGGAGATGACCTCCCACGCGGGCGCTGATCACGTCGAAGAGGGCCAGGTCGAAGCGCTTCAGCACCGCCGTGAGCACGACGCCGGGAGCAAGGCGCTCCTGCGGCTCGTCCACGCCGATCACGTAAAACCCCTCTTCGACGGCGGCTTCGATGACGCCGTTTCCGGACAGCCCCGCTGCCTGGAAGATCACCTGCGCGCCCTCGTCATGCATGGCACAGGCGATGGCTTTCGCTTTTTGAGGATCGTTCCAGGACTGGACGCTCCGTTTCAGCAACGTCGCCCGTTCGTCGGCGTCTTTGGCCCCCTGCTCGAAGCCGAGCAGAAAATCCAGCATCACCGGCGTTTTTTCGCCGCGCTCGCCGAGGATGACGCCGATTTTCCGGGAGTTTCGGCGCGCCGCCAGACGGACGGCCAGCACGCCGGCCAGATAACTGGCCTCGCTTTGGTGGAACAGCACCGACGAGACCCCGGGATTGACGGATTTCGCGTCGAACAACACAAAATCGGTGCTCTCGTGCGCGCGGGCCGTTGTGTCGACCGCTTCGGCGAGAGGACTGCCCACGGCGAGCACCAGCTGGTTCCGTCGGGCGGCCTCCGCGACAGTCGACTCGTATTCGGCGCTGTTGTAGTTGCAGAGATAGCTGGTGATCTTGACGTCCAGTTCCGATTGGGCGCGCTTGAGGCCGCCCTCCGACGAACGGAACATCGAATCCTCGGGACCGCAGGAAAAAACGACCCCGATCGGCAGAGGGCGGCGCGCCTGAAGCGGCGCGGCGCTCGCCGACCATACGGCCAGCAGCAGCAAAACGCGAAGAAAACGCATCACATCCCGCCTTTCAAAAAAATGCCGGAAGCTCTCGGACTTCCGGCATTTTGCAGCCGGAAGACAACGGCCTCCCGACCGAGAAAATCTAAAAGAAAAATTCCCGTGCGCAGACCAGCGCAAACGCCAGGATCGCCGTGCCGCAGGCGAAACTGGCCGCGTCTTTGGCGGCTTTGGCCAGTGGATGCCGTTCCCGCGTGCAGAGATCCACCGTCTTTTCGATGCCGGTGTTGAGCGCTTCCGTGATCAGCACCAGCAGCCCCCAGGGCAGCGCGGCGCCGAGGGCGGAAAAACCGCGCCGCCAGCACACAGCCGACAGCGCGGCAAGCAGCATGACCAGTTCCTGACGGAACGCCGCCTCTTTGAGCAGCACGAGAAAGCCGCCCCAGGAGTACGCCAGCGCCTTGAAAAGATGTCTCATCACACCACGTCCTGAAAGATTCTGCCGCAGAGCGGAACGCCGCTCCGCGTTTTTTTATTCCCTATTCGGGAGTGAAAGTGCTTTCGATGTATTTCTGTTCCTGATCGAGCTGAAGTTGAATCAGAGCCCATTTCTGCTCTTCGGGGCTCATCTTGCGGAACTCCGCCCAATCGTCGTCTTCGATGACTTCTTCATCTTCCGCCGGAGGCAGCGCTTCGTCGCGGAGCAGCTCCAGCTCGTCCTTGGAAAGCTCTCGTTTGTCCTTCATGAACTCTTCTCCCCCTTCACTGGTATGATCACGCATCGGGGCCAAGCTCCCCCTTTGCGACAACCGCGGTGTTTCCGCCCAGAGCCGCGCGGAAGCGCCTCCCGTCGAGCCGTTCGAAAGCGACTCGGTTCGTGCCGCCGGGATTGTGCACTTCGATCGGGCCGTCCATGCCGAACAGCAGGCTAGCCGACAGCGCCGCCGCCACGCCGCCCGTACCGCAGGAATCGGTAAGATCTTCGACGCCGCGCTCGTAGGTCACGGCCGTCAGCTCGCCGCGCCCGACGGGGCGCGCGAAGTTCACGTTGCAGCCCTGCGGGAACAACGACGCGTCATGACGGAAGGCGCGGCCGATGCGCCGGCAGTCGTCGCGGCTCAGATCCTCCGGCGCGAACAGCACGAGATGGGGCACGCCCACCCACAAGAAGCAGCTGCGGAAGGCCGCGCCGTCCATCGTCAGCGGCCGGTCGATCCAGTCCGGCGCGAACGACTGCTCGCCGAGGTCGATCTCGACGAAATTGCCGTCGACGCGCGCGCGCATCGCGCCCGCCAGCGTCTCGAACGTCATTTCCGCGGGGGCGGCGCCGCGTTCGTAAGCGAAGCGCGCAATGCAGCGCGCGCCGTTGCCGCACATTTCGGCTTCCGATCCGTCGGCGTTGAACAGTCTCATGCGGAAATGCGCGCTCGCGGACGGTTCCACGATCAGCAGCCCGTCGGCGCCGACGGACGCGCGGCGGCGGCAGAGGCGGCGCGCCAGCTCCGCCAGTTCGTGCGCCGGTTTCTGCGCGGCCAGCATGTCGAGCGTGATAAAATCGTTGCCGTTGCCGTTGATCTTCCAAAATTCCATCGTCATTCCTCCGCGAGGCGCTTTATTTTTCCATTCTCATTTTACCTCAAGCGACGCGCTCTGTCCAAAACTTTCCGTTCTGTTCCGCGCCGTTTCAATTTCGTCCTCTGGACAAAGGAAATCCAGTAATATATAATATGGTCAGCTTTGGTTAGACGATTGCGAAAATCGGTCTGACCGGTGGAGGTGTCCGGCTATGAGCATAGCCTACAAAGATTATTACGAAATTCTCGGCGTCTCCAAGACCGCCACGGAACAGGAGATAAAGAGCGCGTACCGCAAGCTGGCGAAGAAGTATCATCCCGACGTGAACAAAACCCCCGGCGCGGAGCAGAAGTACAAAGACGTGAACGAAGCGTACGAAGTCCTGCACGATCCGGAAAAGCGCCAGAAGTACGACGCCCTCGGCCCCAATTGGGAAGCCGCCCAGCAGTTCGGCAGACAAGGCGGAGGTTTTCAGGGCTTCGGCGGATTTCCCGGCGGCGGCGTGCACATGGAGTTCGGCGACGGCGGCGGCTTCAGCGAGTTCTTCCAGACCATTTTCGGCAACATGGGCGGCTCCGCGCGAGGCTTCAGCGCCAGCGATCTTTTCGGCGGGCGCGCCCGTACGGCCCGCGGCGAAGACAGCGAAGTGCAGATCACGCTTTCGCTTGCCGACGTGATGGCCGCGCCTCTGAAACGGAGCATGACGCTCCGCGGCACGGCGGGAGCCCGTACCATCGAAGTGAATCTGCCCCGCGGCATCCGCGAAGGCTCGCGCCTGAAACTGCGCGGCCAGGGGGCGCCCGGCCGGGGCGGCGGCGAAAGCGGCGACCTGTACGTCGTCGTTCACATCGAAGCGGACAGCCGCTTCGAGATCAGCGGCTACGACCTCACTACCTCCGTGACCGTGACGCCGTGGGATGCCGTGCTCGGCGGCGCCGTCAGCGTTCCGTCCCCCGAAGGCGCGCTGAAGGTGAAAGTCCCCGCCGGCTCCCAGTCGGGAACCCGCCTGCGCCTGCACGGCAAAGGGCTGCCCATGCGCGGCGGCAACCTGCGCGGAGATCTGTACGCCACGATCGAGATCAGCGTGCCGCAGAACGTCTCTTCCCGCGAGCGGGAACTGTGGGAACAGATCAGGGCGCTGCACGCGTAAAAGCTCGGTTCCGTACGGCGCGGAAAAGACGAACGGCCGGCGTTTGCCGGCGGAATGTTTTTTATATGTTCTTTTTGCGGAAGAGGCGGCGAATTTTGCCCTTCCGAGAGATACATGATATAATTAGTCGGAGTACAAGAACCAAATCTATCCATGGGGGGTAATACGATGAAAATTGGCGAACTGATTCAAAGCGGTGACTGGAAGGGCGAGAAACACGTTCCCGTGATCGAAGCGCCGGCGTCCGTCAAGGCGGGGGAGACGGCCCACGTGATGCTTTCGGTGGGCAAGGAGATCGCCCATCCCAACACGTTGGAGCACTACATCGCCTGGATCAAGCTTTACTTCAAGGGCGCGTCCAGCAAGTTCGCCGTCGAACTCGGCGAGCTGACCTTCGACGTCCACGGCGACAACGCCACGGCGCCCAAGGGCTGCCTGCACGTCAAGCTCAAGGAAAGCGGCACGCTCATCGCCGTGTCTTACTGCAACCTGCACGGCCTCTGGGAGTCCAGCGCCGAGATCGCAGTCGAGTAATCCGTCTGCGGAACGCAAAACCGTCAGAAAATAGAAAAGCCGGCGATCATCCGATCGCCGGCTTTTTTTCGCGTCGAGAGCTCCGCACGCAGGATTTTTTGAAAAAAATCGCGCCGTTTCCGCGACGCTGGCTCCTTGTCAGTCGTCGGCGTAGAATTCGTGGGCGTATTTGCGCCAGAGGAAGAGCGCGGCGGCGGCGCTGAGCGTGCCCAGCAGCAGCCCCCAGACGATGTAGCTCAGACGGCCTTTGCCGATCAGATAGCCGCCCAAGCCGGCCAGCGCGTAACCGTAGGCGATCAGCGTGCCGATGGAAAGAAACGTGACGATCAGTCTCATAAAAAGGCTCCTTTGTCCGAACTCTTATAGAAAAAACTTCTCGTCACGTATTGTACCAGTTTCTTCATTCTCTGTGTCACGATGCCGCGGCTCGTGATAAAATAAGCTGGCCTGAGAGAAAACGGAGCCGTTGAGGGATAATATTTTATCGCTAAAGCTCGTTTTTAAACGAATAATCCAGGCGGCCTCTTTTCATGCCGCCGTCCCAGTTCAGAGGAGATGCATCCATGGAAAAGAAAACCCTTCCGACGCTCGATCTGAAGAGGCATTACGCGCAGATCAGGGAAGAAATCGACGAAGCGATTCGCGGCGTGGTGGAAAGCCAATATTTCGTGCTCGGCCCCGAAGTGAAAAGTTTCGAGACCGAGGCGGCCAATTACCTTGAGGTCAAACACGCCGTCGGCTGCGCTTCCGGTTCCGACGCGCTGCTGCTCGATCTGATGGCGCTCGACGTGGGCCCCGGCGACGAGGTGATCACCACGCCGTTCACGTTCTTCGCGACGGTAAGCGCGATCACGCGCCTCGGCGCGACGCCGGTCTTCGCCGACATCGATCCGAAAAGCTACAACCTCGGTCCCGCCAAGGTGCTGGAAAAGATCACGCCGCGCACGAAAGCCTTCATGCCCGTGCACCTGTTCGGCCAGATGGTGGAGATGGAGAAGATCGTGCCCGAGCTGGAAAGCCGCGGCATCCATATCGTCGAAGACTGCGCCCAGGCTTTTGGCACATGGCGCAAGGCGGACGGCAGAATCGTCCGTTGCGGCGGCTGGGGGGAGCTGGGCGCCTTTTCGTTTTTCCCCACCAAGAACCTCGGCGCTTACGGCGACGGCGGCATGGTAACCACGAACGACGACGCCCAGGCGGAGCGTTTGGCTCGTCTGCGCGTGCACGGCGCCGGAATCACCTATTTCCACGACGAAGTGGGGCTCAACAGCCGTCTCGACGCGCTGCAGGCCGCGATTCTGCGCGTGCACCTGCGCCACCTCGACGAGTGTATCGAGGAGCGCCGCCGCATCGCCGACCGCTACCGGATGCTGTTCGCCGAGCGCGAGCTGAGCGAGTTCATGACGGCGCCTTACGAGATCCCCGGCAACTATCACACCTATCATCAGTACGTGGTCCGCGCCCAAAGACGCGACGAGCTCATGAACTTTCTCGGCGCGGAGGGAATCATTTCGCGGATTTACTATCCGCTGCCGCTGCATTTGCAAAAGTGCTTCGCGTTCCTCGGCGGCAAACGGGGCGATTATCCCGAAAGCGAAAAACTGGCCGAACAGTGCTTGGCGTTGCCGATTTTCCCCGGCTTGACCATGGCGGAACAGCAGTGGGTGGCCGATACGATCGCGAAGTTCTATAAAGACGGCCGATAAAATCGTACATTTTACCAATATTGACCAAATTGCCTGTTCATGATTCAATAGAACCAAGCTCAAAATTGGGAGGTCTTTGAATAATGATGCCTATGCTGGGTCTTGACTGGACCATGATCATTCTGTTTCCCGCGATCCTGCTGGCGATGTGGGCGCAGGCGCGCGTAAAGAACGCTTTTGCCACCTACTCGCGGGTCCATTCGCGCAGCGGCCTGACGGCCCGCGAAGCGGCGCGGCGGATCCTCGACAGTTACGGGTTGTCCGGTGTGCCCATCCGGCAAGTGCCCGGACAGCTCACCGATCACTACGATCCGCGCGACCGCAGTCTTTCCCTTTCGGAACCCGTTTACGACAGCACCTCCATCGCCGCGATCGGCGTCGCCGCTCACGAGGTGGGGCATGCCGTGCAGCACGCCACGGGCTATGCACCGCTGCAGATTCGCAACGCCGTGGTGCCTCTGCTGTCGCTGTCGTCGAGCGCGGCCATGCCGCTGTTCTTCATCGGTCTGCTGAGCGCCTCGAACACGCTGATGAACATCGGCATCCTGCTGTTCGTCGGCGTGCTGGCGTTTCATCTGATCACGCTGCCCGTGGAGTTCGACGCTTCCAATCGAGCGCTCAAGGTGCTTGCCACGAACGGCATGATGACTCAGGACGAAGTCGGCGGTGCGCGCAAAGTCCTCAACGCGGCGGCCATGACGTATGTGTCGGCAACGCTGATGGCAGCGCTCCAGCTCGTACGCCTGCTGGCGCTTCGCAACTCGCGCAGCCGCGACTGACAACGGCTAGAAAATCGGGTGGTCCCCGAGAAAGGGGAGGCCACCCGTTTTTTGACTGTCTGCCTTCGGGAGGATGACGATGAGATTTAACCCCTTGTGGCTGATGTTGTTATTCCTGTTTCTGTTTTCCGGAGGCTGGATTCTGCTGATGCCGCTGTTTTTGGTGATGATTTTGCTCTGCGGCGGGATCTTTTTGGCCGGAGCGTCGACGCGCGGACTGACAAAAGCCCCGCGGCAGATCTGGGATGTGCTGTTCAACGCCCGCGTGCGCGCCAATCTGACCCTCTGCCATGCGGCCTGTAACGTGCTCCGTCGAAACGGCTGGCCGGAACTGACCGGCAGCGCCTCGGCGACGGGATTTTTCATCGACGGCATTGACGACGAAAACGCCGTCTACGAGGCGTCGGTACAGGCTCTGGCACGTTTGAAAAACGGCGAAAAATCGCTGCGGATCGCCGCCGCAAGCCCGCTGTTCCGCGTCGTCGCCATGTGTTTGTTGGCCCTGTTCCTGGTCGTTTTGCTGGCGGCCGCGAAGAGCGCGAACGCGGTCAGCGTGGTTGCGGCCGTCGTCCTGTCGTGGTTCGTTGCCCCTTATGTCTCTCCTTCTTTGCAGGGGATCGCGTTGGGCAGCGACGACGTGACGGCATTGCAGGTGCAGGGAGCCACGTTCCGCATACTGACGGTGACGGCATGGGGAGGCCGCTTCAGCAGCGTCGAGCGCGGCGTGGAGGTGTCCACGGCGGCGAAAAATGTCATCGAGGCCGAAATTGTCGAAGATTAAGCGCCCCATAGCCAAAAGCACGTCGGCGCCCATGCGCGGGGTTGAAGCGGCCATGTACCTTTGGCGTCAGGTGAGCAAGGGCGGCATCGTCAGCGAGTCGCTGCGGGCGCTGGGCGACCGCGTTTCGCCGCCGGACCGTACGCTGGCGGCGTCGCTGGCTTACGCGCTCGTGCGCCGGCTTTCGCTGTGGGAGCATCTGCGCGAAAAATTCCTGCTGCCGCGCCCCGAAAAATTTTCCAAGTCGGTGCAGGCGGCGGTTTTGATGGGCGCAGCCGGGCTGACGGAACTGGAGAAGTTCGCGCCCGCCGCGCTGATCTCGTCGCTGATCGAGTGGACGAAAGAACGCGATCGGCACGGCGCCCGCGTGGTGAACGCCGTGCTGCGCCGCGTGCTGGAAGAAGGCCCGGCGGAACTGCAGCGCCTGCGGAACGACGACCGTCTGGAGTCTCTGTGCCTGCTCAGCGGCGTGCCGTCTTGGGTAGGCGAACGCTGGCGCCGCGATTGCGGCCCGGCTGTCGCCCGCCGGTTCGTCGAACAGAACGCCGGCGGCTGCTCGCTGTCGTTGCGTCTGTCGCCGGACGCTCCGCGGGATCTGCCCCAACGGCTTGAAGAAGCGGGGCAGATCGTAGCGGAATCGTCGCTGCCGGAGGGGCTGCGTCTGGCGGACACCGCGCTGCCCAGCGCGCTGCCGGGGTACGGAGAAGGCTGGTTCACCCCTCAGAGCGAGTCCTCGATCCTCGTCGGCACGGAAGCAGCCGATTTCGAGGGAACGCGCCTGCTCGACATGTGCGCCGGCCGCGGCGTCAAGACTGGCCAGATCGCCCAGCTCCGCCCCGACATTACCGTCGAAGGCTGGGATCTCTCCAAAGGCCGCGTCGCCGCCGGCGTCCGCGAGATGGAACGCCTGAAACTGAGCGATCGAGTCGTCATGCGCGTAGGCAGCGCCCTCGAGCTGGAGCCGCTGGCCGCCCCCGACGCGATCCTCGTCGACGCGCCCTGTTCGGGCAGCGGCACGTGGCGCCGCCATCCCGAAGGCAAATGGCGGCTTTCGCCGGAGAATCTGGAGGAACTGACGGAACTCCAATATCATTTGCTGTGCCGTGCCTTTTCGCTGGTCAAAAAGGGCGGTAAAGTGGTATATTCCACGTGTAGCCTTCTCGCTGCGGAAAATGAAGAAGTGGTGAAAAAAGCGCTGCGCGCCTTTCCGGACATCTCCGAGCGGCTTCTTTCCGCGGACTTCGGCGGAATCGCGTGCGGGAAAGGCCGCATGTTGACGCCGGAAAATCCTTGGACTGACGGCTTTTATCTCGCCGCGTTCTCGAAATAATTTTTTCTATCGGAGGCAAACATCATGGGCAGAACCTTTCGAGCGGCATTGTTGCTGGTGCTGCTGTGCATCATCGGCAGCGCGGCCTTTATCAGTTATAAAGTCTTCTTCTCCAATCCCGCCCGTTCGATCCCGCTGCTGAAAGGCAGCTCGATCATCGAAGCCGTGCAGACGCTGGAGCGCATGGGCATCAAAGCCCGCGTCGAGGAAGAGGATTCGGCGCTTCCCCGCGGTACCGTCATCGGCCAGTGGCCGGAGACGGGCGTCAAGCTTCGCGCCGACAAAGTGGCGATCCTCAAAGTCAGCCGCGGTTCCGAAAAACTTCCTCTGCCCGATCTGCGCGGCATGACGGAGAAACAGGCCATCGCGCGCCTCGAGGAGGCCGGATTCGTCCTCGGCGAAGTGCAGAAGATCAATCACGAGCGTCCCGCCGGCGTCGTCATCGCTCAGAATCCCGCGGCGCCCGTGTCCATTTCCCAGAGCCGCGAAGTCGGCCTGTTGATCAGCCTCGGACCGGTGGCCGCTTCCGGCACGGTGATCGTCCCCGATCTCGTCCAGCGTGACGAGAAGACGGCCGAGGCTCTGGCGCGCGAAAGCTCGCTGCGTCCTCGCCTGGAACGCGTTTACGACAACAGCTCGCCGCAGGGCATGGTCGTCTCCATGAATCCCGCGGCCGGCCAGCGCGTGCCCCGCGGCGCCGACGTTCATTTGCGCGTCGCCAGCTGGGACCGCAAACTGGCGCCGCAGCAGGACGGCAGTGAAAAGAGCGGCGGCGCAAAAGTGACCGTTGCAGAGCCCGGCATCGATCCGGACACGGCAGCCGCCCAGAATCGGAAGGGCGACGGCGCCGCGCAGACGGCGTCGGACGACAAGAAGCAGCCGCCGGCCGAAACGAAGAAAAAAGTCGCTTCGATCCGTTATCAGGCGCCGCCCGTGAGCAATCAGACACTGGTCATCGAGCTGATCGACAAAGAAGGCGAGCACACGCTCGTAAACCGCAAAGCCAAGGCCGGCGAGTACATCAAGATCAACGCCCCCTACGTGGGCGAGGCCGTCGTCACCATTTACCTGGGAGGCAATTTCGTATGGCAGGATCGCTACAATTAAAGCCGTTTCTGATCGCTCCCTCGATCCTTTCCGCCGATCCTCTGGCGGTCGGCGCCTCCGTCGACGTGCTGAAAGGCGATTTCGACTGGCTGCACGTGGACGTCATGGACGGTCATTTCGTCCCCAATCTCTCCTACGGTCCCGCTGTCGCCAAGGCGCTGCGCCGCCGCTATCCCGACGCCGTCATCGACGTTCACCTGATGGTCGAGCCCGGCGAGGACTTCCTCGATATGTTCCTCGAATCCCGTCCCGATTGCCTTACCGTTCATCAGGAGGCGTGCCGTCACCTGCATCGGGCCCTGTCGAAGATCCGCGCCGCCGGCGTCCGTTCCGGCGTGGCGCTCAATCCCGCCACGCCCGTGGAACTGATCAAGCCCGTGCTGAACATCGCCGATGTGGTGCTGCTGATGTCGGTCGATCCCGGTTTCGGCGGCCAGTCTTTCATTCCGGAAGTGACGGAGAAGGCCGTGACGCTGTGTCAGCTGCGCGAAGCCCGCGGGCTGAAGTTCCTGATCGAGATGGACGGCGGCATCAATGCCGCCAACATGGCGCAGGTGCGCCGCTGCGGCGTTGACGTAGCCGTGATGGGAAGCGCCGTTTTCGGCACGCCCGACCCGGCGGCGACCGTCGCCAAAATGCGTTTGCTGGTGGATGGAGAGTAGCGGAAGCGCCAGCATGCGCGAGCGGCGTTGCATGTATTTTTTAAGGAGGAACCACGATGAAAGACGCGAACATCCCTACGAGCGACCGCAAGAAGGATGAGCCCCGTTCGCTTCAGGAACTGGGAGCCGAGCTGCAGCGCCTGCGCGAAAGCAAAAACCTGACGCTTGACGACATCTCGGCGGCGACCTGCATCAGAAAAAACTTTCTCGAGGACATCGAGGCGGGGAATTTCGTCCGCTTCAAAGCGCTGGTGTACGCCCGCGGTTTCGTGCGCACCTGCACGACGCTGCTTGGCGCTCCCGAACTGTGGAACGAATACCGCCAGCAGTTGACGATCGACACTTTCGGGCCGCCCCAGGGCGCGTCGGAATTCACCGCCCGATCAGAGAGCGCGGGGAGGCGGCATTCCATGATGCCGCCTTCGTCGGCGCGGGCCGGCGCCGCGAACATGGGGCTGCCGGCCCGCGGTTTCCGGCACAGCTCGGCGCGCCGCAACGGCGTGCTCCTGTTGGTTCTGCTTACCGTTGGGGCTCTCGGTGGGCTGTGGTTCAATTGGGACCGCCTCCGCGGCGAAGTCTCCAAGCTGCAGCGGGAACAGGCCTATGACGAGATGAAGAGCCGCGAAGCAGAACAGGCGCGTCACGACGAAATGCAAAAGGCCGAGGAAGCGGCGGTGCAGCGCGAAATGCAGGCTCGCCGACAGACAGAGAATGCCGGCGCGGAGTCGGACGCCGAAAAAGCCCTCGCCTCTGCGGAGAGACCGGCCGTCATGCCGGAGGAAACGGGCGAAGCCGCCGTCAAACCGGCGCTGACGATCCGCGCCAGCGGCGACTGCTGGCTGCGCGTCAGAGAGGGAGACAAAGATCTGCTTGTGACCACGGTGCGCGAAGGCTTTGAGCAGACCTTTCCGCTGGACAGGACGCTGTCCGTCCGTTTCGGCGCCGGGCAGAACGTGCAGGTCTCCACGAACGGGACGGATTTCAGTTCTCCCGGTGCCGGCGTGCAGCGCCTCGAATACCGCCCCGACGGCTCCAGCCTGAAAGTGAGAAAATAACCCTGTGAAGAACCTTTACATCGTCAGCCTCGGCTGCCCGAAAAACGCCGTCGACAGCGAACACCTCGGCGGCATCCTCGAGGCGGCGGGATTCCATCTCGTCGGCCGCGCCGAAGACGCCGACGTTGCGCTGGTCAACACCTGCGGCTTTCTGCAGGCGGCCGTGGAAGAGGGCATTCAGGTCATCCTCGATCTGGAACGTCTGAAAAAAGAAGGCGTTATCAGCCGGATCGCCGTCGTCGGCTGTATGCTGAACCGCTACGGCGACGAACTGAAAGCCGAGTTCCCGACAGTGGACTTCTGGGCCAGATCGGAAGACTGGGGCGCCCTGCTCCGCGAGATGGGGCGCGACGTGCCGGCCGCGGCGGAATCGGGCTGCCTGCGCGCCGATCTGTCGGGCACTCCCTGGACGCGCTATCTGAAAATCAGCGAAGGCTGCAACAGCCATTGTTCCTACTGCGCCATTCCCGGCATCCGCGGCCGTTTGCGCAGCGTGCCCGTGGAAAGGGTCGTCGGCGAGGCGCGCCGTCTCGTCGATGAAGGCGCGAAGGAACTGTGCCTGGTCGGCCAGGAACTGAGCATTTACGGTTCCGACCTGTTCGGCCGGCCTTCGCTGCCGCGCCTGCTCGACGAGCTGGAGAAGGAACTGCCTCGCGGCGTCTGGCTGCGGCTGTTTTATCTGCATCCTTCGCTGGTCGACGCGGCCTTTCTCGAGCGCGTCGCCGCCAGCCCCGTGATTTTGCCGTGGCTCGACGTCCCTATCCAGCACGTCGACGACGACGTGCTGCGGCGCATGAACCGCCCGCCGGTGGAGCGCCATATCCGCGAGCTGTTCAAAAGGGGGCGCGAGATCGATCCCGATTTCGCCTTCCGCACCACGCTGATGGTGGGATTCCCCGGCGAGACGCGGGCGCAGTTCGACAAGCTGCTCGACTTCGTCGAGGAGATCGGCTTCGACCGCCTTGGCGCGTTCGCCTATTCGCCCGAGGACGGCACGCCGGCGGCGGCGTTTCCCGATCAGATCCCCGAGGCGGAAAAGACGGCGCGCTACAACGAACTGATGGAACTGCAGCAGCAGGTCTCGCTGACGCGGCAGGCGCGTTTCGTCGGCAAGACGCTGAACGTGCTGATCGACGAGATCGACGGCGAAACGGGCGAATGCGCCGGACGTTCGTTCCGCGACGCGCCCGAGATCGACGGCGTCGTCACGGCGACGGGAGCCGAAGACGCCCGTCCGGGCGATGTGATCGCGGTGAAGATCACCGCTTCATCGGAATATGACTTGTCGGGAGTGGCGATTCATGAATAACGATCCTGTGATGACGCCGGCGGGGCTGATCGCCACCGTCGGCGGATTGGGGAAAATCGTTAGGAAAGCGCCGGGCACGGCCGGCAGCGCCGCGGCCTGCGTGCTGGCGGTTTTTCTGCCCGAGCCGGCCCGCCTGGCGGCGATCGTCGCGCTGGCGGCGGTCGGCGTCTGGGCGGCGGGGGCGTACGAAAAAGCCTGCGGCCGCGCTGATCCCGGCGAAGTGATCATCGACGAGGTGGTCGGCCAGCTGATCGCCACGATCGGTCACGTGGCCGTGGTCGGGCAGGGCAGCGGCGCGGCGAATTTCCTCATCCCCAGCTTCCTGCTGTTCCGTTTCTTCGACATCCTCAAGCCGTGGCCCGTCAACGCCTGCGAAAAGGTTCCCGGCGGGGTGGGCATCATGCTCGACGACGCGGCCGGCGGCGTTCTGGCCAATCTGGCGCTCTGGGGCCTGAGAAAGGTCTTCATCGAGGGCTGGTGGCCTTTTTAGGGAACGCGGCGATTTTCGAAGGAGGTCCGTGAGTGATGACGCAGGAAGAAAACATCACGGCGCTGGCGCTGAAACTCAAAGAACTGGCGCTGGCGCGGCGCGTCACCGTCGGCACGGCGGAATCCTGCACGGGCGGTCTGATCGCCGGCGCGATCACGGCGGTCCCGGGCAGCAGCGAGTACTTTCTCGGCGGCGTCGTCAGCTACGCCAACGCGGTGAAAACGAAGCTGCTGGGCGTGCCGAAGGAAATTCTGAACACGGTCGGCGCCGTCAGCGGCGAATGCGCGCGTTTCATGGCGCAGGGCGCGGCGAAAGCGCTCGGCGCCGACTGGGCCGTGTCGGTGACCGGCGTGGCCGGCCCCGACGGCGGCAGCGCGGAAAAACCCGTCGGCACGGTATGGTTCGGCTTATGCGGCCCTCGCGGAGTCGAAGCCCACGTGCGCCGTTTCGCCGGCGGCCGCGCCGCAGTGCGAGCGCAGACGGCGGCTCACGCCCTCTCGATGCTGGTCGAGGCGCTGGCGGAGGCGGAGTGATGGAGCGCGTGCGCTGTTTCTTTTGCCTGCCGCTTGCGCCCGAGCTGAAAAAAGAGATCGCCGCAAACCGCGCCGCGGTTTCGGGCGTCCGCTGGGTGGCGGAGGGCGATCTGCACGTGACGCTGCGTTTCTGCGGCGAGATTCCGCAAGCCGCGGCGCAGGCTCTTGGCGAGCGCGTGAAAGATCTGCTGTCGGAACGTCGGGCCGCTCCGCCGACGCTGACTTTGCGGAAAACAGGCACGTTCGGCCGGCCGCCGCGGGTGCTTTGGGCAGGTTTGGGCGGCGACACGGCGGCGCTCGAACGGCTGAACGCCCTGATCGAAGGCGCCTGCCGCGACGAGGGGCTGCCGCCCGACGGCCGGAAGTTCTCGCCTCACTTGACACTGGCCCGTATGGACGCCTCGCGCGGGTTCGACCCGGCGGCGCTGGACGCCCTGCGCCCGTGGAAGCTCACCGGGCGCGGCTGGACGGCCGACCGCGCGATCTTCATGCGCAGCCGCCTGACGCCCGCAGGGCCGCGCTACGAACCGTTGACGGTCTGCCGCTTGGGAACGGCGGTGGACGGAGCGTAGATTCCGATAAAACCACAGAGACTGGAGGAGTTTCCCTTGGCTGAAACAAAAAAGGGCAAAAAACTGACGCGCGAGGACATTCTCGAGCAGGCGCTCGACGACATCCGCAGCAAGTTCGGCGACGGTTCGATCATGCGCCTCGGCGAGCGCAACACGGCGAACGTGGAAGTGATCCCCACGGGCATCCTGCCGCTGGACGTGGCGCTCGGCATCGGCGGCCTTCCCCGCGGCCGCATCGTCGAGATTTTCGGACCGGAGGGCAGCGGCAAGACCACGCTGGCGCTGCACGCCATCGCCGAAGCGCAGAAGGCCGGCGGCGTGGCGGCCTTCATCGACGCCGAACACGCGCTCGATCCGCGTCTCGCGGCGGCGTTGGGCGTGCAGATCGAATCGCTCTACCTGTCGCAGCCGGACAGCGGCGAGCAGGCGCTTTTCATCCTCGAGACGCTGGTGCGCAGCGGCGCTGTGGACATCGTCGTCGTCGACTCGGTGGCGGCGCTGACGCCGCAGGCGGAGATCGACGGCACGATCGGCGAGAGCCAGGTGGGGCTGCAAGCGCGCCTGATGTCCTACGGACTGCGCCGCCTCACCGCCTCGATCGCCCGCAGCAACTGCGTCGTCGTGTTCATCAACCAGCTGCGCGCCACGATCCCCACGGGCTACTCCAAGGGCCCCACGGAAACGACGACGGGCGGCCGCGCTCTCAAGTTCTACACCTCGGTGCGCGTCGAAGTGCGCCGTGGCAAGCAGATCTCCAAGGGCGACGACGTGATCGGCCACGAGCTCTACATCAAGGTGGTCAAGAACAAGCAGGCGCCGCCGTTCCGCAGCGCCCACTGCTCGCTGATCTACGGCAAGGGCATCCCCCTGACCATGTCCATCGTCGACATGGCCATCGACGCCAACGTGGTCAAGCGCAAGGGCTCGTGGCTCACCTACAAGGGCGAGACGCTCGCCCAGGGCAAGGACCGTCTGGCCGAGTTCCTCGACAAGAACCCCGAGATGCTGGCCGAGATCCGCAAGACCGTGCTCGATCAGGCCGCCGAAGGCCTGGGCTTCTACGCGGCGCCGGAAAAAAGCGACGACGAAGATTCCGTGGACAGTGGCCACGGCGTGGATATCGACGAAGAAGTGATCGATCTGGACATCTCCGACGAGTCCATGCAGGACGAAACGGAGAAAGAGAGCAAAAAGTAACGCTGCGTTTTCCCCGAAAGCGCGGCGAAGAAACGCGAAGAGCCCCCGATCGTAGATCGTGCGATCGGGGGCCCTTCGCGTTTCTTCGCCGTTTTCCGTCCCGTCGAAAACCGGCGTTACTTGAGCTTGCCGGAGGCGCGCAGCAGGCGTCTCATGTTTTCCATATCCGACTTCAGTTCGGCGATCTCGCGCGCCTGGTCGGCCTGGCTCTCGGCGAGCTTGTGCTTGAGCGAGGCCACCTGGGCCTGCAGCTCGGCGTTCTCCTTCTGCATCACGTAGACGCTGCTGATCGGGCCCTTGCGGTAGCGTTCGGGGATCTGATCCTTGTCTTCTTTCCTGCCGATCTTCCAGGTCAGTCCGGCGTTGGCCATCGAATCGCCGTGGTGGGTGACGGACACTCCGGCGTGGACCATGAAGTCTTCTTTCAGGTAGTGCGCGAAGCCGAGGGCCAGCGCGTACTCGCCTCTGTACGCTCCGAAGCCGGCCATGATCTGGCTGGGTTCGACGGGGTCGTACTGCATGGGTTTCAGGCCGGCAAGCGCGGAGCCGAGCGCTCCGGTGGTCTTGATTTCGCCTCTCAGTTCGCCCATCTGGTTGTAGACGTCGCCGAATCTGTTGTAGATGTTGTTGAACTGTGTGTCTACGGCGCTGAGGGCGTCGCCGACGTTGTGGTAGGTGCCGCCGCGGATGATGTAGGTGGGTGCGGAGACCGTGCCGTCGACGTTGACCGTGGAGCCGCCGCCGAAGTGGTTGGATACGCTCGACGAGGCGCCCCAGAGCTGGGAGCCGTTGACGGCGTCGGCGCTGGTCTGGCTGACTTCGCCCTTGGCGACGTTGGCGATCTTTTTGTTTCCGGCGTCGATGCCGGCCTTGGTGACCGAGGGGCCGTTTTCAATGACGAGGCCGTTGTCGGTGATCGAGGTGTCGCCGGCCGTAAAGGTGTTTGCCGTGACGCTGTTGAAGTTCACGTCGGCTTTCGTGGCGATCGTGACGTTTTTGTCGGTGCGGGTGATGGTGATGTTGTCGCCGCTGGTGAACGTTACCGTGTCGTTGGGATTGACGGCGACTGCCGGCTGCGTGCCGGGCTTGGTATCGAGATTCCAGGAGCCGCCGCCGGCGCCGAGCAGGGCTTTGAGCTGGGCGACGTTGACGGCGTCGGTGTCGTTGACGCCGGCCGCGACGCCGGTGATCTGGCGGGTGACCGGCGTTCCTCCCGTGATTGTCACCGCGCCGACGGAAACGGCTGCGGCGGTGGATTTCCAGACGCCGGTCGTATCGTTGGCGTGGTCTGCCCCAGGGGTGGGATCGTAGCCGACGACGCCTTTGTCGACAGAGGCCTCTGAGCCGCTGCCGAGGGCCACGCCGCCGTCGACGGAAGCGTTGGCGTTATACCCAATGATGACGGCGTCCGACGCGGTCGTCTCCGTCGCGCCGTCCGCGGAGCCGATGACGACGTTGTGGCTCTTGCCGTACATGCCGCGCCTGTCGCCCAGCACGATGTTGAACTCGCCGTTTTTGACGGTGTTCCCCGAACCGATCACGGTAATGTGGCTGACGTTTTCGCCGGTGTTCTTGTAGCCGTCGAGCAGGTTGTACCTGCTGATAGCGTTGCTCGTGCCGGTCAGCGTGTTGTTCACGCCCATCAGCTGGGAGGCCTGCGCGTAATCCGCCGTATTGCCGCCTCCGACGGCAAGGACCGCGCCGCCGCCTTCCGAAGATTTTACCGCAGCGCGCAGGCTGTCGGCCAGCGCCTTGGCGGAATCTCCGCCGCTGGCCGGCATACCTGTGATAACCGCGACGGAGTTTTTGATCTCGTTGCCGGCGCCGAAAATCAGCGAGCCGTTGGAGTTGAACGTCCGGTTCGCCGTGCCGACGACGCTGTTGGCGACGCCGGAAAGAGGACTGGCAGCCGTCTCCGATTCAATGCTGTTCAAAGCGCCGTAGATGTTGGCGCCGAAATTCTTCGCCCTGCCCGTGCTGTAGCTTCCGGACGCGATCGAATACGCGCCGGTCACGGTGGAGAAAGCTCCCTCGTTATAGCTGTTCGTGCCGAGGGTAGTCGAGTTGATGTCCAGATTAAAGGTTTTGGTATCTGCGCTGTCGACTGTCACGTCTCCCAGCAGCCCCCGATAATTGTGGGTACCGACCATCAGGCTGCCGGTGCGGGCGTAGGAGTTCTGGCCTATCGCGATGCCCGTGGCGACTTTCGACGGATCGGCCGGCGTTCCGCCGCTGTAGTCGGTCTGTCCGAAGGCAAAGAGGCTTTCCCGCGAACCGTACATATTTTCGACGTGGCTCTTCTGCCCGATCGCGATGCCGCCGCTCTGGTTGACGTAATTTTCAACAAAAGACTGATCGCCGACGGCGATGTCGCCGCCACCGGCGGTAGGCCCGTTGCCGTGCCCCGTTTTCGCGCCGGTTCCGATGGCAAGCGAGGTGGAACGCTGGGAAACGCTGCCGTCGCCGATGGAAATACCAGCTCCATATTCGCCGCCCGCGCCGCTGCCGATCGAAACGGCGCCGGTTTCCTTCGCATAGGAACCATAGCCGATCGCCACGGATTTTTCAGCATCCTTGCCCGTCTTGGCGTTGATACCGGCTGCCAGCGAGTTGGCGCCTCCGGCGCCCGCCGTGGCCGTCATGGGGCCTTTGTTGGTGCCGACGGGAGCGACTCCCGCGCCGGGGTTGACGTGAAAGTACATGTCAGCGTTGGCCGCGCCGGCAGCCATGTCAGCGACCGCCTGCAGCTGACGCAGGTTCACCGCGTCAGTGGCTTCCGTGCCGTCGCCGACGTTGATGATCTGCCGCAGCTTACCATTGCCGCCCACCGAGACGGCGCCATAGGTTTTCCCTTTTAAATCGACTCCGCTGAAGGGAGCGATCTTAGACTCCGTGAAGCCGGCACGGTCGGCGACGCTTCGCGCTCCGAGGGCTACGCCGCGCTGAGCGGATACGTTTGTATAGAAGCCTACCGCGGTGCCTTCCATCTGCGCTTTTTCCTGATAAAGATACTCGCGGGCCAAGCCCAGAAGCATTGCTTTTTTCCGATCCTGCTCGTCTCCAACGCCGTCTACGAATTTTCCCAGTTCTGACGCGTATGTGGTCTCGATCTTGTTCTTGAAGTCGGCGTCCGTGTCAAGCTTGTTCTGCACAAATGCGTCGGTGATCTCCGGATCGGCGATCTTCGAATACGCACCCAAAGCGGTGCTGCCATAGCCGTTCGCAGTAGCGCTGCGTCCCAGCGCCGCGCCATTCCCCGCACTGAAAGAAATTCGTCCTACCGAAACACCTCCGTCATAACTTTCAATCGCCCCGTTCTTCAAATAGGGTGTCACCAGGCTGACAGCGTTAGCTCCCAGAGCGATTCCGGCCGGGCCGGTTGCCAATGTGCGAGTACCTACAGCGATACTTGAAGTTCCCAACGCCCTTGAGCTGGCTCCAGTGGCGTTGGCATGACTTCCCGCATAGCTGAGTTCCCCGATTGCTAGAGCTTTTTCTTTCGCCGCGTGGCTGACTAGACCGATGGCAATCGCGCTGTCGCCGGCGGCCCTTGCCTGCGAGCCAAGCGCTACGCTATTTTGTTCTAACGTCACGGCTCCCATCAAGGGAGTTCCTGAGGGAACAGCAACGGGTTGCAATAAAGAACCTACGCCGCCGATAGCAACGCCTGCATGTTTTTCAACAGAGCTTTGAGTACCGATAGCAATACCGTTGTTGCCCTCTGAGTGGGCTTGCCCACCAATAACCACGGTGTTTCCTGACTTCGCAACAGCTTGATGTCCAATGATGACCGAATCTTTGGGATCTGTGGTGTCAGTTTTCGCTTCGCTTCCGATCACTATGGCGTAACCTTCGCTAAGCGTATTTTTCCCGATGGCGATTGATTCGAATCCTTTTGCTTTTGCCTCAGTCCCGATGGCGATGGAATCATCAGCATACTGCTGGGGTAAAGAGAGTGTGGCGCTTCCCGTCTCCGCGCCCAATCCGAGGGCGATGGATCTTTTAGCTCTGGCAAGGGCGTTGGGGCCGATCGCCAGAGCTTTCTCGCCTTTGGCACCGTCGTTGTTCCAGTTGGTGCCCGGCGGCGACGCGCTGTCGTCCGCGTTGACCGAAAAATAGTGCAGATCGGGCAGCATCCCGACGGGCAGCCCGCTTTGGATGGGGACGTCAACCATGCCGATGGTGATATTCCCGGCGTCTATCTCCTGCGCCGTATCGGGCGTACCGTCGGCGTTGGCTTTGTACCACCTGCCGTTCGCCAGGACCACCCGCTCCCACGACGCCTTGTCCACGTAGGCCGTTCGGGTCTCGGAAGACGGCGGTGCCGCCATCACCGGTACGGGGCGCATCAGCATCAATCCCAGCGCCACGGCCGCCAGCGCGGCGTTTTTCAGAGCGGACGACGGATGCTTTTCATTGCATAAATCGCCCCCCTCGCGTCCGATGCTCGGGGCTGCGATGTCCATAAATTCTCGTGTTTCTCTCATTGACGTCACTCTCCTTCGTTTATGCACATAAAGTTTTTATAAAAAGATGTTTATTGTGTGACCATTCTAACAGATATTTTTTTATAAGCAATAAGATTCTTCAATTTCTTGTGCGTTCGTCTGTCGTCATGCGATACCTTCGCTGCGATTTTATACTTTTATTATTCGGCTCGCCGTTTCCCGGCCACGAATATACTCACTTATGATATAATTATTTTATAGAAAATGACTCCGCGTGTTTGGGAACGCTCAAACGCTCCCGTTCGGGCACAATCGAAGCGTCGGCCCGAGGGGCTCGTTCGAGGGCGCCGGTCGAGGCCTCTTCAAGAAAACGGTTTTGTCTGCATGATCGGGAGCATCCGCACCGGCGAAGTTCGTCACGCTTCGCGGGAACGGGTGCTTTTCTCTTTTCCGGAAGGCGCCGCGCCCGTTCCCGGCCGAGGGGACAGCGGCATTCCCGCAAGATTCACGGCATTTCGAAAAGGAACGAAAGGGGCGTTTTTGATGGATTTTTCGACGACGATCAAGAAGTTGGGCATCGAACAGGCTCTCAAGTACGTGTTCAGGGAGCCCGAGAAAAATCTCAGAAAGCTGATCGACTGGGCCGACCGGTTCGACCGCGGCGAGTTCGCGCCGCAGCGTCAGGCGGTCAGAGAGGCGATCGCCAATCCGCGGGATCCTTATTATCCGCTCGTCCGCCGGCTCCTGACGGACGTGGATGCCGACGTTCTGAAGACGCTGGCGGTGAATTTCTTCGTCAACGCCAACCTGAGCGGATGGCCTGTTCAGGAACGATGCCGCCGAAAGTACGGCTGCAATATTCCCTGGGCGATCCTGATGGATCCGACGTCGGCCTGCAACCTTCACTGCACGGGCTGTTGGGCGGCAGAATACGGCAACAGCCTGAACTTGAGCCTCGACGAGATCGATAGCGTCATCCGGCAGGGCAAGGAACTGGGCGTTTACATGTATATCTACACGGGCGGCGAACCGCTGGTGCGCAGGGACGACCTCGTCCGCCTCTGCGAACGGCACCCGGACTGCGTGTTCCTCTGCTTCACCAACGCCACGCTGATCGACGAGGCTTTCGCCGACGAGATGCGGCGCGTGAAGAATTTCGTCCCCGCCATCTCGCTGGAAGGCGGCGAAGAAGCGACCGACGGCCGGCGCGGCCGTGGCGTCTACCAAAAGGCGATGCGGGCGGTCGATCTTCTGCGCCGCAAGAAGCTGTTCTACGGGATCTCCACCTGTTACACGCGCGCCAACTACGAATCGGTCACCTCGGAAGCGTTTTACGACAGCCTGATCGCCATGGGCGCCTTCTTCGTCTGGTATTTCCATTACATGCCGGTCGGCAACGACGCCGTGCCGGAGCTGCTGCCGACGGCCGAGCAGCGCCGGGGGATCTACGAGCGCATCCGCCGCTACCGCCGCACCAAGCCGCTGTTCCCGATCGACTTCCAGAACGACGCCGAGTACGTGGGCGGCTGCATCGCCGGCGGACGCCGCTACCTGCACATCAACGCCAACGGCGACATCGACCCGTGCGTGTTCGTTCATTATTCCGACTCCAACATCCGCGAGAAGACGCTGCTGGAAGCGCTGCAGTCGCCGCTGCTGATGGCCTACCACAAAGGACAGCCGTTCAACGAGAACATGCTGCTGCCCTGTCCGATGCTGGAAAATCCGCAGAAACTCCGCGCCATGGTCTCGGCGACGGGAGCCCGTTCCACGGATCTGCAGTCGCCCGAATCGGCGGAACACCTGTGCGCCAAGTGCGACGAATACGCCCGCCTCTGGGCGCCCGTGGCGGACGGTTTATGGCAGCGCCGCCGCGCGGAAGAAAAAGAAAAGGTCGCCATCAGCGTCGAGAGCGGTTCGTAATGCCGTTTCTCGATCGCACGGCGCCTCTGTCGATAAGAGCCTGCCTCCCGTCTCGTTGGGCACGAGTCGGGAGGCAGGCCCTTTTTCGCGAAAGAATTTCGCCGCGTGGGCGCGCGTTCATTCTTTGCCGTTCCAGCAGTACGTGCAGAGCTTGCAGGCTTCGACGCCGACGGCGGCGGGCATGTCGTCGAGGCAGCGGTCGAGGGAGTCCTGAGCGACTGAACTCCCCCGCAGCGCCCAGAAAACTATGTTAATACTTTACTATCAAGAATTAGTATTACTCTTCGTAATGCCCCTTGCACGAGGCGATAAACAAAAATTCGTGTTCGTCGATTCGGTACACGAGGCGGTTCTTTTTGTCGATCTCGCGGCTCCAGCCGTTGATGTAGCGCAGCAGTTCAGGCTTGCCGATGCCCTTGGATACTCCGTTCCGTTCGATGTCCTTGATCAGCGCGTTGATTTTCTTGACGGCTTTCTTGTCTACGGATTGCCATTCAAGATATTCGTCCCATGCTATGTCCGACCAGCGCTTATTCATGCCGGCTAGTCCGTTTCGGTGAGTTCATGTTCCTGGCCGCCGCCGGCTTCCAGCTGTTTGAACGCGCGGTCGAGCTTGGCGACGTATTCGGCGTTGCGGAGACTCTTCATGAGCCGGTTATAGCTGTCGAGGCTCAGCAGTACGACGTTTTCTTCGTTTTTGCGGGTAATCACGACGACTTCGTCGTTGTTGACCGCGGCGTCGCAGTATTCTTTGAATTTTGTCCGCATGGTCGAATAATTTGCGGCTAGCATGTCAAACGCCCCTTTCATATTTATTTGCACACTGGTTTCCGTACAAAATATTGTACAGTATCCTGTACAATAAGTCGAGCGCGAAAAAACGAGACGATCTCTTGACAATCAAGAAAATGTTCGCTTTCCTTCCGACGCCGGCACGATGGGACGATCTTTCTGCAAGCGCGTCTTTTTTCCCGAACGGACATGCCCGCAAACGGACGTCATGTTTCCGCTATCCGCGTCCATTCGGTATGGCAAAACGGAGCCGGCCCGCTTTCCCTCAATGGAAAGCGGGCCGGCTCCGTTTTGTCTTTCATTCTCTTCCGTTCCAGCAGTACGTGCAGAGTTTGCAGGCTTCGACGCCGACGGCGGCGAGCATGTCGTCGAGGCGGTTGAACTTGAGCGAGGAAAATCCCATCTGGCGGCGGATGCCTTCCAGCATGGCGGCGTAGCGCTCCGACTCGGGATCGCAGTACTCTTCGAGGACGGCGCGCTCGGGTTCGTGCCCTTCGAGTTTGCTGACGATGCGGCGGGCGATCAGCTCCATGTCGGAATTGGAGCGCGAGAAGTTGATGTACTTGCAGCCGAACATGATCGGCGGGCAGGCGGGGCGGGCGTGAACTTCGCGCGCGCCGGTGCGGAACAGGAACTCGGTGGTCTTGCGCAGCTGCGTGCCGCGCACAATGGAGTCGTCGATGAGGAGCATGCGCTGCTTTTCGATCAGTTCATGAACGGGGATCAGCTTCATCTTGGCGATCATGTCGCGCTTGGACTGAACGGTGGGCATGAAGCTGCGCGGCCAGGTCGGCGTGTACTTGATCAGCGGGCGCGAGAAGGGCACGCCGGATTCGTTGGCGTAGCCGATGGCGTGAGCGATGCCGGAGTCGGGCACGCCGGCCACCGTGTCGATCCGCTCGCGGCTCATGCCGTCGCGCCGGGCCAGCATGCGGCCGCAGTTGTAGCGCATCTGCTCGACGGAGACGCCCTCGTAGTGCGAGGACGGATAACCGTAGTAGACCCACAGGAAGGTGCAGATGCGCATTTTTTCTCCCGGCGGCACGAGGGTGGTCACGCCTTCGGGAGTCATCAGGTCGATCTCGCCGGGGCCGAGCTCCTTGTAGTCGCGATAGCCGAGGTTGAGATAAGCGAAGGGCTCGAAGGAGGCGCAGAAACCCTCGTCCTTCAGGCCGATGGTCAGCGGCGTGCGGCCGAAGCGGTCGCGGGCGCAGTAAACGCCGTCGGCGGTCAGCACGAGCAGGGTCATGGAGCCGTCGATCATCTCCTGCGCGGAGCGGATGCCCTCGACGAGGCTGTCCTTCTGGTTGATGAGGGCGGCGACGAGCTCGGTGGAGTTGATGTCGCCGGAGGTCATTTCGAAGAAATGAATGCCGGTGTTCTTCATGATCACGTCGAGCAGATGGTCTTTGTTGTTGACCCTGCCGACGGTCGTGATCGCGTAGGTGCCGTGATGCGAACGCACCACCAGCGGCTGAGGATCGTAGTCGGAGATGCAGCCGATGCCCATGGTGCCCTGCATGGCGTTGGCCTCTTTCTCGAACTTGGTGCGGAAGGGGGAGTTTTCGATGTTGTGGATGGCGCGGTCGAACCCCTTTTTGCCGTAAACCGCCAGACCGGCGCGCCGCGTTCCCAGATGGGAATGGTAGTCCGTGCCGAAAAACAGATCGAAAACGCAGTCTTCCCTCAGCGCCGCCGCAAAAAAGCCGCCCATGATGTCTTCCCCCTGATCGCTTCGCGCTGTTCGCGAAAAAAATTCGACGCGGCTTTCTTCGGAAAACCGCGCTCCGCCGTGCAGAGATTTTACCAGAACATTTTAGCATAAAACAGGATATATTTCAGGAATGTGCCGCTGCAGATCGGCAACGGCAGTAAAAAATTCCGCTCCCAGCCCCGTTTTCGCCCCGCTAGAACGCCAGCTGCACGAGCAGCATGTAGCAGATCGTGCCGGCGGCGATGGAGAGGAGCATCTGCCGCTTCCACAAGTGCAGCCGCACGGTGACGGCGATCGAGATCAGCTCCGGCAGGCCGTGAGTGCCGCCGAGCAGACTGACGTTCTTCAGGCAGTAGACAACGAGCAGACCGAACACGGCGCCGGGCAGAGCCTTGCCCAGATAACGCACAAACGGCGGCGTTGGACGCGACGCAGAGAAGCTCACGAACGGCAGAAAACGCGTAATCATCGTGCCGAGAGCGCACATAGCGACGGTGATGATTTGCTGCGACAGAGTCATTCTTCATAGCCTCCTCGGCGGACGATGGGACGACGCCAGAGCGCCAGCAGGGCAAAAATGACGAGCATCGATGGAATCATAAAGGAATCCGGGCCGCAGCAGAACAGGCACACAATCGACGCGCCCAAGCCGATCAGCGCCGTCAGGTGGCTTTTTTCCTTGAGCCATTGCTCTACGAAGATGACGATAAACATGGCCGTCATCACGAATTCCAGCCCTTCGCTGTTGAAGCGTACCAACGAGCCGAGCGCGCCGCCGAGCGCCGAGCCGCTCACCCAGTAGGCGTAATTCAGCAGCGATACAAAGAGCATGAACCAGCCGCGATCGACGCCCGCCGGAACCGCAGCGGCGCAGTTGATGGAGAAGGACTCGTCGCACATGAGGAAGATCAGCAGCGGCTTCTTCCAGCTTAGGCCTTTGAACTTCTCCAGCATGGCCAGACCGTAGAAAAGATGCCGCGCCTGGATGATCAGCGCCATCGCCAGCGCCTGCAACGGCGCGAAAGGTGCCGTCAGCATGGAAACGGCGACGAATTCCAGCGAGCCGCCGAAGATCGTCATCGCCATCAGCAGCGGATACCAGAAGCTGAACCCCGACACGTTCATGTAAACGCCGTAGGTCAGGCCGAGGAACCAGAACCCCGCAAAAATCGGGATCGTAAAAGGGAAAGCCGCTCGCAAAGCGCGGCAGATGACCGCCTTCTCGTTCATAAAAACCCCCCGTTTCACCGTAAAATGATTGACAATTATAAGACGGCATCCCTATAATGAGAATGAAAAAATAACTTTCTTTGCGCAGGCAAAAGGCTCCCGTCCGCCGGCGCGGAAACCGTCTCCCTGCGATCACCCCGCCGCCGTGGCCCGTTATCTCGGACTTGTTTTCGTCAAAAAAGCGCGGGTTCTTCGCCCTTTAGAGCGCCGAAGGCGCGCCGAAAACCGCATGAAATCGCGTGCCGCATGCTTTTCGGCCGCGCCAGGGCGACATTTCCAATGATGCTTTCTCATCGAAAATCAGTATTCTAAAGGAGCGATGTCCCGTGAGCAACGAGATGGCTTTCTGCAAAACTTTTTCCGACGGTTCGCACGTCACCGTGCTGTGGAACGAGCGAGAAGGGATGCGCCTGAAAACGCCGGAAGACCTCTGGTCCCTGCCGCACGATCTGGCCTCGGAATTCCTCCGCCGCGTCGCCGAAGGGCGCCCCTCCGCCGCCGACCGCCAAATCCTGGAAGACTGCGCCGATACCGTCGAAACCGCACGGGGCGGCGCGAAAGCTCCCTGACGAACCCCGCCGGCCGAAAGGAGCGATTTTCATGATCGTGATCATGTCCGAACACGGCGTGTCCTTCACGCTCGACCAGTTCAACCGTTTGTCCCGCCCCATCGTCTCCGTGATGAGCGACCGAGGCGGAAACATCTGCACGTTCGTCGGCGAGGAGGACCGCCTGCTCGTCCGCCACGCCGACGGCTACTATGCCGACGAGTGGGGCTTCAAGTACGACGCGCTCCATTACGTCGAACTCGACGCGCAGGGACGCGAGATGAGCCGCCTTGCCGTGAACCGGGTCATTCCGGTGCGATAAGCGCCCCCGACGGAAAGCGCGCAAAAAGAGCCTTGTAAAGCCGTGCTCCGGGCTTTACGAGGCTCTTTCGTGTTCTTCGGGAGACATTTCCGGCGCCGCCAACCGAAAACAGGCACGCCGGCCTTATACTATTTCTTAATTAAAGAGACGAACGCAAGGGCGCTGCGGTCGAGGTAGTCCTAAGCGACTGAACTTCCCCCGCAGCGCCCCGCAAACTATATCAGTGCTTTCTATCAAGAAATAGCCTTAAACGATTTTCGCTACGTCGTCAAAGGCGCGTTTGGGCACGAAGTAGTCGCGTTTTTCGTCCACGAAGTATTTGACGCTGCCGTCGGCGCCGACGGGAACAAGCGTGCTTTTGTGCGCCGGATAGCCCAGCGCGACGACGAGAAATACGGTATCCTCCGCGGGCACGCCGAGCAGCGCGGCGATTTCGGCGCGGTTAATGGAGCCCATCAGACAGCTGCCGACGCCCGCCTCCCACGCCGTCGTGGCGATCGTGTTGGCGGCGATGCCCACATCCACGTCGGCGAACGCGCCCGAACCAGCCTTTTTGACGATGACGACAAAAGCCACAGGCTGTTCGCCCTCGGCCGGCGTACCGATCTCTTTGGGCAGATAGGCCGCCCATTTGACGAGCGGCTGCATTTTGGCCACCAGCGCGGCGCTCTGCACCGCGACGAAGCGCAGCGTTTGGGCGTTGGCCCCCGTGCTGGCGATGCGGGCGTTTTCCAGCATGGCGCGAAGCAGCCCGTCCGGCAGCGGCCGCTGTTCGAAGCGGCGGTACGTGCGGCAGCCCACATAAAGCTCGGAAAGTGTCATTCGGCATTCCTCCTTCGGGAATCGAAATTGCGTGCGTCTTTATTTTAGCAGTTTCAGGACAAAAGTGGAGCAAGAAACGAAACTGTTATTCATTTAATTGCATTCTTGACAAATATAATGAACCGAAGTATCATTCACGGTATCGAACATAAGTTTATTGTCATCTCATTTAACAACAAATAAGTTTATTCAGGAGGGGTTTATCATGAAAAAACGGCACATCGGCGCGATCGGACTGGCGGCCTCTTTGTTTTTTGCCGCGGCGGCCTGGTCGACGCCCGGCGCGATGACGAAGGAAACGCTGACGGTGGGCACGGAGAGCACGTTTCCGCCGTTCGAGTTCCGCGCGCCCGACGGTTCGCTGCAGGGCTACGACATCGACCTGATCGAAAGCATCGGCACAAAGCTGGGCAAGAAGATCGAATGGGTGGACATGGCTTTCGACGGCCTGCTGCCCGCGGTGATGACGCACAAGATCGACCTGATCGCCGCCTGTATGTCGGCCACGCCCGCGCGCCGGAAGAAGATCGCCTTCACCGGCGTGACCAATCATTCCGACTCGGCGTTTTTCGTCCTGCCCGGGCACGAAAAGGCCGCGGCGGCGGACTTTGCCGGCATGACCATCGCCACGCAGCTGGGCACGATCCAGGACGCTTACGCGCACACGATCCCGAACGCCGTCGTCAAGAACTACCAGAAAAGCGACGACTGTCTGCGCGAGGTGCTTTTCGGCCGCGCCGACGCCGCGCTGCTGGACGGCCCCGTGGGCTACAAGTACTGTCAGGCCAAAGATTTCGCCGGCAAGATCGCCGTCTGTGCCGTGACCAACGTGGCCACGGAATCGAAAGGCTCGGCCTTCGGCGCCGCCAAGGACGATCCGGAACTGCTGGCCGCCGTGGACAAGGCGCTGGAAGAGATGAAGCAGAACGGCGAGTTCCAGGCTCTGCGCGACAAATGGGGCCTCGACGACTGGAAGAAGAACGTCAAGTAACTCCGGTTCCTTTCCGACGCGAAGAAGAGCGCGCGGTATATGCCCGTCGTCAATGTTCCACGTGGAACATTCCGCACGCCGTTTCACGGCGCGCTCCGGCGCAGGCGCGCAAAGACCTTGCGGAGATCCAACCGCGCTGCCCGCGAGGCGCGGACGGCTGCCCCGCGACCGCGAACGGCTCTTCGCCTGCCTGACGGCCGCCGCGGCCAAGCTCGGCGGAGACGTTTTGGACAAGCCCGTCCGGCGCCGGACGGCGCTTTGAAAAACCCTTCGCGTTTCCCGATTACATAAATAGAAAAACTTATGCGGATTTGCCGAGACCGAAAAACTCGGATATAATACGGGCGCTGTAAATTTCTTCTATGTTGAAAGGAAGTCAAAAAGAATGAAGAAGTATCTCGCTGAATTTGTCGGCACCTTTGTGCTCGTGCTCTTCGGCTGCGGCACGGCCGTCGTGCTGGGCTGCAACGGCGCGCAGGTCAACGCCGCCTATCTGGGCACGGCGCTGGCGTTCGGCCTGGCGATCGTCGCCATGGCCTATTCCATCGGCAACGTTTCCGGCTGCCACGTCAATCCCGCCGTCTCGCTGGGCGTGCTGCTGACCGGCGGCATGAGCTTCGGCGACTTTATCGGCTACGTGATCGCCCAGTTCGCCGGCGCCACGGCCGGCGCGGCTCTGCTCGGCTACCTCTGCGGCTGGGACAGCGGCTTCGGCGCCAACGCGCTGTATGGCGGCGACGTGGTGAAGAGCTTCGCCGTCGAGGGCGTGCTCACCGCCACGTTCGTGCTGACGATTCTCGGCGTCACCTCCAAGTCCGGCCACAACAAGTTCGCCGGCCTCGCCATCGGCCTGACGCTGATTCTGATCCACATTTTCGGCATCCACTTCACGGGCACCAGCGTCAATCCCGCCCGCAGCTTCGGCCCCGCCTTCTTCGCCAAGGGAGCCGCCATGGCAGACCTCTGGGTCTTCATCGCCGCGCCTCTGGCCGGCGCGGTCGTCGCCGCGATCGTCTGGAAGGCGATCGAGCCCGAGACCGAATAGTTCTTTTGTTCCGTCCCAAAGAAAAGCCGTTTCCCGCTGAGGGAGGCGGCTTTTTTGTATGCGCGGCGGCGTCCCGATGCCGTTGCAGCGTTTCCTGCGCAGAATATCGTACTGATTTCCAATAAAAAGGCATCATTGAAAAGCGGGATCAAGGCGCGGGAATCGGCAGAAACGATTCCCGGTCCGCGCAGGCACTCCCGACGAAAAAAGGCGTGACGCTCGAACGAACGTCACGCCCTTTGTTTGTATGAACTGCGTTTTCTACATGCGAGAGCCGCAGCTCCCCTCCGCGCTACTTATTGAACGCGATTTCGAGCTGAGTGCCGAGAAGGTCGCGATCGCCGCCGTTGAAGCTCTCCCAGAAATACCACAGCAGAATGGCGCCGATCAGCCCGCCTCCGACATCGACGACGATGAAACAGCTCCACGCGCCGTCAAGTCCTATCAGCTGCGGCAGAACCAACAGCGCCGGCAGGAAAAGGAACCCCTGGCGGCAGAAGTTGAGGAACAGACTCACGCCCGAACGTCCCACGGCGAGAAACGCGTTCGAGGCGACGATACCTGCCGCCGCAAAAGGCATGCCAAGATAGCCGATGCGCATGGCCCGCACCGTGAGGCGGATCAAAGCCTCGTCGTCGGCCGCGAAGAGCGTGACCATGGCGCGCGTAAGAGACTCGGCGCCGATGAACGAAATCGCGAAATAGACGGAGCTGACGGCAAGCGCGCATAAAATCGTGCGTTTGACGCGGTCCGACCGCTGGGCGCCGTAGTTGTAGCCGACAATGGGCTGAAGCCCTTCGCCGACGCCGAACACGGGCAGATAGATCAGGTTGTCCAAGCAAAAGAAAATGCCCACGGCCGAAATGGCCAGATCGCCGCCGAGATCGTTGACGACGTTGTTGAAGAGCATCATGCTGACCGTGTAAAAGAGCTCCATTAAAAAGGGAGAGGCGCCCACAAGGAGCATCTCCCTGACGATGTCCCCATTGGGTTTCAGCGACGCGGCGCTGATCCGCAGCGATCCCGCGCCCTTGAGATAAAACAGCGCCACCCAGACGAACGAGGCAATCTGGGCCAGCGACGTCCCCAGCGCCGCGCCGGCAATGCCCATGCGCATGCGCGCAATGAAGAGCCAGTCCAGGAACACGTTCATGCCCGCGCCGACGCACAGCGTCCACATGGCGTAACGGGGGTGCCCCTCGGCGCGGATCAGGTAATTCAGAGAGAACCCCAACAGGTTGAAGGGCATTCCCCAGAACAAAATTTCCGTGTAAATGCGAGTCTGCGGCGCCAGATGGGGCGAGGCGCCGAAAGCTTTCACCAGCCCGTCGAGCCCAAACAGCCCCGCGGTCGTGAAAAGCGCGGCGAACAGCGTCATGATCGCCGCGGCATTGCCGAGGACCGTTTCGGCATCCCGGCGCCGTCCTTCGCCAAGCAGGCGTGACATCTGCGATGCCGCGCCGACGCCGACGAGCGAGCCGACGGCGATCACAAAAACCGTCAGCGGAAACGTCAGTCCGACGGCGCCAAGACCGTCGGCGCCGGCAAAACGGCCGATGAAGAGACGGTCGACGATGTTGTAAAAAGCGTTGGCCACGAGGCCAAGCGTAGCAGGTACAGAAAACCGGAAGAGCAGACGGGCGATGGAGCCCTGACTCATACTGGTCAACGTGGAAGTCTGAGTCATGATAAATCAACCTCATTTCGAATTCAGACACGAACGCGGGACAAAATTTTTGTCTACATTCACTTTTTCCTTCTCGAGTGGAGTGTGGAAATCCCTCATGGAATTCCTCATGCGCATGATTACATTATATATGAAAATCGAATAGATCCAAATGCGATAGGACGCGATAGCCTTGAATAGGAAAGGATAGGGACGATTCAATCGCAAAAATCGGGGTGGAAAGCAAATTTGCCGTTTGCTCCTTGCCGGTCCGAAAAGGCACGAGGAGAGCCGTAGTAAGCGCTTGCAGAAAAAGAGAGACACTGTACACAAACAGGAAAGCTCACGAAATCTCGCGTTTTTGCCATTCAACGATTCGTGCAAAAACGCGTGATTCACGAGAGCGCGTATCGCGACGTCTTGACGGCGAGCTGACCGCACGGAGACTGGCCAGTACCTGTCAGAATGGCGTCGCAAGCGGATTCTTCGCTCATCGTTCCCCGCCGTCAAGGTCGCCCGACGAATTTTCGCCGTCCGGCGGCTCTTCGGGCAAAGTCGGCAGGTCATTCGCCGCCCCTTCCCCGGAGAACGCGCGGCGCTCTCCAGTTCTGCCGCCGCGCTGAGCGCGGCGAAAAGCGTTTTGTCGCTTGCGGGGCGCTCGTTTTTTTTGCCCCCGCGGCCGCCGCCACAAAAAACGCGGCCGCTGAACGTTGTTTCTTCATATTGCAGCTGCCTCCGCGACCATCCTTCCGTAGGGGCTCCGGCCTTTTGCCGGGACTCTCCGAAAACGCAGCGCCAACCCTGCCCGCGCCAATCTGCTATAATTTCAACGACAGCCGTACGCAGGAGCGGCGAGTTGCCGGAATTTTTATCCGCAGCGTGCGTTTTATTTTAAAGAGGGGATTTTCTCAAATGGCCAAGTCGCTCATGATCCAGGGGACCATGTCGGGCGCGGGCAAGAGTCTGCTCGTCGCCGGGCTGTGCCGCGTTTTTCGTCAGGACGGGCTGCGCGTCGCGCCGTTCAAGTCGCAGAATATGGCGCTCAACTCGTTCATCACCCGCGAGGGGCTGGAGATCGGCCGCGCCCAGGCCGTGCAGGCCGAGGCCTGCGGGCTCGAACCCAGTTACGCGATGAATCCGGTGCTGCTCAAACCGACCAGCGACGAGGGCTCGCAGGTGATCGTCAACGGCGAGGTCTACGGCAACTACACGGCCGAAGGCTATTACGCCATGAAGCACAGGCTTTGGCCCGACGTGCTCGACGCTTACCGAAAGCTGGACGCCGGGTACGATCTGATCGTCGTGGAGGGGGCCGGCAGCCCCGCGGAGATCAACCTGAAAGCCGACGACTTCGTCAACATGGGTCTGGCGAAGCGGCTCGGCATCCCCGTACTGCTGGTGGGCGACATCGACCGCGGCGGCGTCTTCGCCCAGCTGGTGGGCACGCTGGCGCTGCTGGAGCCGGACGAGCGCGCCCTCGTCCGGGCCACCGTCGTCAACAAGTTCCGCGGCGACCTGAAGCTGCTTCTGCCCGGTCTGAAGCAGTTGGAAGAGCTGACGGGGCGGCCCGTGGCGGGCGTGGTGCCGTGGACGCCGCTCGACATCGACGACGAAGACAGCCTCAGCGACCGGCTCGGCCAGCGCCGCGCCGTATCTCCGCTCGACGTCGCCGTGATCCGCCTGCCGCGCCTCTCCAATTTTTCCGACTTTTCGGCGCTTGACGCGGCCGACGGCGTGGGCGTGCGCTACGTGGAGAACGTTCGCGCCCTCGGCGCGCCCGACCTCGTCATTATCCCCGGCACAAAGAACACCATCGGCGACATGAAATGGCTGCGCGCCTGCGGGCTGGAAGCGGCCGTGAAGAAGCTGGCCGCCTCCGGCACTCCCGTGATCGGCATCTGCGGCGGCTACCAGATGCTGGGGCGCGAGATCGTCGACGAAGAGGGCGTGGAAGGCGGCGGCTCGATCGCCGGCATGGGGCTGCTGCCGGTCGTCACCCGTTTTCGGCCCGAAAAGCGCCGCACCCGCACGACGGCCCGCGCGGGCTCCGTAAAAGGCGTTTTCGCCGCGCTGAGCGGGGCCGAACTGGAAGGCTACGAGATCCACTGCGGCGCGACGACCCGCGGCGACGGCGCGGAGCCGCTGATCCGGATCGAAGACGGCGCGCTCGACGGCTGCCAGAGCGGCAGCGTGTACGGCTGCTACCTGCACGGATTTTTCGACAGCGAAGCCTGCCGCCGCGCCGTACTCGGCGCGCTGGCGCAGCGCAAGGGCGTGACGCTTGAGGCGCGACCGTTCGACTGGAAGGCTCACAAGGAACGGCAGTACGACGCGCTGGCGCAGACCCTGCGCGAGCATCTCGACATGCAACTGATCCGCCGTGTCGTCGCCCGCGAGGCGTAGCGCGCCGGCAAAACGGACGCCTTCGAAAATGTTCCACGTGGAACATTTTTCATCGAGCATAGCGTAAATCGTTGCGAAAACACGATTCAATCGCTCTGCGCGCCGCGCTCGAAAAAGCGGATTCCGCGCCGGGGCAATTTTGCCCGGCGTCATTCATGGGAGGTCATGATCGTGAAAAACATCGACGAATTGAACGCGAACGTTTTCGAACTTTTCAACAAGGACTGGGCGCTGCTGGCGGCCGGCTCGATCGGCAATTACAACGTCATGACCATCGGCTGGGGGCAGCTGGGCACGCTGTGGAACAAAAACGTCGTCACGGTTTTCGTCAAGCCCGTCCGCTACACCCACGGCTTCATGGACGAAAACGATCATTTCACCGTCGGCTTCTATCCCAAAGAATACCGCCGCGACCTGATGATCCTCGGCTCCAAATCGGGGCGCGACGGCGACAAGGTGGCGCTGACCCGTCTGACGCCGCAGGCGGTCGAACACGGCGTCACCTTCGCCCAGGCCGAACTGACGCTGATCTGCAAAAAAATCTACCGTCACGACATGGAGCTGGCAAACATCCCCGCCGACGCGGCCAAAGCCTATTACGCCGAAGAAGCGCCCCACACGATCTACATCGGCGAAGTCGTCGGCTTCGTCGAGAGTTAAATGACCGTCCGCCGGCGGTGCGGAGGGGACTGAAAAACAGAGGCGTTCGCAAAGGGCGCGTCCGGATTTTCACCGCGCCGTCCGGAAGGGCTCGTCGCAGTGTGAAGCTCGCTTCAGGGCGCGACAAGTATGACAATCGTCACGGAAGATTTCTAATCGATAACGAGTATCTAGGAAGAGAAACGGAGCGTGCTGTGATATGAGACATATCCTCGAAGGCCGCGCGGCGGTGCCCGAGGCGGAACGATGAACCTGTTTTCCCCGGCGGAAGTCGTCGCCAATTATGCCGCGGCGGGAGCCGCGAAAACGCGTCTGCCCGCATGGAAAATCTTGCTGCTGAGCATGCTGGCGGGATTCTGCATCGCCACAGCGGCGGCGGCGACGAACGTGATTTCGCACAACGCCGGCGCCGCCGCATCGGTTCGCCTGCTGTCGGGACTGGTCTTCCCTTTTGGCTTGATCATGGTGATCCTGCTGGGCACAGAGCTGTTCACAGGCAACTGCCTCATCTCCATCGCCGTGCTCGACGGCACGGCGACAGTCGGCGGCATGCTGCGCAACTGGGGCTGCGCCTACGTCGGGAATTTCGCCGGCGCGGCGCTGACCGCGGCCGCGTGCGTTTATGCAGGGCAGCTGCACTTCTCCGACGGCGGGCTGGCCCTCTTCACGATGAAGCTCGCGGCCGCGAAGTGCGCGCTGGCTTTTGCCCCGGCCGTGCTGTTGGGAGCGCTGTGCAATGTCCTTGTCTGTGCGGCCGTGCTGTCGGCTTTTTCCGGCAAAGACCTGTGCGGGCGCGCCGCAGGCGCATACTTTCCCGTGGCGTTTTTCGTCATGTGCGGCTTCGAACACAGCGTGGCGAATATGTTCTACGTCCCCGCCGCTCTGTTCGCAAAGAACGTGCCGCTGTACGCGCAGAAAGCGGCGGATGCCGGCCTTGATCTGAGCGGATTGACGTGGAAAAATTTCCTCGCCGACAACCTTCTGCCCGTGACGTTGGGCAACGTCGTCGGCGGCGTGCTGTTCGGCGCGCTGATGTGGGGCTGCTTCGCAAAAAAGAAAACATGAATCGAAAAAACAAAAAAGCTTCAGCCGAACGTTTGCGTTCGGCTGAAGCTTTTTTGCCGGCGGAAATCACACGTCCAGATTGCGCACTTCATGGGCGTGCTGTTCGATAAACTGGCGGCGAGGTTCGACGCGATCGCCCATGAGAATGTCGAAGTACTCGTCGGCGCCGGCCAGGTCGTCCAGCTCGATCTGCTTGAGCAGGCGCGTGGCCGGATCCATCGTCGTCTCCCAGAGCTGGCCGGGATTCATCTCGCCCAGGCCCTTGTAGCGCTGCACGGCGGCTTTTTTGCCGTCGGCCGCAAGGCCGTCCATGACTTTGCGCAGCTCTTTGTCGCTGTAAAGATAGTCCACTTTCTTGCCGACCTGCACGCGGTAGAGCGGCGGCACGGCCAGATAGATATGGCCTTTTTCGATCAGCTCGCGCATGTGGCGGAAGAAGAACGTCAGCAGCAGCGTGCTGATGTGGGCGCCGTCGACGTCGGCGTCGGTCATGATGATGATCTTGTTGTAGCGCAGCTTGCCGATGTCGAAGTCCTCGCCGATGCCGCAGCCCAGCGCCTGGATGATGACGCGGATTTCCTTGCTGCCGAGCATCTTGTCCATGCGCGCCTTCTCGACGTTGAGGATCTTGCCGCGCAGGGGCAGGATGGCCTGGAACTTGCGGTCGCGTCCCTGTTTGGCGCTGCCGCCGGCCGAGTCGCCCTCGACGATGTAGACTTCGCAGTTCTCGGCGGTGCGGCTGGAACAGTCGGCCAGCTTGCCCGGCAGCGAAAGGCCGCTCAGCGCCGATTTGCGCACGAGCTCGCGGGCTTTCTTGGCGGCTTCGCGGGCCTGGCGGGCCTTGATGGCCTTCTCGACGATCGGCTTGATCACCGACGGCTCTTCTTCAAGCGCCTGCAAGATGCCGTCGTACAGGAGCGAGTCGACGATGCCCTTGACGTTGCCGTTGCCCAGCTTGGTCTTGGTCTGCCCTTCGAACTGGGGATTGCCCAGTTTGACGGAGAGCACGCAGGTCAGTCCTTCGCGCAGGTCATCGCCGGAGAGGTTCTCGTCCTTCTCCTTGAGCACGCCGGCGCGGCGGGCCCCTTCGTTGATGCCGCGGGTCAGAGCGCTGCGCAGGCCTGCCACGTGAGTGCCGCCTTCGATGGTGTTGATCAGGTTGGCAAAAGAGTAAAGCCGCTCGATGTACTCGTCGGTATACTGAAAACCGACTTCTACCGCCACGCCGTCCCTTTCGCCGCGGATGACGATCGGCTTGGGCGTCAGCGTCTGTTTGCCCTTGTTGATGTAGGCGACGAACTCCGAGACGCCGCCTTCGTAATGATATGTCCAGGTCTTGCCTCCGGCTTCGTCGACGAAGACGAACTTGAGCCCGGGGATCAGGAAGGCCATCTCGCGGAAGCGATTGCCCAGCGTCTCGGACGAAAAGGCGACCTCGTCGAAAATTTCCGCGTCGGGCTTGAACGTCACCGTCGTGCCGCGCTTCGTCGTCGGCGTGCCGCCGGTCAGACCGGAAACGGGAACGCCGCGCTCGAAGCGCTCGTGCCATTCCCTGCCGTCGCGGTAGACTGTGACCTCCAGCCATTCCGAAAGCGCGTTCACGACCGAGACGCCGACGCCGTGCAGGCCGCCGGAGATCTTGTAGTTGTGATTGTCGAACTTGCCGCCCGCGTGCAGCACCGTCAGCACCACTTCGAGGGCGGGACGTCCGTTGGAGGGATGCGGATCCACGGGAATGCCGCGGCCGTCGTCGGACACGCTGACGCTCTGGTCGGCGTGAAGCGTCACCGTGATTTCCGAGCAGAAGCCGGCCAGCGCCTCGTCGACCGAATTGTCGACCACCTCGTACACACAGTGGTGGAGTCCCCTCGTCGTCGTATCGCCGATGTACATGCCCGGCCGTTTGCGGACGGGATCGAGCCCTTCCAGAATTTGTATGTCTTCGGCTGTGTACTGAGTGCTCATCAATCATTGACCTCCTGTGAACGGGGAAGCTCCGCATGCCGCGCCCCCCTCATCAATTCCCGATAGCGCCGCCTCAGCGTCTCCGGGCGGAAGCCCGTCACGCTGGTATGTCCGTCGCCATAATAAACCGTGGTGCGCCCTTCGTCGTGGACCAGCGCAACCACGTTCTCGAGAAAAATACAGTCCTCGCCTTCGATGGGAATGAACATGCCGCGCCCCCTTCCAACGCCGCGCGGGCAGATTTACGAAACCAGAACCAATTTATTATACCAGAAAAAACGACGAATCTTCGGCTTCTGCGCGCCTTTTGACCAACATTCAGGACAAGAAATGCCGGCGCCGGAGACCGCTTTTTGGGGATCTTCGTTCCCTTGCGAAAACTGCGGCACCTGTTTTGATTTTGCAGCGCAGCGTGATATAGTAGGCTCACGGTCATCCGTTCAACATGAGGAGGGGGGGTCATGCCATGGACAAGATCAGACTGGGGAGAACCGGGCTGATGGTCAGCGCCTGCGGATTCGGGGCGCTGCCGATTCAACGCATCCCGCTGAAGGACGCAGCTTATCTGCTGCGCAAGGCATACGATCACGGCATCAACTATTTCGACACCGCCAACGCTTACAGCGACAGCGAAGAGAAGATCGGCGCCGCCCTGGCGGACGTGCGCGGTAAAATCGTCATCTCCACCAAGAGCGGCGGCAAAGATTATAAGACCGTGCTGGAACATATCCAGCTCAGCCTGAAGCGCATGAAGACCGATTACATCGACCTTATTCAGCTGCACAATCCGGCGACGCTGCCCGATCCCGACGATCCGAACGGCACCTACGCCGCCTGCGTGGAGGCGAAAAAACGCGGCTACGTGCGCTTCATCGGCATCACCAACCACGGCCGCGAGCGGGGCCGCACCGCCGTGCTGTCGGGACGGTACGACACGCTCCAGTTCCCGCTCACCTGCATCGCGCCGCAGGAAGACGTCGACCTGGCCTGTCTGGCGCACGAACGCGGCATGGGCTTCATCGCCATGAAAGGGATGGCCGGCGGCCTGATCGCGCACGCCGAAGCGGCTTTCGTGTTCATGAAGAAATATCCGTTCGTGGTGCCCATCTGGGGCGTACAGCGCGAGAGCGAGCTCGATCAGTTTCTGGAACTGGAAAAAAATCCGCCGCGCTCCGAGGACTGGGCGGCGGAAATCGAAAAAGAGCGTCGCGAGCTGTCCGGCAATTTCTGCCACGGCTGCGGCTATTGTCAGCCCTGCGCCGCCGGCATCGAAATCCAGACGGCTGCGCGCATGAGCCTGCTCCTGCGTCGGGCGCCGGTGCCGCCGCTGATGTCCGAAAAGACTAACGCCATGATGATGCGCATCGAAGAGTGCCTGCACTGCGACGCCTGCAAGAGCCGCTGCCCTTACGGGCTCGACACGCCCCAGCTGCTGGCGGACAACCTGGCCGACTACAAAAGCTTCCGCGCCGGCTGGCTGGCCGCCCAAGCGGAGGGGACGAAAGCCTGAACTTCCGCAACGAACGTTGATGGGGGGCTACGTCGCACGGCTGATACTATTTCTTAAATTAAAAGCCGAATAAGGGCGCTGCGAGGGAGATTCACAAAGCGAGCGGCGCCGTCCGCGCAGCGTGCGATGCGGATCTCTCTCGGGGGCTTGGAGAACATTCGTCGCTTGAGTCAGAGATGAGTACTATCAATTCGGCGGCGCGGCTTTGAGCGGAGCGGTGAGACGAAATGGACGGGGAAAACAGACAAATCATCGAGGGCGTGATCTGGAAGCAGCTGCTGATTTTTTTCTTCCCGATCCTGCTGGGAACGTTCTTTCAGCAGCTCTACAACACCGTCGACGCCATCATCGTCGGCCGCTTCCTCGGCAAGGAGGCGCTGGCGGCCGTCGGCGGCCCTTCCGGCTATCTGGTCAATTTGCTGCTGGGGTTCTTCATCGGTCTCTGCTCGGGGGCCACGGTGGTGATCGCGCAGTTTTTCGGCGCCAACGATCCCGTCGGCGCTTCGCGGGCCGTGCACACGTCCATGGCGCTGTCGATCGCGGCGGGGACGGCGATGTCGCTGTTCGGCGTTTTTCTGGCGGGGCCGGCGCTGACGGCGATGGACACGCCGCCGGAAGTGCTGCCCCACGCCGTGAATTATCTGCGGATCTACTTCGGCGGGATCCTGTTCACGTTCGTCTACAACATGGGAGCCGCCGTACTGCGCGCCAAGGGCGATTCCAAGCGTCCCTTCTACCTGCTCGTGCTGGCGACGGCCGTCAACATCGCGGGCGACGTCGTCTTCGTCGTCTTTTGGGGCTGGGGCGTGGCGGGCGCGGCCTGCGCCACGGTCCTGTCGCAGCTGGCCAGCGCCGCGGGCGTGTGGATCTTTCTGGCGCATGAATCGGGAGCTTTCCGGCTTCGCCTGCGCGGGCTCTTCCGCCCCGACCGCGTGATCCTCGGCAGCGTGGTCCGCATCGGCTTGCCTTCAGGGCTCCAATCGACGATGTATTCGCTTTCCAATATCGTCATCCAGTCTACGGTCAACAGCTTCGGCGTCGATACCGTGGCGGCGTGGACGGTCTGCGGCAAGGTCGACCGCGTCTACTGGCTGATCATCAACGCGCTCGGCGTGGCCGTGTCGACGTTTTCCGGACAGAATTTCGGCGCCCGCAAATATGACCGCGTCCTGCGCAGCATCGGCGTGAGCGCGGCGCTGGGGACGGCGCTCTCGCTGTTTTTCGGCGCGGCTTTCGTGACTTGGGGCGCGTCGCTTTACGGGATTTTCACCGACGATCCCGCCGTGATCTCCATCGGCATGGAGATCATCTGGCTCATCGCCCCCTGGTACTTTACCTTTGTCCCTATCGGCGCGCTGGCCAGCGGCATGCGCGGCACCGGAGATTCCTTCGTGCCCATGGCGATGACGGCGCTGGGGATCTGCGGCTTCCGTCTGCTCTGGATCTGGTTCGCGGTGCCGTTCAGCCGCAGCGTCCGTACCGTTTTCATCGGCTACCCGGTCAGCTGGGCGCTGACGTCCGTCTTCTTTCTGCTCTACCACTGGAAAGGAAACTGGATGCAGCGCAGCATCCTCCGCGCCGGTCACAAGGCGGAGCCTCAAGTGTAACGTTTTTTCTGGCGAAATCTGAAAAAGTAAGTAGAAAATATTGCTCATGTTTTCGTATCGCGATAAATCGAGGGGCCGTATCCCAACAGATCCTCAACGCAGCCTCAACTCTCATTGCAGGAGAAAATAAAAAATGAAATTCGACGTTCTTTTAAAAAACTGTCATCTGGTCGATTTCAAGAACGACATCGAAGCAGTGATGGACATAGGGATCCTCGGGGGAAAAGTTGAAGAGGTGAAAACGGAGATTCGTTCCGACCTCGCATCGGAACTGTTCGATCTACAGGGGGCTTTGGTCGTGCCCGGCGTTATCGATCCCCACATGCACGCTTCCGCGTGGCTGGGCGGCCGGGCGGCGCATAAGATGCTGGCTCTCGCCGGAGTAACGACGGCGTTCGATCTTGCCGGCCCGGTGGATACGACTCTGGCGCTTGCGAGAAAATACGGCGCGGGGCTCAATATTTGCTGCTTGAATTCTATCCGCCCCGGATACACCGTTGAGGACAGCGACCCGTCTGCGTCCGAACTACAGCGTTTTTTACAGGACTCCCTGACAAGCGGAGCTATCGGTTACAAGCTCCTGGGGGGACACTATCCGCTTTCTCCAGAAGCGACCCGGCGAGCGATCGAAACAGCCAACGACAGCGGCGCATACGTCGCCTTCCACGCGGGTACTCTCGAGAACGGCTCCAACCTGAAGGGCATGGAAGAAGCTTTGGCGCTGGCCGGCAAAAATCGAATGCATCTGGCCCATATCAACAGTTACTGCCGCGGTCAGTTCGACATTCCGGAAAACGAGGCCGTCGCCGCGCTTCGGCGCCTGCAGGAATACCCGAACGTTTTTGCCGAGTCCTATCTGTCCCCCTACAACGGCACGAGCGCGAAGTGTACGGACGGAGTTCCCGAGAGCCTGGTAACGCGGCGGTGTCTGGAACTCGCGAGCTACGCCCCTACGGAAGACGGGCTGCGCAAAGCGATTCAAGACGGCTGGGCCAATTTTGTTCTCGAGAGATCGGGGATCAACGTCCTCGTATCCGGCCAGGACGGCGTGGAAAACTGGCTGGCGGCCGACAAGGCGGGAACGGTCAGTTTCAGGGTGAATCCCGGTTCAAGCCGCTATTTGATCGCCGCCGGACGAAAAAGAGATGGAAGTTTCGTAGTAAACGCCTTCAGTAGCGACGGCGGCGGCATCCCTCGCAACGAAATCGTGCCGCAGGGGCTCGCGCTGGTAAAATGGGGAGAGCTTTCTCTCAAGGAATTTGTCGCGAAGACATCTTTCAACACCGCTAAAATGCTCGGCTTGAGCGGCAAAGGACACCTTGGCGAGGGAGCTGACGCGGATATTACTGTAATCGACGAGCTCTGCCATGACGTGTTGATGACGATTGTCGCTGGAAAAATCGTGATGTACAGGGGACTTGTCGTCGGGCAGGGCGCTACGGTTCTGACTACCGAGCAGGGCTGTCAGGCTGTGAAGAACGCTGGTCTGAGCGCTTCCGTTATTTCCCTTTTCGGTCGTTGAAGAATCGCGTCGCTGTCTCTGGCAGACGGGAAGCGGTCGGTGGCTTAGCTCCACCGACCGCTTCCCGTCTTTCCGTTTCTGCTTATAAAGTTTTGGCGTCCGACGTGAAAAGACCCTCCCGCAAAGAACGCCGTAGGACAGACATACGACGTCCAAGCGTATGCTGTTCTTTAATTAAAAGACAGAGCGCACGAGCGCGGCGAAGGGAATCCACAAAGCGGTCTGCGCGGCCCGATCTGCTTTTTTAACAATCCTGGACGCTCAATTTACATGAAGCAATTGCCGATAAACACGCCCAGATAGTTACCGATAACATACCCGTAAAGGGCGCATAGAATGGCTGGCGCGATAATATTGCTCCAGCCCTGGCTGATCGCGAGCGACGCGGTCGTCGATGGCCCGCCGATATTCGCCGCGATAGAGCAGCAGATGTCTTCCAAATTGATGTTGAATATCTTCCCGAGAAGGAAAGATAGCACCAGGTGGCATGCCAGAGTGACCGCAAAGGCAAACAGCACGAAGAGGCCGTACTGCCCCAGCTTGTAGACGTTGGCTGCCGTTCCTACCGTGACGAACCACAAAGACATGAGAATCAATCCGAATTCTTCGCCGAATTTCAGCGAGGAAAACCACTTCGGCATAAAAGTGGCTCCCAGAACAGACAGCGTGGTCATGACAAGCCAGATGCTGCCGAAAAGCTGCTTGATGACAAAAGGCGGTTTCATGGCAACAACCGCGTTGGCGATCAGGCGGCTCACGGCGAGAATGACAAACGCCGTCGTAAAGGTTTTGAGGACGTCGAGTAAAGAGATGCCTTTGTCTTTCCAGAACACGGCGGAGAACGGTTTCGTCGCCGCCTCCGGATCGGCGAGGATTGCTGCCTCGCGTTCATCGATGTGAGGATGTTTAAACCAGCGTCTATAGGTGCGGGTGCCGGCCGTGAAAGATAATACGAACAGAACGATGCCGAGAGTGAAGTTGGCGAGCATCGTCGTCGCGCTGATCAACTCCTCGCTGACTCCGAACGTCCCTCCCATGGCGATAATGTTGACTGTGCCGCCGATGGCTCCCGCAGCATACATGGCCGTAAAGCCGGGGATCTCCTGCATCCCCCAGCTGCGGAGCACGGGGCCGTAGATAAAAGCTGCGGCGATGGAAGAGATGGCGGTGAGATTGAAAGCAATGAAAACTTTTCCGCTTTCCTCATAGATTTTGCGAAGATTGGATTTAAAAAGCAGCATAGGTATAGCAAGAGGCACCAGGATTCCCGAGAATGATTTGTAAACGGGAGAAGAGAAGGGAAGAATATGCATGTTCGCTAAAATAACTCCCGCTATCACATAAAGAAATATGGTCCCCAGTTTGTTGATGCTCTTGAAACGTTGATCAAGCCAATTAACTCCGAGAACTACGCACAACAGCACTGCCCAGATATAAATCGTATCAGTAGGCTGGATTAAAGATGTCATGAGAATCACCAAACCTTTCTAGAAAAATCGGAATATCTCTTTATGAAAATGACGCTTCCGGCATCGCGCTAAAATTTGATGTGGCATCGCCCCCTGCTGTTCGCGATATAAGATTTAACAATATTATCCAATTCAATTAATATCGACTCAGCAGTTAAATTAATATTAAATATTTAAATTTAATCTATGTTAATATACAATAAGCATACTAATATGTCAAGCATATATTCTCTGATGAAAAAAGTACAGCACGTCGAAAGCCGGCATAGGAGATTACGCCGTCCCCATAGACAGAGCCGTCCCAGCGACAAACGGACAATACCGATTTCCAATAGGATCGTTGACAAGGTTTGTTCAGTGCCCCGAGGGAGTTCATCCACTCACCTTTGAGCGTCCTTTACTTGCTGTATATACGGCCCGGCGGCAGAAGGAACGTCGATAAAAGGGAATGGGTAAAAGAGTAAATAACGATAACGAGCGATGCAGCGATGAGAGAGGCGTGAGAATCCCGGTCAGTCGGGCTCAAAACGCCGCAGCATGTGTAAAAATCAGCCCGCAGTCCCTCTTGGGGAACTGCGGGCTGATTTTTTAATTCGTTCGTTTTGGGGTCGAAGCGTTTCATCCCTTGCCTGTTTGAGCCAAAGTGTTTTTTCTGCATTCGGCGCAGATGCCGCTGATCGTCAGCGAGACGCTCATGGGCACGTCGCCTTTTTCCAGCGTGAACGCGCCGGCGGCCTCGCGGGCGTCGATCGGTTCAAGGTCCCTGACTTTGCCGCATTTGGTGCAGACGAAATGGGCGTGATCGCAGCAGATGCAGTCGTAACGTTCCGCGTTCTGCAGCGCGGGGACCCGTCGGATTCTCCCGTTTTCTTCGAGCAACTTGAGATTGCGGTAGACGGTGCCGAGGCTGAGATTGGGCATTTTCGCCTTGAGCGCCGTGTAGATGGTCTCCGCCGAAGGATGCTCGCGAGTAGAGCGCAGATAATCGTAAATCATGTCCCGTTGCTGCGAATGGCGTGTTTTTTTCTCCTCGGGCATCCTGTCCCCTTCTTGTTACTTTGTCATCGATTCGACAAACCAGATCTTTTTGCCGAACTCTTTGATGTGGTCTTCCATCATGTTCGCGGCGTCGAACGCGTCCTCGGCCTCGGCGGCCTTGCGGATGTCCGCGGCCTGGTCCCTGAGCAGCTTCATGTCGGCGAGGAGAATGCCGAGCGCGTCGCCGGTCGAGATCTCCTTGGACTCGATCTCCTTGACGCTGGCCAGTTCGAGATACTGCTTCAGGCTCGCCGCGGGCAGCTCGCCGTTCATGCGCAGCAGTTCCGCCGCTTCGTCGAGAATGTCCGCGTAGTCGTCGTAGACGGATTCGAGATACTCGTGGACGGCTTTGAACTGGGAGCCGACGATGTTCCAATGCAGATTGTGCATCTTGACGAAAGACACGCCGATGTTCGCGATGTAGCCGTTGATCTTGCTGACGAGATTCTTGTTCATGAAAAATTCCTCCCTGGATTTTTATGGTTCGAGACGAAAACGTCTCTTTTTTGAATCTGGTCGTACTATAGCGGCGAATTTTTCATTTGTCAATAACAGGAATCATTATCTTTTACGTTTTTTATTCCTTTCAGGGGCAGAGAGCACAAGAAAGGAAATCATGGTGAAGAACGCCCTTGCCATTCAATACTGCAGTATAAGTCGACCCGGCGGGGAAGGGGGCTGCGGAGGCAGATCTTTTACGCTCTGCGGAACCACAGTCGCAAAGGTTGAGGCGAGGCGAACCGCCAACGTTCGCCTCGCCTCAGCATTTCATATGGGATCGGAGCCGCGCTGTCCAGCGGCCGCTTTGCTCCAGTCGACGACGCACTCGTCGGCCAAAGCCCGCAGCGCCGGCCAGTCGGACGCGCTGGCGGCATCGTAGACGGCGACGGCGTAAAAGCCGGCGTTTTTCGCCGTCGTCAGCGCGGAAAGCGAATCCTCGAACACGGCCGTTTCCGCCGGAGCGGAACCGAGGCGGCGGGCCGCCTCGAAGTACACGTCGGGGCGGTTTTTGCTGGCGCCGACTTCTTCGCAGCTGAGCATGAAGCGGAATTCGCGGTCGACGCCGAGGCGGCGCAGGCATAATTTCACGAGCGGCACGCTGGTGGCCGAAGCGGTGCAAAGCGCCGCGCCGCGGCGGTTGAGCCGCCGCAGGTACTCCGCCGCGCCCGGCTTGAGCGAAACGTCGCGCTCGTAATGGCGGCGCATCACGCCGTTCATCTCGGCGACGACATGCTCGGGCGTGCCGGAAAATCCCAGCTCGGCGATAAAGGCCCGCGCCGCGTCGTACAGCGTCATCGGCTTGAGGCGGGCGATCAGGGCTTCGAGCTCCGGCCCGGACGGCGCGCCGCGCCCGGCCAGGTACTCGCGCTCCATGCGCTGCCAATAGCCCATGGAATCGACGAGCGTGCCGTCCATGTCGAAGATGGCGAACTTTTTATCCATGATCTTTCTCCCTACGCAAGCGGTTGCGGAACGCCGTCCAGCGCCCATTCGGCCAGGCGTTCGCCCTCGTATCGCAGCTTGAGCGAGAAAAACGGCGCGTCCTCTGCGAGCAGGCGCAAAAATATTCTGTCGCCTTCCCAGAGGTTAAGCGATTCGACCCGCTCTTTCGGCACCCACTCGAGCGCGCCTTCGTCGCAGTCGTGCGGTTTTCCCGTAAAGCCGGATACCGTGTAGAGGCACATGTACTCCGTGCCCCAGCGGTCGGACACAAACGTGACCAGACCGCGGAAGCGGAATTCCGTCGGCTCGTAGCCGGTCTCTTCGCGCACCTCGCGGCGCAGGCAGTCTTCCGGGCTCTCCCCCTCCTCCAGCTTGCCGCCGACGCCGATCCACTTGTCGCGGTTTTCGTCGTTCTCCTTGACGGTCCGGTGCAGCATCAGCCAGCGGCCGCCGCGTTCCATGTAGCAGAGCGTGGTGATCTTCATGAGCCTAACTCCTTGTGCGTAACGGGATGGTCTCTTGAATAAAAGCCTCAAGAGATTCATAATGAAGCATCGGCGATCGATGAGGAGGGGATGTACGATGCTTCATGCGCTGAAAACAAAGCGAGTGTATCTTCCGGCGGAAGCGGACGACGGCTTCCGCGCGCTTGTGGACCGGCTGTGGCCGCGCGGTCTTTCCAAAGAAAAGGCCGCCCTCGATCTGTGGAACAAGGAGGTGGCCCCCAGCGCGGCGCTGCGGACGTGGTTCGCCCACGATCCGGCGCGCTTCGCCAAGTTCCGCGCCGACTATCTGACCGAGCTGGCGGGCAATTCTGCCGCGGCGGCATTCGCGGAACTCTGCCGCGAGCGCCTGAAGGAAGGGGACGTGACGCTGTTGTTCGGCGCCAAGGACACCAACCGCAACCAAGCGGTCGTGCTCAAAGAATGGCTGCTGTCGGAGCTCGGCGCAGACCGCTGAGCGTCGCCTTGACAGGCCGGTCCGACACACGGAGCGGAGTCCTCGGCGCGGGCCCGTTTTTTGAAAAAAAAAGCGATGTTCCACGTGGAACATTTCAACCTCGATACAGCTGCTAGACCGGTTCAATACGCTGAGCCGAAATTACATATCCCAGCGCAGGGCGAACGAGCCGCTCAGACTGCGCTGATGCCGACCGATCCCGCCGCCGCGGCCGTCACGCCGGCGTTCTGCCAGTCGAGCCCGGCGTCGGCGACGATCGTAAAGGTCCCGGCATGGCGCACGGCGTACAGCGACGCGCCCAGGCTGGAACTGTCGCTGTCGGTGCCGTTCAGCGCGCCGCGGCCGCGCATCTTCATGCGCCCGGCGGCAAGAGCGATCCCGGCGTCCGTACCTCGCCCGAGGCGCCGGTCGAATCCGGCTGCAAGGCCGGAACCGCGCAGCGTGATGTCCGGCATTCCCGGACGGCTGTCGAGGCGGCCGCCGTGAAACCACGCGCGCAGCCACGCGCCGCCGTTTCGCGAACGGTGGCGGACGCTCCACAGGCCCTCCGCGGCCGGAAACGCCGCGCTCCGTTTCCGCGTTCCGGCGTCCGCCTCCGGCAGGGCGGCCGCCGGCGGCGCCAAAAGCAGCGGCGCGAGAACGGCCGCCAGCAGAACGCGCGCCAAACACGCCCCCGGTGAAGAACTTTTTTTCATGGGAAAAGCCCCTCCTGTCGGGGCTGATTATAATACGGGAACGGACAAAATAACAACGGCGGCGCCGGGCGCTTTTCGCGCTCCCGGCGCCGCCGTTTCGTTTTTTCGAACCTAGAGCATTTCGATGAACGCGCCGATGCGCGTGGCCAGCTGCTCCTTGTCGTTCTCGGAGAAATCGGTCTCCACGGCCAGATAGCTCTTGCCGAGGCCGTGCACGAACTCGCGCACGCGGTACGTCTCGACGGCGTAGGTGTGGCATGACGTCAGCGTCATGTCGAGCACGCCGTCGACGCGATAGAGGTCGGCCAAATAGCGGATCGCATCCAGTCTCGCCTCGTTGGGGCTCATGATCGAACAGCCGATGCCGAGGTACTTTTCGGCCAGCGCCTCGAGCGGATCCTTGTCTTCGTCGACGAGGTAGCGAAGCTCCTTTTCGCCGCCGCAGTTCTCGTAGCAGGCTGCCAGTCCGCCGGCCGCTTCCACGGCGTCGATCACCTTCGTGGCGCCGCTGATCGGGCAGCCGGTGATCATCACGCGCGGCTTCTTGCCCAGGCCGCGGTCTTCGCCCGCGGCGACGGCGGCGCGCAGGTCGGCGACCTGCTGCTTGAGCCAGGTGATGGAGGCTTCCTTGTCGAAGTGGAAGCTCATGTACTCGCCGAACTCCCAGATCTCGTGCCCGGTCAGCGGCGGATTTTCCAGCTCGGCCAGCGACCACAGATCGCGCAAGGCCGTACGCTCGCGGTTGCGCAGACGAATCGCGGCGCGCAGGTCGCCGTCGGTGATCTCATGGCCGGTGAAGCGCTCCATCTCCTCCTTGAAGAGCGCGAATTCCTTTTTCATGATCTGCAGATCTTCGGGACGGTCGCCGCGCTGCGGCAGCTGGATCGTGTAGACCGGCCTGATGTCGTTGAGCAGCTCGAACATCTTCTTCTTGCCGTCACAGGTCGTCTCGGCGACGACCAGCCCGCAGAAGTGGAAATACGGGCAGGTATCGGTCATGGCGTGGCCGTAGCTGGCCTTGATCAGCGGGCAGAGGTTGCGCGGCAGGCGCTCCTCGGCGGCGGCGATCGGCTTCTGGCTGCGCGAACACAGCGAGGCCGACACGGCGCCGGCGGCGTGGATGATCTCCCACGGCACGAACGTGCAGTAGGTGCCGACGATGGGCACGCCCTTTTCGCTCAGTTCCTTGATGAGCACCGGACCGTCCTTGGCGTGCTCCCTCATCCCCTCGACAATCTGTTCGATCGTTCTCATACGATGGCCCCCCAGCCAATCAGCGCGGCGCCGAGCGCGCCGGCAAATTGAGATTTTTCGTGGACCTGCACGGGGCAGTCCAGCTCCTTTTCCAAAAACGCCCGCAGCGACGGGCTGCGCGACAAACCGCCGGAGAAGAACAGCGGCGGCTTCATCCCCACCCTGGCGAGCATCCCCGCCGAACGCGAGGCGATGCTCTTCAGCAGACCGCGCACGATGTTTTCGCGCGGCACGCCGCGGGCGAGGTTGCCGATCACTTCGCTCTCGGCGAAGACGGTGCACATGCTCGACAGCGGCTCGCTCGGGCCGTCGGCCGGAACGGCGCCGAACGCTTCGACGTCGTAATCCAGCGCGTGGCTGAGCACCTGAAAGAAGCGTCCCGTGCCGGCGGCGCACTTGTCGTTCATGGCGAAATCCACCACGCCGCCCCGCTCGTCGAGCCGAATCACCTTGCTGTCCTGCCCGCCGATGTCGAGCACCGTGCGCGCCTGCGGACAGAGCTCGTGCGCGCCGCGGGCGTGGCAGGTGATCTCGGTGACCTGCTTCGTGGCAGCCGTCAGCGCGCGGCGCCCGTACCCCGTCGAGATCAGCGCGCCCAGATCGCTCTTGTCCAATCCGCGCCGCCGCAGCAGCTCCGCGATCATGGCCTCGCCCGCGTCGCGCGGGCTCCAGCCCGTCGGCGCGAGGCCCCACTCCAGCGCCTCGCCGCCGTAAAGGACTCCCTTGACGGCGGTGGAGCCGATGTCGATTCCCAGCACGAGCTTCATGATGGCCTCCCAAAATTTACAGTATGCATAATGATTATAACTTAACAACGATAATTTTCAACGTCACAAATGAGCGAAAGTCACTGGATTTTTACGTTCGCGTCGGGCAGCTCTGCCGAATATTTTTCCCGGCGCGGGACGGCCGGCACAATCCCGACGATCTCTCCGAAAAAAGCGGCGGTTCTCGTCCTGAAACCCCCTTGATATGCTATAATCGAGCCGTCCGCCGGAGCCGCCGCGTTCCGGCAATTCGTCGAGAAGAATCCCAAGGAGGAAACGTCGTCATGAAAAAGTTCGTCGCCGCGCTTTCGCTCAGCCTGGCTTTCGCGGCCTGCGCCGCCGCCGAGCCTTCCGGCACGGTCATGCTCTATTCCTCGATGCAGGAAGACCAGCTGATCGCCATCAAACAGGGTTTCGAAAAGAAATATCCCGGCGTCACCATGGAGTACTACTTCGCCGGCACCGGCAAGGTCATGACCAAGATCGCCACCGAAGCCCAGGCCGGTCGCGTCGACGCCGACATCATCTGGGTCGGCGACCCGACCAACTACGTGTCGTTCAAGGCGCAGGGCATCCTGCAGCCGTACAGCTCGCCCGAAGCGGAGAAGATCGACAAGGCGTTCGTCGACGCCGAGGGCTATTACACCGGCGCGCGCATGATGAACATGGGCATCGCCTACAACACGCTCAACGTCGAAGCCGCCGACGCGCCCAAGACGTGGAACGACCTCTGCGACCCCAAATGGAACGACCAAGTCGTGATGACCGACCCCAACACCGCCGGCACCACCAAGTACTGGCGCAACGCGATCATGGCCAACGCCAAGTACGGCGCACCGTTCATGGAAAAGCTCAAGGCCAACAAGTGTTACTTCGAAAGCGGCACCACCGCCACGCACAATCAGGTCGCGGCCGGCGCCTACAAGCTCGGCGTGTGCCTCGACTACGTCACCGCCAACCTGATCAAGGAAGGCTCGCCGATCGCTTTCGTCTATCCCGAGGACACGGTTTCCATCTTCAGCCCCATCGGACTGGTCAAGGACTGCAAGAACGAGGCCAACGGCAAGCTGCTCTACGACTTCATCCTTTCCAAGGAAGGGCAGGAGATCCTCGTCGCCAACAATCTGCTCTCGGTGCGCGGCGACGTGGCGCAGAACGCCGACGTGGCCGCCATCGCCGCCAAGGCCATGGTCAGCGACATGGCCGAGGTGGTCGCCAAGCAGAAAGAGAACGCCGCCGCGTTCGACAAGATCTTCCGCTAACGCCGCTTCGTTCCAAACGAAAAAAGCGATTCGATTTATGGGGGCAGCGCCAGTTGCCCCCATTTTTGTACAACCTTTCAAGCAGGAGGAGTTTTATGGGCAAAGTCATCTTCAAAAACGTCTCCTTCCGTTACGGCGAGCGCGACATCTTCAAGGACTTCAGCCTCGAAGTGGAGGACGGGCAGATCCTCTGTCTCGTCGGCCCCTCGGGCTGCGGCAAGACCACGCTGGCGCGCTGCCTTCTGGGGCTGAGCCGCCCGCGGACGGGAGAGATCTACGTGGGGGACGAGTGCCTTTTCAGCGCCGAAAAGCGGATCAACGTTCCCGTGGAGCGGCGCAACATCGGCATCGTCTTTCAGGATTACGCCGTGTGGCCGCACATGACCGTGAAGGAAAACGTGCTCTACCCGCTCAGGAAACGCCGCGTCCCCAGAGACGAGGCGGAGAAACGGGCCATGCACGCCCTTTCTCAGGTCAACATGACGGAATACGCCGCCCACCTGCCCAGCCAGCTTTCGGGCGGCCAGCAGCAGCGCGTCGCCATCGCCCGCGCGCTGGTGTGCAACGGCGGCCTGATCGTCATGGACGAGCCGATCACCAACCTCGACGCCAAGCTGCGCGAGCAGATGCTGCTCGAGATCCGCGAGATCCAGCGCAATCTGGGCACGACGATCCTCTACATCACCCACGACCAGCAGTCGGCGCTGCAGATCTGCGACAAGATGGCCGTCATGCAGCAGGACGGTTCGCTGTGCCAGGTCGGCACGGACGAGGACATCATCCTGCGCCCGGCCAACCGCTTCGCGTTCGAGTTCATCGGCGTGTCGAACTTCATCCCCGTCGTCGCGCTGGGCGGCGGCCTGGGGCTGGATACCGGCACAGGCGTCGCGCCGTGGGACGGGGAGCTTCCCGCTGGGTTCGATCCACGCCGCGGCGTCGATCTGGGGGTGCGTCCCAACGACGTCGTTTTCGACGCCGCCTCGCCGCTGCGCGCCCGCGTGGAACGGCGCACGTTCCTCGGCAGCGAGTACGACTACCGCGTCACGCTGGGCGCGCGCGAACTGCGCGTGCAGCAGAGCACGCTCGACGCGGCGCGGCAGGGCACGGCAGATGTTGGCGACGAGGTAGGGCTGCGTCTGCTCAATCCCCGCTACTACGAAGCGAAACAGGAGGTGTCGGCATGAGACTCGGCCTGCGCAGAAACAAAGATCTGGCGGCACTCGACGGCCGCCGTTTCAACCTCGACGGCGCCATGACGCTGCTCAGCTTCGCGCTGCTGCTGGTGATCGTCGTCATTCCCATTTTCATGATCGTGTATCACGCCTTTTTCTACCAGGGGCGCTTCGATCCATCGCTGTTTGCAAGCCAGCTGCTTGCGCCCAAGACGCTTGGTTCGATGTGGAACACGGTCAAGATCGCCTTCTGGGTGACGCTGTTCGGCACGATCATGGGCGTCTTCTACGCCTGGCTGCTGGGGCGCAGCGACATCCCCGCCAAGGGGCTGATGCGCGCGCTGTTCAGCATTCCCTACATGTTCCCGCCGTTTTTGGGGGCCATGGCCTGGGACTTGCTGCTCAACGGGCGTTCGGGCTATCTGAACCGCTGGCTGGTACGCACGCTTGGCCTCGCCGGCGCGCCGTTCAACATCAACTCGGTATGGGGCATCGTCTTCGTGGAAATTTCCTACTATTTCCCGTTCGTCTTCATGCAGGTGGTCAGCGCGCTCGAGCGCATGGATCCGACGCTGGAGGAGTGCGCCCGCATCGCCGGCGCGCGGCAGATGACCGTGATCCGCAAGATCACGCTGCCGCTGGTGCTGCCGGCTATCTCCGCCGGCGCGCTGCTGATTCTGATCTCGTCGCTGGCGCACTTCGGCGTGCCGTCGATCCTCGGCTTTTCGCAGGGGATATTCACGCTGCCGACGCAGATCTTCGACACGATCCAGCGCGCCGAGGGCAGCTTCGAGGGCATCCGCCAGGGCGCGGCGCTGTCGATCCTGCTGGTGGCGGTCGTTTCCGTGGCTCTGATCGTGCAGAAAAAAGTGCTCAGCGCCGGCAGCTACGACATCATCAAGGGCAAGTCGATGCGCCCGACGCTGATCAAGCTGCGCGGCTCCAAGATCCCGCTGCTGATCCTCGCCGTCGCGACGCTGGTGATGATCGTCGTCGTGCCGCTGGTGATGATCTTCCTGGTCGGACTGGTCAAGGCCTACGGCCTGCCGCTGATCCCCAAGAACTTCACGCTCAACAACTACGTCAAGGTCTTCTCGGCCTCGGGAACCTTCGCTTCGATCAAGAACTCGCTGTTCGCCTCGTCCACGGCCGGCGTCGTCTGCATGTTCCTGGGCACGCTGATCGCCTACGTGGTGCAGAAGATCCGCCCGCGCGGCCGCGGCGTCCTCGAGGTGCTCTCGGTGCTGCCGTATTCGATCCCCGGCACGGTACTGGCCGTCGGCGTCATTCTCGCCTGGTCGGGCAGCCTCGGCGGCGTCAGCCTCTACAATACGATCTGGATCATTCTCGTCGCCTATCTGGCGCGCTATCTGTCCTTCTCGATGAAGAGCTCGTCGGCGGCGCTGCTGCAGGTCCACCCCTCGCTCGAGGAAGCGGCGCGCGCGTGCGGCGCCTCGCACACCGAGAGCCTGAAAGACATCACGCTGCCGCTGATCCGCCCGGCGATGGTGGCCGGGTTCTTCCTGATCTTTCTGCCCGCCATGCGCGAAGTCACCACCTCGGTGCTGCTCTACGGGCCTTACACGCGCACGCTGGGCGTGCAGATCTATTCGCTGCGCGACGCCGGCATGATGCCGCAGGCGGCCGCGCTCGGCTCGGTGGCGATCCTGCTGATCATCGTCTGCAACGCGGTCGTCACCTATTTCACCCGCGACCGGAAGGGGGTCTAGGGCCATGGATCAGGTCGTACTGCGCGGCGTCACCAAACGCTTCGCCACAAAAACGCTCGGCGACATCGTCGCCGTGGACAACTTCACCTTCAGCGTCCGCGAGGGCGAGTGCTTTTCGTTCCTCGGTCCCTCCGGCTGCGGCAAGTCGACGACGCTGCGCATGATCGCCGGCTTCGAAGATCTCAGCGAGGGCGAGATCGAACTCTGCGGCCGCCCCGTCTCGGTGAAAAGCAAGAACCTTTACGTGCCGCCGGAAGAGCGCGGCCTCGGCATGGTCTTCCAGGCCTTCGCCGTCTGGCCGCACATGAACGTCTTCGAGAACGTCGCCTTCCCGCTGCGCATCCAGAAGATGAACCGCGCCGACGTTAACCGCAAGGTCGCCGACGCGCTGGCGCACACCAGCCTGACCGGCCTGGAAAACTCCTATCCGTCCGACCTCTCCGGCGGGCAGCAGCAGCGCATCGCCCTGGCCCGCGCCATCGTCACGCGCCCCAAGGTGATGCTGCTCGACGAGCCGCTCTCGAATCTCGACCCCAAACTGCGCGAGTCCATGCGCTTCGAGATCAAAGAGCTGCAGCGCACGTTCAACTTCACCATCATCTTCGTCACCCACGACCAGTCGGAAGCCATGGCCATCTCCGACCGCATGATGGTCTGCGACATGGGCAGGATCATGCAGATCGACACGCCCGAGAACCTCTACAACAAGCCCGCCAACCGCTTCGTGCACAGCTTCCTCGGCGAGAGCACCTTCCTCAACGTCCTCGTCAGAGACGGCCGAGCCTACGCCGAAGGCGATCCCGAGCACCCGCTCGACCTCTCCGTCCCCGCCGGCGCCGCCGAGCGCATGGTCGTCGCCGCGCGCCCCAACGCCATCGAACTGAGCGGCGGCAGCGACGGCTACCAGACCCACGTGGAAAAGCGCATCTTCCTCACCGACCGCACCGAATACCTGGTCCCCGTCGGCAATCAGATCCTGAAAGTGCAGACGCCGCACCGCGTCTCCTTCAGTCAGGGCGAAAAGTGCGCCGTCCGCCTTGCCGACCCCGTCTGGTACCCCGCCGACGACGAAGCGGCCGAAAAGGAGCGCCTGAGACGGCAGCTGGTATAACATCACGAACAGTATCGCATGACAAGGAAGCCGCCTCGGCCTTTTCGGTCGAAGTGGCTTCCTTGTGCTTTATGCTTCTTCTTTAAATAAAAGACCGAACTTCGCGGTGCTGCCAGGGAGATTCACAAAGCGAGCTGCTCAGACTGCGCAGCGTTTGAGATGGAATTCGTACTGCCCCAAAGATATTCTGCGCGCTACTCTGTTCACGGCGCTTTTTCAGCCTGTCGTGCGGCGGCGCGGAGGCCCAGTTTGGCATTGTTGCCGAACCGGCAAGACAGTGTTTCGAAATTTGATTTGATTAACAAATCATTTGCTTTTATAATACGAATACAGGCTCAACCGAAGCCTCGACAAAAACCACAAAGAGGAGGAAACACAAATGGCACAGCACAGAGAGGGGATTCTTCAGGGAGTTCGCGTCATCGACTTTACGGATTTCCTGGCCGGTCCTTATATCGGCATGTACTTCGCGGATATGGGCGCAGACGTCATCAAATTCGAAAATCTGAAAAGCCACGGCAACTTCGTCCGCAACGCGAGACCTCTTGAGCCGAAAACCGGTCTGAGCATGTACTTTCAGAACCTCAACCGCAACAAGCGCGGCGTGGCTCTCGATCTCAAGCAGGAGGAGGGCAAGAAGCTCTTTGCCGAGCTGGTCAAATCCGCCGACGTCCTCATCGAGAATAACCGTCCCGGCGTGATGAAGCGTCTCGGCTTCGGCTGGGAAGAGTGCAAAGTTCTGAATCCCCGCCTCATTTACGCTTCAATCTCCGGCTTCGGCCAGACCGGCCCCAATTCCTACAAACCCGGCTACGATCTGATCGCCCAGGCGATGGGCGGCAGCATGAGCATCACCGGCTGGCCCGGCATGGAACCCACCCGCGCCGGCATGGCCATCGGCGACCTGTTCGCCGGATTGAACGTCGGCGTCGCCGTTTGCGCCTCGCTCTACGAGCGCGAAAAGACCGGCCTGGGCAACCACATCGACGTTGCCCTCGTCGACTCCATCGTCTCCGGCATGGAAGCCAAGCTGATGCAGTACGTCTACACCGGCGAGTCGCCCGTGATGACCGGCAACAAGTACATCTCCAGCGCGCCCTACGACTCGTTCAAGGCGAAGGACGCCTGGTTCGTCATCGCCTCCGGCACCGACAAGCATTTCGAAGTACTTTCCGCCGCCATGGGCATGCCCGAGTTGGCTCAGGATCCGCTGTACTGCGACACCGAGCTTCGCAAGAAGAACGCCGACGCGCTCAAGGCGGTCATCGAGAACTGGGCCGCCGACAAGACCGTCGCCGAAGCCGTCGCTATCATCGACAAGGCCGGCATCCCCGCCGCCCCGATTTACGACTGCGAAGCGCTCTGCAAAGACGACAGCATCATCAAGGACCGCGAGATGCTCGTCACGGTGCCTTCACCCAAGAACCACAAGGAAGTCGCCGAGCTGACTGTCATCGGCAATCCGATCAAGATGTCCGAAACGCCGGTGAAGTACAAAAAAGCCGCCCCCGACCTCGGCGAAGACAACGACGAGATCTTCAAGGAGCTTGGCTTCAGCGACGAGCAGCTGGCCGCCTTCAAGGCCGCAGGGCTCATGAACTAAGGAGGCGAAGGTCATGTCACTGCCGAAGAAAGTTCTGATCTCCGAAGTAGCTCCCCGCGACGGCTGGCAGAATCATCCCGTTCCCATCCCCACGGAGACCAAGATCAAGTACATCAAAAAGATGGTCGACTGCGGCGCGCGCAAGATGGAGATCACGTCGTTCGTGAATCCCAAGTACGTCCCGCAGATGGGCGACGCACGCGAGGTCTTCCGTGGAGTACGCTCGTATCTTGAAGAGCGCGGCGTCACCGCCTTCGCTCTGACGCTCAACCAAAAGGGCGTGGAAAACGCCCGCGAAGCCGGATTCACTCACGTCGAGTTCGTGCTCTCCGCGTCTGAAGAGCATAACCTGCGCAACTCGCGCCGCACCATCCAGGAGTCGCTCGACGCCTTCAAGGAACTTGCCGCCAATGCCGAAGGTCTGCACATCATCCTCGCCATGCCTTGCGTATTCGGCTCTCCGTTCGGCGACGAAGTGCCGGTGGACCGCGTCAAATGGCTCATCGACGAGGCTCAGAGCGTTGGCGTCGCCGAGTTCGGCATCGCTGATACGGCCGGCATCAGCACGCCCGAGAACACTCGCCGCCTCGTCAAAGCCATCCGCGAGTATACCGACCTGAACAAGGTGTCGCTGCACATGCACGACACTTACGGCATGGGGCTTGCCAATTGCTATGTGGCGATGGAAGAGGGCATCGCGATGATGGATTCCTCTCTTGCCGGCATGGGCGGCTGTCCCTTCGTGCCCGGCGCCAAGGGCAACATCGCCACCGAAGATCTTGTTTATATGCTGGACAAGATGGGCATCGAGACCGGCTACGATCTGAACAAGCTCAATCAGACCGCGGCTGAGATGGCAGCCGAGATCCAGGCGACGGTCGTGAGCGCTCAGGGAGCAGCCTGCAAGCACGAATAGCACAAATAAAAGGGGGATATGGTCTATGGACGTTTTATCGCTCATTCTCTTCATCATCGTCATCGCACTTGCCTTCTTCCGCAAGAACAACATCGGCGTCCTTGCCCTGGCTGTAGGCGTCGTCGCCGTACGACTGTTCGGCATGAACGACAGGGCACTGATCGGCGCCGTCAGCGTCTCTCTGTTCGTGACGCTGGTCGGCATCACACTGCTCTTTGCCGTGATCACCAGCACGGGAGCGCTCGAACTGCTGGCCCGCAAGATCATCGCCGGGGCCGGCAAGCGCACGTGGATGATCCCGATCCTCATGTACCTCGCCGGTTTCACGATCGTTGCGGTCGGCCCCGGCGGCGTGCCCGCGCTGGCCATCATCCCCCCTCTTGCGGCCGCCATCGCCGTGGAAGTCGGCTATAATCCTCTGATGCTGGCGCTGATCGGCATTTGCGGCATGACGTCCGGGCGCTTCTCGCCGATCACGCCCGAGGGCACCATCATCCTCAGCGCCGTCGCCAAAGCCGGATACACCGGCAACGTCACTCCCGCGATCTGGGTCAACGCCGTCCTTTACAACCTGATCCTGGCCGTCGTCATCTACATCGCCTTCAAGGGCTACAAGGTCAAGGCCGCTCCCGACGCCGAAGTCAAACGGGCCGAAAAATTCAGCGGCAAACAGATCGTCGCCCTGCTGAGCATCCTCGCCATGCTCTTCCTCATCGTCTACGCGAAGGTCAACCTCGGCCTTGCGGCGCTGTCGGTCGCCGCCGTCCTGCTCGTGTTCCACGTCGCGGACGACAGCAAATGCATCAAGGCCATCCCCTGGAACACGATCATCCTGGTCCTCGGCGTCGGCGCGTTGCTTTCGATCGTCGCCCAAGCGGGCGGCATCGCCCTGCTCAGCGGCGGCCTCAGCAAGATCATGAACAGCGGCACGGCCACGCCTCTGATGAGTCTGTCGGCCGGCCTGCTCAGCCTCGTCAGCAGCGCTCTGGGCGTTGTCTACCCGACGATGATGCCGATGTGCATCGACATCGCCAAGCAGATCGGCGGCGTCAACCCCGCGGCCCTCATGTCCGCCGTCGCGGCGGCCGGCGCGGCCAGCGGCATTTCGCCGATGTCCACGGGCGGCGCACTGATCATCGCGGCGATCGCTGGCGAAAATCGCATCAACCTTACCAAGGAAGACGAGAACAAGCTCTTTGTGCAGCTTTTGATCATCTCCATGCTGACCCTCGTGCTGCTTTTCGCGGTCTCCTGGCTCTTCTACGGACCTGTCGCAGACGTTCTCAGCCCTTCGGCGCTCTAAACAGTTCGAAAATCATGGCGGCGCATTCGGAGTACTCTTGGAAGAATAGAAATATTGTTTCAGAGGGGGGTTGACATGCGTATCGACGATATCGAATGCTTCCGCATTCTCGCGGAAACTCTGAACTACACCAATGCGGCCGACCGGCTGTATCTCACGCCGTCGTCGCTGACGAGGACCATCCAGCAGATGGAAGCCGAGCTGGGCTTTCAGCTCTTTGACCGCAGCCGCCGTTCCGTCTCGCTGACAGCGGCCGGCCAGAGCTTTTATCTGAACAGCGAGGGGATTCTTGACAGCTACTACGCCGCGGTGGAAAAAGCGCGCTACGCGCAGGAAGGGTTTTCCGGGATCATCCGTCTGGCGGTGAACGTATATTTCGTCAACTCTTTCGTGTACGCGCTTCTGAACGATTACCAGACGGAACATCCGGATATCCTCGTACGGGTGAGCGGCAGCAACACCGAACGAATGATCTACGATCTCAACACGGGAGCGATCGACTGCGCCATTTGCACCGGCCGACCGGCAGACCGCGATATCGAGCGCATCGTGCTGCGCAAATACCGCGACTGCGCCGTGTTCTCCCCTCGCCATCCGTTGGCGCAAAGGGAAGAGGTCGCGTTCGCGGAGCTGAAGCAGGAGCGCTTCGTCGTCATCGCCCGTTCTCTGGCCCGTCGCGGTTATGAGCAGATCCGCGCGCGGGCGAGAGACGCCGGTTTCGACGCCTCGGTGGAGGAAAACGCTTCCAGCGTCGCGCATCTGCTTTCGATCGTCGCGACGGGGCGGTATGTGACGCTTTTGTCCGATAACTATCGCAGCCTCGCGGCCGGAAGGCTGAAATTCGTTCCGCTGGCGGATAAGGGGACCGTCGAGCTTTCATTTCTCTGGAACCGTAACTGCGTCAATCCCTGTGTGCCGATTTTCGCGGATTACATCAGAAAGAATTGCAAGCACAAAGCAAGTGATTCCGAGCAAAGCAATTAAAAGGGGGAATTGAATTGATCAAGAAACTCATGACCGGCGACGAAGCGGTCGCCAGAGGCGCATACGAAGCGGGGGTTTGCTTCGCCTCCGCCTATCCGGGCACTCCCAGCACCGAGATCCTCGAAAATGCCGGCACGTACAAAGAGATCACCGCGGAGTGGGCGCCCAACGAAAAAGTCGCGATGGAAGCCGCCATCGGCGCTTCTCTGGGCGGCGTGCGCGCCATGGCCGCGATGAAGCACGTCGGCCTGAACGTGGCGGCCGATCCGATCTTCACCTATTCCTACATGGGCGTCAGCGGCGGCATGGTCTTCGTCTCCGCGGACGACCCGGACATGCACTCCTCGCAGAACGAACAGGACAACCGCAATTACGCGAAGTTCATGAAAGTCCCGATGCTCGAACCCTCCGATTCGCAAGAGGCCAAAGACATGTTTCGCGCCGCCTTCGACATCTCCGAAAAGTTCGACACGCCCGTCATGTTCCGCATGACCACCCGCGTCTGCCACTCCAAGTCGCTTGTCGAGCTCGGCGAGCGAAAGGAATTCGGCGCCATCCCTTACGTGAAAAACCGTATGAAAAACGACCCTGTCCCGGCCATCTCGCGCCAGCTTCGCGTGAAGATGCTCGACCGCGATCGCAAGCTGAACGCCTATTCCAACGACTGTCCCTTCAACTTCGCCGAATACAGCGGCTCGAAAAAGATCGGCATCGTGGTCAACGGCGTCTCCTACCAGTACGCCAAAGAGGTTTTCGGCGAGAGCGCATCCTACCTCAAACTCGGCATGACCAATCCCATGCCCATGGACCTGATCCGCGAATTCCGCGCCAACGTCGAGACGATGTACGTCATCGAAGAGCTTGACCCTTACATGGAAGAACAGATTCGCGCGGCCGGCATCGACTGTATCGGCAAGGAAAAGATCCCTTTGGTCGGCGAACTGAACCCGAACATCGTCCGCGAGGCCCTGCTGGGCACAAAGGCCAAAGAGATCGAGTTCAACCACAATCTGGTCGTCGACCGTCCGCCCGCCCTGTGCGCCGGCTGCCCCCACCGCGGCTTCTTCTACGAGTGCGCCAAGCACAAAGATACCGTCATGGTCGGCGACATCGGCTGCTACGCCCTTGGCGGCAGCGAACCCCTCAACGCCAAGGACTTAGCTCTGTGCATGGGTTCCGCTTTTTCGCTGGCACACGGCATGGATAAAGCCTTCAAGAAAAGCGGTCAGGAAAAGACGATCGTCGCCTGCATGGGAGATTCGACCTTCTTCCACACCGGCATCAATTCCCTTGAGGAAGTCGTTTACAACGATTCTCGCGTCATCTGCTGCATCCTCGACAACCGCATCACCGGCATGACCGGGCATCAGGAGAATCCCGGCACTGGCTACACGCTGAAAGGCGAGCCGGCGAACATCATGGACATCGAGACGATCGTCCGCGCCCTCGGCGTGACCCGCATCCGCACTGTCAACCCTCTCAAGCTGGACGAGATGAAGGAAGCGCTCGACTGGGCGTATCGGGAAGTCCGCGAAGGCCCCGTGGTCCTGATCACCCGCTGGCCCTGCGTCCTCAAAAAACTCTCCACGGAAGACCGGCGCGAGTTCCGCACCGCACCGGCCCAGTGCACCGTCAATCATGAGAAGTGCATCGGCTGCAAAAAATGTTTGCAGACCGGCTGTCCTGCGCTGAGCTTCGACAAGTATGAACGCAAGGTCAGCATCGACAAGATGCAGTGCGTCGGCTGCACAGTCTGCGCTCAGGTCTGTCCGATGAAAGCAATCGTGAAAGGAGCGAGAAAATGAGCAAGAACAAAACGAAAAGCGTTCTTCTCGTCGGCGTCGGCGGACAGGGGACCATCCTCGCCAGCAAGATCCTCACCACCGGGCTCATCGAGGCGGGATACGACGTGAAAATGAGCGAAGTTCACGGCATGAGCCAACGCGGCGGTTCCGTTTCCACGCAGGTCCGCTACGGCGAAAAGGTCTATTCTCCGATCATTGGCAAGGGCGAAGCCGACGTGCTCGTTTCGTTCGAGACGATGGAAGCCATCCGCTGTTTGGACGGCCTCAGACCCGGCGGAAAGATCGTCGTGAACGATTATAAAATGCCGTCGCTTCCCATCCTCAGCGGCGCTAAGGAGTACCCGGACGGCATCATCGAAGAGCTCAAAGGCAAGGCCCCCACGCTCGTTTTGGACGCGGCGCAGGTGGCCCGCGACAACGGCAACCCCCGCGGCATGAACGTCGTCCTGCTCGGGGCGCTCGTTCAGCTGCTGAGCGTCACGAACATCGATTGGACGGCGGCCGTGAAAGCCAATGTCAAGCCGCAGTTCGTCGACGGCAATCTCCGCTGCCTCGAAGCGGGAATGAAGCTCGCCGAATCGCTCGTATAGTATTGCCCGTTAAGAGAACGACTCATACTGATTCTTGAGAGAAAGCATTACCAGAGTTGCTGGACGCTGCGAAGGAGTTCAGCCGCTCAGAACTCTCTCAACCGTTGCTCTGGATTGCTTTCAAAAAGGGGCCGCCTCAATTGACTTTTGAGACGGCCTCTTTTTTTCGGGGCTTCGCCATGGGAAATGCATCGGGAAAACAAAACATCGCCACATTTCTGGTTGACAAATTCTCGTTCGCGATGTATTGTGATTTTAGTCACAAAATATGTGAATTTTATCACATCAATGAGGGGGAAAATATCATGTGGGAGAAAAACATCGACATCAACGAAGTGAAGACGATCATCTCGCGTACGACATGCTATCTGGGCGTCGGTGCGATCGCCAGGGTGGACGACATCTGCAAGGCGCTGGCCGACAAGGGGGTCAAGAACGTGCTCGTGGTCACCGGGCACGGTTCCTACAAGGCCACCGGCGCATGGGATCACGTCGTCGAGGCGTTTGCCGCGCACAAGATCAACTACGTCCTCTACGACAAGGTTACGCCCAATCCGACCGTGGACGGCATCGACGAAGCGGTCGCGCTCGGCAGGGGCGTCGGCGCCACGGCGGTGTTCGGCATCGGCGGCGGCAGCCCCATCGACACGGCCAAGAGCGCGGCCATCCTGCTGGAATACGCCGACAAAAACGCCCGCGACCTGTACGAGTACCGTTTCACGCCCGACAAAGCCAAGCCGATCGTGGCCGTCAACCTGACCCACGGCACGGGCACCGAGGTGGACCGCTTCGCCGTGGCCTCGATCCTCGAAAAGGATTTCAAGCCCGCCATCGCCTACGACTGCATCTATCCCACTTACGCCATCGACGATCCGGCGCTGATGACGGGGCTGAGCGCCGACCAGACGCGCTACGTCTCCATCGACGCCGTCAATCACGTCGTCGAAGCCGCGACCACGAAGCTGTTCGCCTCGCCCTACACGATCCTGCTGGCGGAGGAGACGGTGCGCCTCGTCGACAAATACCTGCCCCGTGCCGTCGCCAACCCGAACGACCTCGAAGCCCGCTACTACCTGCTTTACGCTTCGATGATCGCCGGCATCTCGTTCGACAACGGCATGCTGCACCTCACCCACGGACTGGAGCACCCGCTCTCGGCCATTAAGCCCACGCTCACTCACGGCCTGGGACTGGCCATGATCCTGCCCTCCGTCGTCGAGGCCTGCTGGCCTGCCGTCTCCGAGACGCTGAGCGACGTGCTGCGCCCGATGCTGCCCGGCAACATCACCGCCGATCCGGCCAACGCCGCCGCGGCCGCCGACGCCGTAGAGCAGTGGATCTTCAAGATGGGCGTTACGGAAAAACTGGCCGACATGGGCTACACCGAAGCCGACGTGGAAAAACTTGTGCGTCTCACGCGCGAAACGCCGTCGCTGGGCGGCCTGCTCGACCTCGCGCCCGTGCCCGCCACCGCCGAAGCGGTCGCCAAGATCTACCGCGACTCGCTTAAACCGCGCCGTTAGGCAAAGACGATCGAACACAAACGGACGGCCGCTTTTCCCCGCACCGGGAAAAGCGGCCGTCCGTTTGTGCTACGGCTCGTTTTCGTTCGGCAGCCCAGGAGGGCAGACCTGCGCGCAAGGAACGACGCGACTTTTTCGCCAAAAAAGCGGCGTTCAATTTTTTTCGCCCGATATTTCATGCGGAGCAAAAAACTAGAGATCCGGCACAACCGATCTGAGCAGACGGCCTTCCCAGAAGCGAGCGTTCTGTTCGTTGACGGCGTATTTCTCCGAGGTAAGCTGACGTTCCGGCACGGCGTTGGCGTACTGGACGTGCATCAGCCCCAGCACCAGCGGGCAGATCAGGTCGCTGGTGAAGATCCGCCCGGAGTTGGCACGCAGACGCGCCGTCGTCGCCGCGTAGCGGCGGCGGTATTCCGGCGAAAGCCACAGCACCACGGGAATCTCGGCCATGACGGGCTTGAAGGCGTCGAAGTTATGACCGACGCCGGTCACGTCCTCGCCGTGGTCGGAAAAGTAGACCATGCTGCTGACAGCAAACTTGGAGCGGGCGAGGATCTCGCTGATTTGCCGCAGCAGGTCGTCCGTGTAGGTAAGGCTGCGGTCGTAGGCGTCGATGCGCTCGCGCAGCTCGCGCGAAAGGAGTTTGTTGCCCTTGACGCGGGGCAGCCACGGCCAGTTCTCCGGCGCGCTGTTGCGATAGCTCCAGTGGCTGCCGCGCAGGTGCAGGAAGATCGCGTGGCTCTCGCCGTCTTGGGCGCGTTCCAGCGCGCGGTGCAGCAGTGGCAGAAGCTCTTCGTCCTGATGGCCGTTTTTGTGGTCGACCAGCGGCAGATCCTCGACGAATTCCTGCTCGCCGGCGCTGCGCGACAAGGCGCTGACCAGGTTGTTGTAAGCGCCGATCTTCTCCTGGTTGCTGAACCAGTGCGTTTTGACGCCGGCGCCCTTGAGGATCTCGAACAGCGAGAAAGCCTTCATGATGCCGGTGAACATGAACGAGCTGTCGCTGTGGTCGAGGCGGAGCAGCACGCGTGGGTCGTAATTGCTGAACTGGCTCAGCGCCAGCGTCACGGCCGATTCGGTATGGACCATGCAGGAATAGGCGCGTTCCATTACGATCAGCGATTCCTGCGTTTCCGCGTCTTCGGAACAGAGCCATGGCGTGGTGGGACGGCGGTAGCCCCAGCGCTGCATGTGGCGGCGGCTGGCCGACTCGCCGACGACGATCACGCAGACCTCGCCGCGTCCTTCCCTGGAAATCTTCAAATCCTCAAGCCGCCGCTGCGGGTCGGCATGGGCTTTTTCCAGACTGTCGAGCGCCGTCTGGTACTGACGGTACCCTTTTTGAAAGTCGAAAAACAGATTGCTGTAGCTGGCCGCCTTCGTACGGCAGAACAGCGCCGACGCCGCGCAGAGGCAGAGAAGAGCTGCGCCGCGCCGCGGGCTCTTTATGGAGCGGCAGTTCCGGATCAGCGCGCGCAGCAGCCTGATCAGCGACAAAAGCAGCCCCGCACTCATAAGTGTCGGCAGCAGGCCGAACTGATCGAGCAGAAACGACCGCGCTTCGACCAGATTGGTGCCGAGAATGGTCATCAGCGTGTTGGAACCAAGTCGCCGCCCGTAGCGTACGATATAGACGAAATAAACGATGTATTGCGCCACGCCGGCCGCCAACAGCGCCGTCAGCAGCGCCCCGACCAGACGCTTCGCGCCGGCAAACCGCTGCGCAAGCATACACGCCAGCAGCGTCCAGCAGGCCGGAAAAAGACACAGGCAGGCGTATTCATACAGCCCGCTGGGCGCGCGGCAGAGAATGGCCGGCGCAAACTCGAAAAACAGAAAGAACGCGTAAATCTTCGCGCCGGCGCCGCCGCGCCAGTACAAGATCGCCGACCACAGCGCCCAACAGCCGGTAAACTCGACAAGCAACTGCGTCGTCCGCAGACGCTCCGACATCACGAAGGTCAGGAAATTCGCCGAAATCCAGGAGCGGTACAGAGGCCAGGCCAAAAACAGCGTCATCAGCGCCGCCAGCAGTGCGCCCTGAACGAGTGAGGCCACCGCGCGATGGCGGCGAAAATATCCAAGCAAAGAAATCCACCTCTTTTGTCGTTCCCCAAATCGGTTGAAATTTGCCGACGCCAGAAACTCACAACTTCATAAGTATAAGCGAAAGAGTCGTAAAATTCCAGAAAGACTGCCCGCAAAAAAAACGGCGAGCTTCCCTTGTGCAGAGCCATGGGAAGCTCGCCGTTTTTGGGAACGGCTCTTTATCGTTTGTACGGCGGGAACAGCAGCCCCAGCAAACAGCCGCCAACCGAAACGGCCATGCCTGTCAACAGCGGATCGCCGGGCAGTTTGAAGAAATGGCCTGCCGCCACCGCCACGGGAGCGAGAACGATCGCCGCGAGGATGAAGCCGGAACGGATGCGTCCCTTGAGCGCCAGAGCGCAGGTCATCGGCGCGAAGACTACGGCGCCGCGCAGCGCCATGGAGAGAAAACCGAAATCGTTCAGCGTCTTGTTGGGAATGACGATCGAGAGCACCGCCGCTACGATCAGCACAATGGCGATCGTCAAACGCGTGGCCAGCAGTTCCCCCGCGGGCGTGCACAGACGCGGCCAGAAACGTTTGTAAATGTCCTTGACGAGGATCGTCGCCATCCCCAGAGACAACCCGGCGCCGCCGCCGATCACCGTGATCAGCAGCGTTCCGAGCACCACGCCGGCCAGAATCGGCTGCAGATGATCCAGCGCAAAAGCCGGCATCACGTGCAGCGTGCTGGCCAGCACCGGCAGATCCGGCACGGCCTGCCCTGCGGCCGCCAGCGCTGCCGCCTCGGCCGCCGTCAGATAATGAGCGCGCATGGATAACCCCATCAGCACGCCGGCGATCCCCAGCGGCGGAATCAAAAAAGCGCTCATCAACACGCCCTTGCGGGCCGCCTCGTCGGTACGGGCGCTCCATACCGCCTGAGCGTACGTCTGCGTGGAGAGCACCCCGAGAATCAGCGAGACGCAGGAGCCGAGGTCCTTCATCGTACCGCGCGCCGTCAGATTCATGAAACGACGGGAAATATCCGCCGCGCTTTCCAGATTGGGGACATTGTTCGCCGCCTGCTGCACCAAGCCCAGCGGCGTCCCCCCCAGAAGCCGTTCCAGCGACGCCGTCAAGCCGCCGAGCCCGCCTTCGGAGCGGAGGATCAGAACCATGCCGCCCATCAGCGAAAGGTAGAGCAGAACCACCTTGACCACGCCGCCCAGCCCCGCTCCCCAGGCGCCGCCGAAAATCACGTAACAGCACATGACCAGCACCGACAGCGCCGCCGCCGCTGTTGCCGACATGGACGGGAACATCAGAGTGAACAGACCGATGCAGCCCATCACCTGCGACAGCACGGTGATGAAGATCCCCGTCGCGCTCAGCACCGAACCGATGCTTTCCACCGTGCCGCCGTATTCGCCCGAGATAATCTGCAGCTCCGTGACGCAGCCGCTGTTCCGCAGCGCCCTCGTATATCCCAGCGCCATCAGCAGGCAGCCGAGGCCGGATCCGAGCGTGAACCACCAGGCCGCCAGGCCGTAATGAAAGGCCAGCTGCACAGAGCCCAGCGTCGACTGGCTGCTGACCAGGCCGCCCATCAACGCGCCGCAGACCAAGCCTGGTCCGGCCTTGCCGCCTCCGGTGAGAAAATCTTTGGCGCTCTTCACCTTTCTCCCCGAGTACAGCCCCACGCCGATGATCAGCGCCAGAACCAAAACGATTCCGGCAACAGTCAGACCCGTCATGAAAACCCGCTCCTTTTCTTCGCTGAATATGACACGGGAATTTTATTATACCGCCGTATTCGTTCTCGTAAAGCACAGCCGAAGCGCGCGGAAAAAAACGGCCCACTCCTTTACAGGAATGAGCCGTTTTTTATCGATAGTCTTTTTTCCAGGTTCCGAGATTTTAATAATTGTTCGCCCTGATCTGGAAATACGCCTGCGGATGGGCGCAGACGGGGCAAACCTGCGGCGCTTTCTTGCCGACGACGATGTGGCCGCAGTTGGCGCACTGCCAGACCATGTCGCCGTCGCGGGAGAAGACCAGACCGTTCTCGACGTTGGCGAGCAGCTTGCGGTAACGCTCTTCGTGCTCCTTCTCGATGGCGCCGACCATCTCGAAAAGCTTGGCGATGCGGGTGAAGCCCTCTTCGTGAGCGGTCTTGGCAAAGCCGGCGTACATGTCGGTCCATTCGTAGTTCTCGCCGGCGGCGGCGTCTTCGAGGTTTACCGTCGTGGTGGGCACATCGCCCTCGTGAAGCAGCTTGAACCAGATCTTGGCGTGCTCTTTCTCGTTGCCCGCGGTCTCTTCGAAGATCTTGGCAATCTGCTCGTAACCTTCTTTTTTGGCTTTGCTGGCATAGTAGGTGTACTTGTTGCGCGCCTGCGATTCGCCGGCGAAAGCGATCTGAAGATTCTTTTCAGTCTGAGTGCCCTTGATGTTTTCCATGATAAAAATCCCCCTTTGGAATCAATGTACGGATTTCCCGCAAAAATCTCTGCCTGTTCCCCCCGGAACTTCGTTTAATATAGGTTATTCCGATAAAATTTGTCAAGACTAACAATTTGCTTTTTCCTAGAAAGTCTCCTCGTGAAGCAGATAGCGCCACTGGCCCGGCGGTAGAGCGCCCAAGCGCACCGAACCGACGCGCACGCGTTTGAGGGCCAGCACTTCGAGGCCGACGAGAGCGCACATGCGGCGGATCTGGCGTTTTTTTCCTTGACGGAGAACGAAGCGCAGCTGATCGTCGTTCTGCCATCGCACCTGGGCGGGCAAAAGTTCTTCCCCGTCGAGGCTGAGGCCGTGATTGAGCAGCGCCAGGCCGCGTTCGCTCAAAGATCCGACCACGCGCACGAGATACTCCTTTTCCACAACACTGTCATTGCCGATGAGACGCCGCGCCACGCGCCCATCTTGGGTGAGCACGAGCAGCCCAGTGGAGTTGACGTCGAGCCGCCCGGCCGGAACAAGGTTCTGCAGCTGACGGAGGTCGAAACACAGCGGCGATTTGTCACCGCTCCAGTGGTTTTCCGGGCGAACCAGCATGCGAGCGGGGCGGTAACCGTCTTCGGCCTGGCCGGAAACATACCCCAGCGGCTTGTGCAGGAGGATCGTGACACGGCGCCCCTGATTCCGTTCGGCGATGCGGTTCATTTCGATGCGATCGCGCTCCGTTACTCTCTGCCCGAGCACGGCGGGAACTCCATTGACGCTGACGAGTCCGCGCGAAATATAGTCGTCGGCTTCACGCCGAGAACAAAGACCAAGTTTTGCCATGCGCTTCGAGAGGCGCATCTCCCAGCGCAAGTTATTCACAAGTTATGCACCTCTCTTTGTGAATACACGAGTTTCTTTACCGAGCAAACCGTTCATAATCAAAAAACGACGGGTTTCATCCTTCTTCGCGCCCTTCACCCCATCGCGCCCGCGCCGCAGCTTCAAGACGTGCCAGCGACAACGCCGTGTCGGGATCCTTGACGGTCGCTTTCACGCGGTTCAAGGCCTCGTCGATCATTTCCGGCGAAACTCGAAGCCGGCGCGACGGAGCGGGCGGCGTTTGGCGCGGACGTTCGAGGCGCGACACGACGGCGCGGACGCCCGGCAGTTCGAGGCCGGTCAGCTTTTTCACGCGGCGCAGCAACGTGCCGGCGCTCAATTTGATCATCTGCGCCGCGGCCGGCGACTCGCAGGCGACGATCAGTTCGCCGCGTTCGAGGCGGTTCGGACGGGTCGAAGCGGAGAGCTGCGGGCCGACGATTGTGAGCCATTGGCGTTCCATGTCGGCCAACTTAAAAGCGATCTGAAAAGCCGACGGCAGATTACGGACGATCACGGAACCGACCGCCCTTGGGGCAGATATCCGATCCTTCGCCATTGTCTCACTCCCTTTCGCAATATAAATGGAGAAAAACGGTACACTCCACAAAACTTGTCTCCATAAGTGTTTTTGAAAAATGTTCCACGTGGAACATTCCGGAATTTTCAGCCGTTATTCGCGACGGCGAGCGCGCTCGCTCAGATAGAGGGCCAGATGCTGAAGATCGGTGGGAGTGACGCCGGAAATGCGGCTGGCCTGCCCCAGCGTCATCGGACGGATGCGTTCGAGCTTCTCGCGGCTTTCGGCCAGCAGTCCCCGAAGCTCACCGTAGTCGAAACCGACGGGGATCTTCATGCTTTCCAAGCGGAACATCTTATCCACCGCTGCCTGCTGGCGGGCGATATAGCCCCGATATTTGACCGCGGTCTCGACGTTGGCGGCTTCTTCGCCTTTGAGGCGGCCATCGGGAACGATACGGCAGAGCAGCTCGTAATCCACCTCGGGATGGCGCAGCAGTTCAGCGGCACTCATGCCGCGCTCCAACGGCCGCAGTTTTTCTTCCGCCAGCACTGCGTTGGCCGAGGCCGGGACGACGCGAACCCGTTCCAGCGTTTCGATCTCGCGATCCTCACGTTCCCAGCGCTCGCAAAGCGAGCGCCATCTTTCGTCACTCAGAAGGCCGAGACGGCGCCCGATCGGAGCGAGACGGCGGTCGGCGTTGTCATGGCGCAGCAGCAGCCGGTGTTCGCACCGACTCGTGAGCATGCGGTACGGTTCGCGAGTGCCCTTGGTGACCAAGTCGTCCACGAGCACGCCGAGATACGCTTCATGGCGCCTCAGCACCAGCGGTTCCTCGCCGCGCAGCGACAGCACGGCGTTGACGCCCGCCAATAGCCCCTGCGAAGCCGCCTCTTCGTAACCGGAGGTGCCGTTGATCTGACCGGCGCAGAACAGACCGGGAAGACACTTCATCTCAAGCGACAGCGAAAGCTGCTGCGGATCGATGGCGTCGTACTCGATCGCGTAGCCGGGGCGCAGGATCACGGCGCGTTCGCAGCCGGGCAGCGTACGGGTCATGGCGATCTGCACGTCGAAGGGCAGGCTGGTGGAGAAGTTCTGCACGTAGATCTCGACGCTGCCGCGCGCCACCGGCTCGAGAAAAATGGGATGGCTGTCCTTCTCGGGAAAAGCCATCACCTTCGACTCGATCGAAGGGCAATAGCGCGGCCCCACACCGGTGATCTCGCCGTGGACGATCGGCGAACGGTCGAGATTGTCCTTGATGATGCGGTGCGTGCGGGCGTTGGTGCGAATCATGCCGCAACTGACCTCACGGCGGACCTTTTTTTCGTCCCAAAAATCGAAGCCGACGGGATGAGGATCGCCTTCCTGAAGCTCAATATGGCTCCAGTCGATACTATCGCGGTACAGGCGCGGCGTCGTGCCCGTCTTGAGGCGCTGCATGGCGATGCCCAACTCCGCCATGGATTGGGAAAGCCCGACGGCAGGCTGCTGCCCCATCGGCCCCGAAGCGAAATTCACCAGGCCGACGTGGACGCGCCCGCCCAGATGCGTGCCGGTCGTCAGAATCACGCGCGGCGCTTCGAAAGCCAGCTGAAAGCGCGTTTTCACGCCCTTGAGCCGGTCGTTTTCAACCCACAGCGCGTCGACTTGATCCTGGAAGACGCGCAGATTCGGGCAATTCACCAGCTCCCGCAGATAATAATCGTGGTAATCGTGCAGGTCGCACTGCGCGCGCAGCGCGCGCACAGCCGGTCCCTTCGAGGTGTTAAGCCAGCGCATCATCATCGCGGCAGCGTCGGCGGCTCGGGCCTGAACGCCGCCCAGCGCCGAAATTTCGCGCACCAGATGGCCTTTAGCCGGGCCGCCGATGGAAGGATTGCAGGGCATATGCGCGACGTGATCGATGTCCTGCACGATCATCAGCGTCTGCGCGCCCATGCGCGCCGCGGCGAGGGCCGCTTCGCAGCCGGCATGACCGCCGCCGACAACGATAACGTCGAAAGTGTTTTCGGGGAAAATTTGCACGGAGGCACCGAAACCCTTACTTGCGGCTGGCGTCCTCGTAGCTGAGCACAGTGTCGTTGCGGGACAGCGAACGATTCTCGAAAAGAACGACGGACTGGCGCCCAAACGTGCCGGTGATCCATTGATAGCCCGAAAGCGCGCCGTCAGCTGTGTATTCCGCTTTGGCAGCGCCGTATTTACGAGTCAGCATGGCGTTGAGCTCCGTAAAATTGCGGCTGAAAGCGAGATACTTCTTCTCTTTCTTCTTGTTTTCGGCGGAAGAACTCTGAGGCGCGGCGGCCGGCAGCTGCTCCGCGCGAATAAAGGCGAAGCGAGCCAAAAAGAGTCCCCGTTTTGAAAAGCGCAGCAACAAATGGCCTTCGCGCCCGAAAAAGTTGACTTTGTAAAAAGCCTCGTGGTAGTTGGGAACATAACTGTACTCGCACAGCAGTGCGGCGTTGTTCTGCTCGGTCATGATACGGGCGGCCTCCGCGACCGGCGTGCCGAACTTCATGCCCCAGACGCCGTCGATCGTGTCGTCGATTTCGGCAGCGCCGGCCCCTGCGCCCATAACCGCGGCAAACAAAAGCGCCAAAAGAATTTTCTTCATAATAAAATTCCTCCTTGGAAAAAAATAACGGAAACGAAATTTCCGGCGCAAGCCGGTTTTATTCATCAGGATTCGTCAATGCTTTAAAACCCGTTCAGTCACAGCGTTGGATCTTTCCGGCCGACACCCGCCAACGCGTTCCTTGAAACCATGGCAGCGTGCTTTCCGCCGTGGCGGCAAAAACCTGCCAGCGACTGCGCTGCAAACATTCCATCAGCACGGTGCGGCCCGCCTCGTCGAGTTCGGAAGCGACTTCGTCAAACAGCAGCACCGGCGACGCGCGATTGCGCCGCTCCACCGCCGAGGCTGCGGCCATCACCAGCGCCAACGCGGCGCGACGGCGTTGGCCGCGGCTGAGAACCTCCGGCGCCGGACGCCCTTCGCAGCCAATAATCAGATCGTCACGATGCGGACCTACCAGAGGCAGGCCGGAAGCCCTCTCTCGTTCAGCGAGGATCGCACAGGAACGGTGAAAATCTTCCAACAGGCCATCGGCATTGCCGCCCCCGCCTCTTTTCAAGTTCAGGTCGATTTTGCGAGGCAAAAGATCGCACCATTTTTCCAGATGGACCCGCAGTGCTGCGATCACTTCGAGGCGGCACTCCCAGATCCACACGGATAAATTGGCCATAGTCTCCTCTGTGACGCGCGTCGAATGCCCGAGGCCGAGCAGATGACGGCGATGCTGCGTGATCTTGCGGTACTCGGAAAGTTTGTAAGCGTACAGCGGAAAACAAAGCGCGCAGAGCAGGTCGAGAAAGCGTCGGCGCACGGACGGCGCGCCTTCGATCAGCGCCATGTCCGACGGCAAAAACGTCAGCGACGGCACGCAGCTTCTCAGATCACCCCAGCGGCAGAGCTTACTATCGAGACGCAGCGAAGCGCGCCCTACAATCACGGCTTCGATCACGGCTTCCCGTTCACCTGTCGCCTGTGCCGCCAGCGAAGCGCCGCCCTCGGAATGCCATTTCACGGTATCGGAACATTTCGAACCGCTGAAGGCTCCCCAGCCGGTGACGACATGGAGAGCCTCTAACACGTTGGTTTTGCCTGCGCCGTTGACTCCGGTCAGCAGATTCAGTCCCGAATCCCAGCCAATAAGCGCGTTTTCCAGATTGCGAAAATTGCGGAAGCGCGTCTGTGCGATCCGCATGCCGCCTTAAGACTCCCCGGCCGTCTCAGAGGCGTCCATGGACTTGAGCTTGATGGGCATAAGCATGTAAATGAAATCCGTGCCGCCCGGGCGCGTGATCATCATCTGCCCCTCGGCGCCGTTGAAAGCCAGCGTCACATCGCTGCCGTGGAACGCCTTGATGCCGGCCATCAAATAGCCGACGTTGAACGCCACCTTGAGCGGCTCGCCGCTGATGGAAGCGTCAACGCTTTCGTTGGCTTCGCCGATCTCGGGGGCGCGCCCGCTCAGCTCCATGCCCGCTCCGGGCGACAGCGTCAGGATGACGACGCGGCTGTTGTCGCCGACGACAATGTTGATGCGGTCCAGCGCCTGCATGAAGCCGGCCCGCTCCGCCTGCATCTGTGTAGTGCTGGTGTTGCTGAGAATGCGCTCGTAGTTGGGGAATTTGGAGTCGATACAGCGCACGGAATACTGCACGCCGGGCATGTTGAAGTAGGTTACGGCGCCGTCCTGAAGCACCTCGACCTCCTGATCGGGGGAAAAGCTGGTCAGAATACGCTGATATTCTTCAAGCGATTTCAGCGGCAGCAACATCTCTCGGGCAGAAGATTCCGCATCGGCGTTTTCGATCACGGTCTTCGACAGCGAAAGGCGGCGCCCATCGGTGGCGACAACGCGCAGTTCGCCGCCGGCGATCTGCATCAGACCGCCGGAGAGATACTTGGGAAAATCTTCGTTCGGCGCCCCGGCAATGCCGCCTTCGGCCAGCACGCGCGAGAGCTCGCCGGCGGAAACGCGGGTAAACTCCTCGGCGGCACGGGGCGACGGCAGATCGGGAAAATCGCCGACGTTGTACGTCGTAAAGGAATAATGGCTGCGTCCGGCGTTGATTGTCCCTTTTTCATTATCAACCTCGACGGTAAAAGGGCTGACGACGATCTTCTTGAAAAGTTCGCCGACGACTTTCAGAGGCAGAATCGCCTTACCGGGCTCGAGAACGGTTACCCCTTCGGCTTTGACGCGGATTGTCGTCTTCAGATCTGTGGAGTTCAGCGTCACGCCCGTCTCGTCGGCAACGCAAAGGACGCTGGCCAGCGTTGCCATCGTACTCTTCGTTCCGGTGACTTTTTCGGCCATGGACCAGTATTTCATGAATTCGTTCTGGACAATTTCGAGTTTCATCTGTAGAAAATCCTCTCTTTCGTTTGACTTGTTCTTCGGATTGTGATTTATAAAAATCGTAAGAGCCGTAGTAGGTCCCGTGAGTATTGTGGATAAACGGGAAATTAACAAAGGAAAACTGACGTGGCGCTGTGGAAGGTTTTTCGGACAAGCTGTGAAAATTTATCCACAATATACACATTTTTTTGTGATTTTGGAGAATCGAAACGGTTATCCACCATTGAATCTCCAAAAAACCCCTTTTCAATCACAGCTTTTTATCGATGTTTTCCACAATTTTTCTTACGCGGGCGTCTTCCTTCATGAGCATCTCGATTTTTTTCAGCGCGTGCAGAACGGTAGTGTGGTCCTTCTTGCCGAAGTCCTTGGCGATTTGCTGCAAACTGGATTCGGTGTGAGTCCGGCACATGTACATAGCCACCTGACGGGCTAACGCCACTTCCGCCGTGCGACGCTTGCCGCAGATGTCCTCGGGAGAGAAGCCAAACTCGCTGGAGACCACGTCCATAATGCTCTGAAAAGTGAGCGGGCCGCGACGGCCGTTGCCGATCACGTCTTTGAGCCACTCCTGCGTGTTTTCGATGGTGATTGGCTCCTGCGAGAAGTTGGCGCTGGCGATGACGCGATTTAAAGCGCCTTCCAGCTCGCGGATGTTGCTGGGGATGTTCTCGGCAAGGAAACCGATGATGTCGTCGTTGACGGGAATGCGGCGTTGCTCGGCTTTTTTCTTGAGGATAGCGATACGCGTTTCGTAATCGGGCTGTTGAATGTCGGTCACCAGCCCCCATTCAAAACGGCTGATAATACGGTCCTCGATGTCGCCAAGTTCCTTGGGCGGCCGGTCGGAGCTGAGCACGATCTGCTTGTGTTCGGTATGAAGGTCGTTGAAGGTGTGAAAGAACTCATCCTGAGTGCTTTCCTTGCCGGCCAGAAACTGGATGTCGTCGATCAAAAGGATGTCCACGTGACGGTATTTGGCGCGAAACTCAGCGGTACGGGCATTTTTGATCGCCGTGATCAGCTCGTTGGTGAACTTCTCCGAGGAGAGATAGGTGACTTTCGTGTTCCCGTTTTTCCCCTGTGCATAATTGCCGATGGCGTGCATCAGGTGAGTCTTGCCCAGTCCGACGCCTCCCCAGATGAACAGAGGATTGTATGCCTCTCCGGGACTTTCGGCGACAGCCAGACTGGCGGCGTGAGCGAGACGGTTCGATTTGCCGACGACAAAGGAGGTGAAATCGTACTGTCGGTTGAGTCCGTTCGAGCTGATCGGAGAATGCGGCTGGGGAGGCGGGAGCGTCTCTTCCGCTCCGACTGGCTTGCTGTCGTAGACCAGGTCGATGCCGCTGCCTTTCCCCTGACGCTGCATCACGCTTTCCAACGTCGCCAGGAAACTGTCCTTGACTTTTTTAGCGACAAAGGAGTTGCCGGCATCCAGCACCAGTCGATCATCTTCCATGCGGAGGGCGGAGCAGGATTTGAGCCAGATGTCGACCGTCTGGTTCGGCAGGAGCGGGGCGGCTCCTTCCAGAATTTGCTCCCATATTTCTTCTGCGTTTTTCATCGTCGAAAGCTCCTACTTTTGTGTTTTACCATTCCTGAACTCAAAAATAATCCAGTCTTATTATCCACAATTGGACGAGAGTTGCAAGAGTTGTTCACCATAACTCGAGAGCCGAGATTTTTTTATGGTGAGAAAAAGGAAAAATCTGGTGTATAATCAAGAGGGTCTCGCTAAAACTTTTCATTATGATAAGTAGAACTTTTTGATCTAATTCAAAGAACTGGAATAACTCCGACGCCCAGTTATTTTATCTTCGTTTTCGTTTCGTCGATCATTCGCTGGAGGGGACTGCTGATCATGTCGATCTATTTCAACAACGCGGCCACGACGTGGCCGAAGCCGGACTGTGTCGCCCATGCCATGAGCGATTTTCTCGGTTCCGGCGGCGCCAATCTTGGGAGGGGAACCGCTTCCGTTCGCGACCTCGGCACCATGGGATTGGTGTTGGAGTGCCGCGAACGCGCGGCGCGTCTGCTGGGAGGCTATGAGAACGCTTCGCCCGTTTACGTGACCTTCACGGCCAATGTCACTGAGTCGCTTAACATCGTGCTGAAGGGCTTTCTCAAGCCCGGCACGCGTGTCGTCACCACTTCCATGGAGCACAATGCCGTGACGCGCCCGTTGCGCCACCTGGAGAAGAATGGTGTCGAACTGGAGATCCTGCCCTGCGACCGGCAGGGGTATCTCGATCCTGAAAAACTGGCGGCTGCGCTTGACGCGAAAAAAAACGATCTCGTCGTGATGAGCCACTGTAGTAACGTGTGCGGTTCCGTACAAAATCTCGAAGCCGTTGCCGCCGCCTGCCGCGAGAGGAATGTGCGCCTCGTCGTCGATACGGCGCAGACGGCCGGACTGATACCGCTGAACGCCGCGGCGCTCGGCCTGGCGGCGCTGTGCTTTACGGGGCACAAAGGGTTGATGGGGCCCCAAGGGATGGGCGGAATTCTCTGGCAGCCCGAATTCGCGCGTCTCTGCGAGCCGTTGGTCGAAGGCGGCACCGGCAGCTTCTCGCACGTGGAAACGCAGCCGGAAGCCATGCCCGATCGCTTCGAGAGCGGTACGGGAAATCTGCCCGGTATTGCCGGCTTGAACGCGGCCCTGAAATGGATCGAAGAACGCGGCATCGACACTATCCGCGCCCACGAGAACGAGCTGGGGGCCCGTTTCCTGACGGGGTTGAAAAAATTGGACGGTCTGATCCTGTATGGTCTTCCGGAAATGGTCGACAAAAAACGGTTATCCGTTTTTGCCGTTAACTTCGAAGGAGTGGACAACGGCATTCTCGCTGCCGAGCTCAGCAGCCGCGGTCTGGAAACGCGTCCCGGACTGCAGTGCAGCCCGTGGGGACACCAGACGCTGGGCTGCTTTCCGCAGGGGGCGCTGCGCCTCAGTTTGGGCTATTTCAACACCTCCGCTCAGGTCGACGAAGCGTTGCAAATCTTGGCTGATTCGCTGGTGGTCATGCGCGCCCAAAAGTTGTCGGCACAATGAACGTGCCGGTAAATTGATCGTCGCGATCCCCGTGAACGTTACCTGCGGAAATTTTTTTCAGTGGAACATCGACGACAAGCGTTTGTCGATGTCGAAGCAGCTTCTGTCAGGTCCTTTTGACGGAAATTTTAAGCATTGTATACTCTATTTTTGGTGAATTTATCTGATCTCCATGCTATAATACGCTCACGTATAAAATAATACGTAATTGCTATGGTATTGGAGGTTGTCATCATGAACGAGAGTTTGACGAATATTATGGCTCGCCGGAGCATCCGCAGGTACACTGACGAATCGGTCTGCGAATCGACGATGAAACTTGTCCTCGCGGCCGCCTGTGCCGCTCCCAGCGCCAAAGGGGAGCGGCCGGTGCGTTTTGTCGTGTTGGATAAAAAACAGATGGGCTCTCTGGCCGAAAAAGTCCAGCAGAAAGATCCCTTCCGCGAAGGGCAATGGGGCATTGCCGTCCTTGCCGATCTGCGCGACTACGACGGCGGCCTGGCCTGGATCGAAGACGGTGCCGCCGCTATGGAGAACATGCAGATCGCCTGCAAGTCGCTGGGCCTCGGCTCGCTGTGGTACGGCGTCTACCGCCGTGCCGCCAAAGAACCGGCGGTCCGCGAGTTTTTGCAGCTGCCTGACGGCGTAGAAGTTCTCGGCATCACCGTGATGGGCTATGCCGCCGAGCATAAAGAAGCCTACAGCGGCGTGGACGAAAGCAAAGTGCGCTACGGCGCCTGGAGCGAATAGTCCCGCTCTCAAAACATTGCAGGCGTTCATCGGAAAGTTTCCGATGAACGCCTGCAATGTTTTGAGACTGATTTTCGATGAAAAAGCATCATTGAAAATGTCGCGCTGGCGCAGCCGTGCCGCAAAAAACATACGGCATGCGATTTTCGACGCACCTCCGGCGCGCTGAGAAGGGCGAAGAACCTGTGCCCTTTTTTGCGAAAGCGAGTGTGAGAGCTTTTCTATCTTTGAAGACATGAGAATTGGGAGTTTATGTTTCCGCCGTGAGCACGTAGTTTTTTCCCCAGCGCGGCGGGGCGGCGAGCAGTTGACGTCCTTCGTAGCTGTCGAGCAAAGTCCGCAACCGTTCTTCCCGTGCCGGAGAGACGAGCAGGCTGAGCGTGACGTCTACGGCATAGGTCGTACGCAGGCGGTTCTCGGCGATGCCGGCGCTTTTGACGGCGCGGCTGAGGGCGGCCAGATGCTCGTAGCCGCAGCGCAGTTCCAGTTCTTTGAAAGGCAGGACGGTTTCGATCGCGGCACGTTCAATGACGCCGGCCGCGGCGGTGCCGTAAGCGTCGATGAGGCCGCGCACGCCGAGCTTGATGCCGCCGAAGTAGCGCGTCACCACGAGTGCAGCGTTGAACAAACCCGCTTTTTGCAGAGCGCCGAGGATTGGGCGCCCGGCGGTTCCTCCCGGTTCGCCGTCGTCGGAACAGAACTCTTCCACCTCGGGGTAGCCGACGCGCCAGGCCGGGCAGTTGTGCGTGGCGCCGTGGTGCTCTCTGCGCACGGATTCCAGCGCGGCGCGGGCTTCGTCTCCCGCAGCGGAAGGAAAGAGGGCGGCGATGAATTCGCTGCGTTTTTCCTTGAAGCTGTAAACAGCGGGAGCCGTGGGACGGCGGCAAGGCCGCTCTAACGCCAGCACGTGCGGCAGCGTTCCCAGGTCTCTTCAAGGGAGATGGGGACGACCTTGACATTGCCGATCGCGCCCATGAAATTGCTGTCGCCGTTCCAGCGCGGCACGACGTGGCAGTGGATATGGGTATCGATGCCGGCGCCGGCGGCGGTGCCGATGTTAATGCCGACGTTGAAGCCGTCGGGATGAAACGCGCTTTTAAGACATTCGACGGAGCGGGCGATCAAGTCGTGGAACTCCAGGGACTCCTTGGAGGTAAATGATCTCAGGTCGGTGGTGTGGCGGTAGGGAATGACCATCAGATGACCCGAGCTGTAGGGGTAGGCGTTGAGAATCACGAAGCAATATGTGCCGCGAAAGACGATAAAGTGTTTTCTGTCGTCGCTGCCGTCGGCGGGGAAATCGCAGAAGATACAGCTCTTGCCGCCGCTTTTGGTGGAGTTGAGGTACGTGTATCTCCATGGGGCCATGAGTGTTTCCATGTTCTTTCCTCTTTTCTATGAGCAAAAAGGTGGGAGTTATTCACCGCTGTGGATAACATTGGTGGATAACTTGTGAGCGAGATGTGTACTTATAAAATTTTGCAGCCACGTCTGTACGAGAAAAGATTTTTAAAAGCTCTTTTCAAGAGGATTTGAAAAAAACGGAGTGATCCTGTGGAAACTGTGAATCAAAGCGCCGAAGGGAAATTTGAATGGTCAGAAAACTCTTCCCATGTGAACTTTTCGGCATCGCGATTTATCGTGAAAACGAATTTTCTGTGTTCGTTCTTTGTAACGGAGTTTTCAAAAGTCCTCAGCGTTAGGCGTCTTGAAATGGTATTCTCTTCAAAAGATTTTTTGAAAGAACCCCCTTTCTTCCGGGGAATTTTGTCAAGTGCCGGAAAGTATGCTTTTGTTCTGGTGGAGAAGTGGACAAAATGTGGATAACTTTGGACATTCGATGCATCACGCCGCAACTTCACCGATTCTGACGGTCGCGGCGGATCATCGCGAGAATGCTTTTCAACTCGTAAACTCCCGAGAGCAGCGCGCCGATCAGGCCGGCGATCAGGCACAAGGGGAGCGTCCATTGCGGGTAACCGCGGGCCAGAAAACAGCGGCCGATGAACAGTCCCCCCAGCAGATAGCCGCAGACGAGCAAAGCCGCTCCGACAATGCGGCTGAAGACGATGATGTCTCTGACGTTGGGGATTTTCATTTATTGCTGTCCGGATCTCCGCTCATAAAATCGGCTTCGCGGTCCAGCAGGGCGAAAAGACGTTCCACTTGCTCACGGCGCATGCCGTTGATGACGACGCGGTTTTCTCTCTCGTTGCCGAGGACACTGAAAGACAGACCGAGCCGGCGTGCCACTTTCAGCGCTCCTTTGGGACGCCAGGGGTCAAACTGAGGGGCCTTGTAAAGGACGGTAACGCGGCGGCTGTTGAGGGAATCGACGCGTTTTTGCAGGTTGTGAACGGACCAGTGGTGTGCAACGCAGCCCGTCACGAGCTCTTCAATAAATTTCTGCGGCTCCTTCAGAGACAGCAGCGCTTTGGCGTGCCCTTCGCTGAGGTTGCCGGCGGCGACCTGGTCCAGCGCGCACTGAGGCAGCGAGAGGATGCGGAGCTTGTTGGCCACGACGCTGCGGCTCCAACCGATGCGCTCGGCCAGTTGGTTCTGGGTGAGCTGATGTTTCTCCATCAAAACTTTGAGCGCGTTGGCGGTCTCGAGCACAGTCAGATCTTCGCGCTGAAGATTCTCTACGAGGGCGATCTCGCTGAAGAGTTGCTCGTCGCCGCGGACGATGCGCACGGGCACTTCCGCGAGTTCGGCCAGCTCGCACGCGTGAAAGCGGCGTTCGCCGGCGACGATGCGATATTTTTTGGAGCTTTTTGCCGGCGCGGGGGTGACGATCAGGGGCTGAAGCAGCCCATGAACTTTGATGGACGCCGCCAGTTCGCGCAGCGCGGCGGCGTCGAAATTTTTGCGGGGCTGGTCGGGGTTGGGTTCGATGTCGGCCAGCGGCGCTATTTCGCTGTTCTGCGGGACGCGGCTCACGTTCTGTCTGGCCAGCAGCGCGCCGAGGCCGCGGCCGGCCTGGATGATGGACTTTGCGGAGCTTTCGGAAGGTTTTGCCGTCACGCGGGCTTGACCTTTTGCGGAAGCGGCGGATTTCTTCGCGGCCTGGGCCGCGGCGGTGTTCTTGCGATTTACAGCCATAGTCTTTTGACCTCCAATGCCAGATCGTGATAGGCTTGCCCGCCGCGGCTGGAACGGCCGTAGTCGCGGATGGCCAGTCCCTGCGCGGGGGCTGCCGCCAGGTCAATGTTGCGGGGAATTACCGTCTTCAGCACGTGTTCGCCGAAGACATCGCGGATTTGCGTCTCGATCTCGCGCGTCAGGCGCAGATTTGGGTTGTACATGGTGAGCAGGATCGCGTCGATCTGCGCGCCCTGGTTGATGCCCTGCTCGCGGACCATCTGCACGGTGCGCGCCAGCAGGCTGAGTCCCTGCATGGAGTAATATTCGCACTGCATGGGCACCAGCAGGCGGTTGGCGGCGGCCAGCGCGTTGACGGTGAGCAGCCCCAGCGACGGCGGACAGTCGACGAGGACAACGTCGAAGTCGTTTTCGAGTTTTTGCAGCGCTTCGCGCAGGCGGAACTCCCGCCCGTCGCTCCCTCCCAGTTCCAGGTCGGCGCCGACCAAATTGATATTCGAGGCGATCAGCGAGACGTTTTTGGCGCTGGTCGAGTGCAGCGCCCACTTGGGGTCTTCGTTGCCGACGACGATGTCGTAAAGCGACACGGAATCGTCGAACTGGAAGCCGAGGCCGCTGGACGCGTTGCCTTGGGGGTCCGCATCGACGACGAGCACCTTTTTGCGCATGGCGCCGAGTTCGGAAGCCAGATTGACGCAGGTCGTCGTCTTGCCGACGCCGCCTTTCTGATTGATGACCGCGATGGTCTTCATCGTCTCACCTCCACCACAGTTTTTTTTCGGCCCGCCCCGGCTTGCGCGGATAAGCCGCGGGGCAGGGAGCGCTTTTTTTCCAGAGCAGCATATAACTTTTATGATCTTTGAGATCGTATTCGTAAAGTTTCGGCTCCGAGAGCCCCAGCGCGTTCCAGCGGCCTTCCAGCGGCGCCAGTTCGTCGCCGACGGAGCTGCCCTTCATGGCGGCCAGCACACCGCCTTCGCGCACCAACGGCGCCAGATATTCGGCGATAACGCCGGCTTCACTGACGGCCCGCACCACGGCGGCATCGTACTGCTCGCGGCACGCAGCGGCGAAATCTTCCGAGCGCGCGCAGACGACCTCGGCGTTTCCCAGCTCCAGCGCAGCGACGATCTCGTTCAGCGCCTTCATCTTGCGCGAGAGGCTGTCCAGCAGCGTGAATTTCAGATCGGGACGGCAGATGGCCAGCACGACCCCCGGCAGGCCGCCGCCGGTGCCGACGTCGACGACGGCGCCCGAAAGCGGGAGCAGCGGCAGCACGTGCAGACAATCTTCGATATGATCGTGCCACAGAGTTTCCTTGTCGTGCGGCCCCGTCAGCCGCACGCGTTCGTTGGCAACAGACAGCAGCGAAGCGTAGCGACGCAGCTGCGTCAACGTTTTCGCGGACAGTTCGGGAAGTAACGGCAGCGGTTGAATCTCCATGGGGTTCACCTCCATGTTTCATTTTCGATTCAATCATATCGCAAAAATGTTCCACGTGGAACAGCGAGAATCCTTTTTCTTGAAAACCTGCTTGGGAAGAAAAGGCACGCGGAACGACGGGGCATTGGCGCTAACGTGCGAATCCTCCTGCAGAAAAGCGGTGCTGTGTTCATCAGACGGTTGGGGAAGGTGCCCAGCGAATGTTTTGCCGATGGAATTTTTCCCTCTTCATGAAAGCAAAAGAGATATAAGTCATTGATTAATATTGACTATAGATAGGGGAATCTCTATGGTCGTCGGCAGCCCCGACGGCGCCCGCATTATCACTTCCGCACTGCAATTATTTCCAACGTGATCGACCATAAAATGCCTATCAACGAGGCGGTCAGTGTCCCCAGAGTATTATATGCAGTGGCTGCCCGACGAACTGCGCGTGGAACCGATGAACGGCCTCAGTGGTGAAACCGTTGACAGCCTGCTCGCCACGGGCTATTCGCTGTCACTCAAATTCTACATGGGGGATGTTAACGCCGTTTTGATCGATCCACAGACCGGAGAAGTGGCGGGAAGTCACGATTTGCGTCACGAGTTTTGATTATCGGTAAGCAGTTCTTAAAATCTGCGCTGTGATCAATAAGATCGGCTCCTGCAGACAACTTTGCAGGAGCCGATTTTTATTGACCGGATGGTTTATTCTTCATGATGGCATTTCCCCATGAAACACGTGGTGTAATCTTTCCAAGGAATCTCTCGAAGAAATCCAGCCATTTGAACATACTCAACCGTTGTGCGGTCTGCGCAGCTCGATCTCTAGCTCTCTCGGGGCTCTCTTGCCTTGCTATACCGGGAAGAAAAGCGGCATCGCAAACCATGCCCACACGATGATGAATGCGATCGACGTCATAGATACTGACCAGCCGCCGAACAGCATGGCCTTCAGACTTTCGCTGCGCGCCAGTCCCATTGGAGCGATCATGTTCGATCCGGGATAGATCGACGTTGTGACGCGGGAACCGCAAATCAGCGCCAGAGCCCAGAATTCCATGGGGACGGAGGCTGTTTCCACGGCGCTGGCGAACAAATCGTGCGTAACTTGCAGCTGCGCGACGGCGCCGCCGTTGACGCCGAAAGAACCGACCAATGTGCCCATAATAACGACCATAATACGGCTCCCCTGCCCTGCAAACGAAACAAGGATTTTGCCAAGAGATTCAAAGCCATGACCATAGTTGATGTATTCGAGCATCATGTTCAGCAAGATAAAGAGAAGAAATGTGCCGGCCATGGAACCCATGCCTTTGGCAAACGCCCGGAACATGACTGACATATCGAGGGGTTTGAAAAGGCAGATCACAAGTGCCAGAACCAACATTACAAACACCGTGAACGCTGTTTTTTGATGTGTGATCATCGAAAACGTCAAAAGCCCGACAAAGCCGATCATAAACGCCAGTGTCACGCGTTTTTCCTGAGCTGTGATGCCGAGCGTGGTCTGTTCGGCCGCGTCGAGCTCGTATTTTTCGTCATAACTTGGATCGTGCTGGATTCGCAGACCGCAGAAGTAGATGACCGTGAGCCAAATAAGACTATAAGGAAGCGCGGCCCACAGCATCATACGACCGTAGCTCAGGTGTGTAATCGCAAGGAGAGCGACGGTCGGTCCCGTGAACGGACCCCAGATCAGGCCCGTTTCGCCGGATGACTGGAAAAGACAGGCCACCGTGGCAGGTTTCAATCCTGCCGCCGCTACAATCGGAATGAGGATGGGAGCGACGATAGCGCAACCGTCCGCCAGGGTTCCCAGCAGACCGCAGACAAGTGTTGTCGTGACGATCACGCAGAGAATGGCCCGTTTTTCAGTCGTCACGCCGATATATTTGACGATCCAATACACGATCGTATGGCTTACGCGCGCCTCGCTCATGACGCTGCCGAGCCCGGCGCCGCACATGATGATGAAACCGATCAGGCCGAGCGTCGATCCCAGCGATTTCACGACGAGAGCTCCCGTCATGGCGGGAGTTTGTCCCGTCAGAATATAACCAAACAAACAGGCGATCATCGCGATCGTCAGCGCATGAACTTTCGGACGGAACGAAACAAGGATGTATACCACAAGCGGGATCTGTTGCCGTGTCTAATTTGATACAACATAACGGCAGCCTTTTTCTACCCCTTAACGATGAACAGCCCCGTGTGCAATTTTGCACACCCCTCATAACGATGCCGTATGCACCGTTACGGAGTAAGGTATTCGATTTTATCGCTGCCAGTGCGTACATTTCGTTATCCTCATGAAACCAAAATTCATAAATCCTTTTCTTCGTAGGGCTTATCCCATGAACCTATCTCAATCAGATTACCTTCGGGATCAGCAACATAGCAAGTTCTCTGTCCCCAAGGTTCTGTCGTTGGCTCTAACACAGGTGTTGCACCTTTTTCCACGGCATATTTGAATGAAGCATCTACCTCTTCAAACGTATCAACATAGAGTGCCATTTCAAAATGACCATTTAGGCCATTGATATAATCATACTGATGCCTTGTCATCTTCTCAAAGTCTTTCCTACCGTATAGCAGAAACAATGTTCCATCTTTTACAAGATACACATTTGATGTGTCTTCTGACTCTTTTATTTCAAAGCCAAGCACATCTCTGTAAAACCGAATCATCTTTGCCATGTCATTAACCAGTAATCCGAAACCATCTAATCTCATGCTTTACCTCCACAAATTTCAGCTGAACGATCACAGCTGTTTTATCATCATGTACTCATTTACAAAAGTGCCATCTTTCATTCAATGCCCACAACGATTCTTCAGGAATTAACGCATGTGGCCCCAACATAGAAATTTCTCCCCTTATGATAGTTATTTATGAACGACAAGATGTCCGATATTATTGCCGACCTGTTCGCCATTTTTGAACGCGATACGGCCGTCGATCACAACCGCGCCAATGCCTGCCGGTTTCTGCAGAGAATCGGTGTATGTGGCGCGGTCGCTAATTTCGGCCGCATCGAAAACGGTTATATCCGCGATCTTACCGATGGCAATCACGCCACGGTCCTTCAGGCCGAGAATTTGCGCTGGAAGCGTTGTAGCCTTGTAAACAGCGTCCTCGAGGCTCATCAGCTGATGCTCCCTGATCGTCTGGAAATAACGTGGAAAGGTACCGAAACTGCGCGGGTGCGGATTCGTCCCCAGGAAATGACGGTCATAGGTCATTGCGTAACCGTCCGATCCGATACAGACGAATGGCTCGCGCATAATGTGCAGCATATCGTTTTCCGAAAGGCTGAAGTAACAGCACGGAACGCCCCCATCGCTCGCACGCAGCAGGCGAACGACAGCCTGGGCCGGAGGCAGTTCCATATCCGCGGCGATCTCATCGAGACGCTTTCCTTCATATTGCGGAAGCTTGCCGTGCGTGGAAACGACCAGAACCGCATGAGCGCCGCCGCGACGTTCGATTTCAGTTTCCGTTTCAGAGAGTAATTCTTCCGTTGGAGATGCAAGTCGTTTGCACATTTCATCCGAACCGCCATCATGGGCCCAGGCAGGGACCAAGGCCGACATGCCTGTCGACGTTGCGGTATAGGGATACTGATCGCACGTGATGTTCAACCCTTCTTCACGGGCTGCTTTGATTTTCGCAAGGAGCGCTTTGGAATGGCCCCACTGCGGTTTGCCGATCAACTTGAGATGGGAAATCTCGACGTGGACTCCGGAATGGCGCGCCACTTCGAGCATTTCGTCGACCGCTTCAAAGATTTTCGTGCTCTCGCTGCGCATGTGGACAGTGAGGATCGCATCATGTCTTTTGAGCACTTTGCCCAACGCGATAAACTCATCAACCGCACCGTACGAGCTGGGCGGATAAATCAGGCCGAGCGACATGCCGAATGCCCCTTTGCTGAGCTCCCGTTCAAGCACGCGCTCCATATGTTTCTGTTCCTCGAAAGTCGGCTTTCGCATGCCAAATCCCATGACCATGCCGCGAAGTGTGCCGTGACCGACAAGAACGCCGATATTTGTCGCGGCTGGGCAACGCTTCAGGTGTTCTGCATAATCCGACAGAGAATCGTCCTCGACGGTCTTGCCATCCATCGGCAGCTCGAGACCTGAGGAGATGAAGCGGGTGATCGCCTCGCGTGAAGCGTCGTCGGTCGGCAGACACGAGATGCCGCAGTTTCCGACAATCTCGAGCGTGATGCCTTGATAGAGTTTGCTCTGCATTTTCTGATCGGTGAAAAAGGGACTCATGTCGGAGTGGGAATGGATATCGATGAATCCAGGAGCGACGATTTTTCCAGAGGCGTCGATCGTTTCCTTTGCTTCTTCTTCGATCTGCGGGGCGACCGCGACGATCTTTCCATGGCGGACGCCAACGTCTGATTTTCGGCGCGTCGTTCGTGTTCCGTCGATGACGGTACCGTTTCGAATCAAAAGATCCAGCAATGTATTCCCTCCTTAAAAAACGTCATTATCTGTTCAATCCACGGTAAAAATAAAATTCGAAGACCGGCGTCTCTTCTTAAGAGAGGTTCCCATCTTTGAAGTGAACTTGCCGGCGACATATCGCTCGCAAAAAAAATTATAACATAAATAAATAATGCTATTATGCACTCTCGCGTTTAATATAGGGCGAGCATTTATAAAAAAGGACGCAAAAGGCCAATAAAGTCTGCTATTCGAATTATACTTATAAGTGATGGCGCTCTTGACATTTGTAAAATCAAATGGGAGATCGGGAACTGGTATATAATAGGAAAAACGACGTTTCACAGAGCGCTGATCGAGGAGGATTTTTCCAATGGGTGTATTGAGGGAAGAACTGCGCCGCAACTTGCTGAACGCCGGCGCCGTGCTGGTCGGCTACGCTTCGCTGCGGGGCGATGAGAAACTGCCTTATCCGGCGCTGACGCAGGCCGTATCCTACGCCGTCAGGCTCGAACCGGCCGACGGCAGCGTTTGGTCTTACGCGCGCGCGTATTTTGAAGCGGAGGGCAAAATGGCGCTTTTGGCCGAACACGCCAAGGCCTGCCTGCGCCGTTACGGTTTTGCCGGCGAGGTCATGCCCAAGGCGTACATGGACGGCGAGACGCCGGTGACGGAGTTCCCCGATCAGACCGCGGCGATCGTCGCCGGTCTGGCGGAGCGCAACGCCGACGGCCTGATGACGGCTCCGAAGTTCGGCGTCAACGTGCGCTTCGGCACAGTGTTCACCGACGCCACGTGGAAGAAAAACGAAGAAGCTTGAAGAAAGATCCTGCGGACGAAAAGCGTTCGCGGGATCTTTTTCGTCGGCGAGGCCGAGGCTGGGGAAATTTATAGTCAATATTAATCAATATTTCTTGCCACAAAATTGTTCGCAAAATTGTTCGTTCGGCGCGTATCGTACGGCGCTTCGGGATGAAGAGTTCCGCATTGCTTCTTTTTTGGCGGCCGCTGTGATATTATCTAAAAATAAAAAATTGATTCCGGGTCTCACCTCACCCCGACGAATGGAGGAATCATCGATGAAGAAGTGTGCTTACTGCGGTTCCGAATTCGACGGCTCCCTGCACGAATGCCCTTATTGCGGCGGGCGCGCGGCGGATCACATCTGCAAAAACTGCGGCGCCGAGTACGACGGCGCGGTCTGTCCGCAGTGCGGCGTGCGGGCCGACGACGAAGGGCAGAAGTGCCCGCGCTGCGGCGCGCGCATGTTCAAGGGCGAGTGTTCGTCCTGCGGCTACATGGCCGATAAGGGCAAAGCCGTGGCCGCCGAAGCCAAAAAAGCCGGCGCGGCGATGGCCTCGTGGTTTGGCACGCTCTGCCTTTGCGTTGTCGGCGTCGTTTTCCCCTTCGTCAGCATCCCGTTCATCTTCAGCCGCCGCCACGGAAAGGTGATCAAATGGTTTTTCGGGGGGTACGGCCTTTTCTACATCTGGGCACTGGCCTTGCCTCAGGAGGGCGGCGCGGCTGCGACGGAGATGTCGCCCGGGTTGCGCTGGATCTCGGTGGGGCTGACGGCGCTGGCGCTGCTTTTCGCGCTATATCGTCTCTGGAAAGAAAGCGCGCGTTCGTCCGCCTGAGCGAACGGGATGGACAGGGCCGCCGGCTGTCGAAAAAACGACAGCCGGCGGCCCTGTTTCTTTGCGGCCCCGTCGGACAGAGAATTCAATTTGATCTATAGTATTTTATTCAAAAGACGGGATCGCCGCGGCGCCGTGCGGCGAAAGCGCGCCTTGGCGTCATCGCGCGCCCTTTCCGTGAAATATTCGCCGAAAACGATACAGATCGCGCCTTTCCGCGCCGTACCCGATACGGCTTCCCTTGAAAGCGCCAAGACGTGTCGCGTTTGCTTTTCGCCGCGGCGCAGAATATAATTTCGATATAAAATAACCGGAGCCGCCGCCTGCTGTTTCGACGCAAGCTTGCGGCGTCCGCGAGATCGGAGGGAAGATCATGGACAAGCAGGATCTCTTTCCCGCCTGTCCGGTGGAGACGACGCTGAAGCTGATCGGCGACAAATGGAGCGTGCTGATCCTGCGCGACCTCTTTCTCGGCGCGCGGCGCTTCAGCGAGCTGAAACGGTCGCTCGCAGGCATTTCGCAGAAGGTGCTCACGTCGCAGTTGCGCAGCATGGAGAAGGCAGGTCTGGTAGACCGCGCCGTTTATCCCGAGGTGCCGCCGCGCGTGGAATATTCGCTGACCGCGCGCGGTCGTTCGCTGCGACCGGTGATTGAATCCATGTGGAACTGGGGACGCGCCTTCAAAGAGGATCTGGGGCTGGACGTGGCGGCGATTCCCGAGCGTATGCCAGTTTCCGCCGAGCCGCGGGAGCAATGAGCAATAAGGAGGAGAGCGATGTCGAAGAGGATCGTTCTGGCCGGAGGCTGTTTCTGGGGCCTCGAGGCCTACATGAGGGAATTGCCCGGCGTATTGGACACGGAAGTGGGATTTGCCAACGGGCGCATGACGCACCCGACATATGAACAGGTCAAAGCCGGCGGTACGGGATACGCCGAGGCCTGCAAGGTCGAATACGATCCGCAGGTCATCAGCCTGCGCACGCTGCTGCGCCACTATCTGCGCATCATCGACCCGACGACGCTGAACCGGCAGGGGCCGGATATCGGCGCGCAGTACCGCACGTCCATCTGTTACAACGACGACGGGGAGCGTCGTCTGGCCGAGGAACTTCTCGCCAAGGAGCAGAAGAACTGGGACGATCCCGTCGTCACGACGGTGGAACCGCTGGTCAACTTTTATGCGGCCGAGGAGTACCATCAGGATTATCTGAAAAAGAGGCCGTGCGGCTACTGCCACGTCAACCTCGCCCTGCTCGACGAGCCGCTGCCGCCCGAGGACGACTGAGCCGCGCTTCGCTGCGGCATCGTTGGAATTTTGAGAGGAGAATCGTTTTGGAAGCGTTGTTTCAGGGATTTTTGAGCCTGACCTGGCAGCAGGCGGTCATGATCGGCATCGGCCTGACGCTGATCTGGCTGGCGGTGGGGAAGGAGTACGAGCCTTCGTTGCTGCTGCCGATGGGATTCGGCACGGTGCTGGTGAACATTCCCATGACGGCCGCGCTGACGCAGGCCGTGGGCGGCACGGTGGTGCCCGGCGCGATCAGCGTGCTGTTCGATGCCGGCATCGCCAATGAGATGTTCCCGCTGCTGATTTTTATCGGCATCGGCGCGATGATGGATTTTTCGCCCGTGATGGAGCGCCCGGTCTACGCGCTTTTCGGCCTGACGGCGCAGGTGGGGATCTTCCTCACCATGGGGCTGGCGTACTATGTTTTTGGTTTCAGCGTCAGGGAGGCGGCTTCCATCGGCATCATCGGCGCCGCTGACGGCCCCACGTCGATCTTCGTCTCCAGCCGCTTCGCGCCGCAGCTGCTCGGTCCCATTTCCGTGGCGGCGTATTCCTATATGTCAATGGTGCCGGTCATCCAGCCGCCGGTGATCCGCGCCCTGACGACCAAAGAGGAGCGGCGGATGAACATGACGCTTCGCGCCGGGCGCACGGTGAGCAAGCGCGCCAGGATCTTCTTTCCGATCGTCGTCACCATTGTGGTCGGCATCTTCGCGCCCTCGTCGTCGACGCTGATCGGCTTTTTGATGTTCGGCAATCTGCTGCGCGAGAGCGGCGTGGTCGCGCGGCTTTCCAACAGCGCCCAGAACGAGCTGGCCAACATCGTCACGATCATGCTGGGACTGGGCATCTCCTGCACGATGACGGGCGACCGCTTCCTGCGCGCCGACACGCTGATGATTCTCGGCATGGGGCTGGTGGCCTTCGTCTTCGACACGGCCGGCGGCGTGCTCAGCGCCAAGCTGCTGAATCTGTTCATGAAGGAAAAGATCAATCCGATGATCGGCGCAGCGGGCATTTCCGCCTTCCCGATGTCGTCGCGCACGATCCAGCAGATGGCGGCCAGGGAAAAAACCGGCACGTTCGTGCTCATGCAGGCTTCCGCGGCCAACGTGGCCGGTCAGATCGGCTCCGTCGTCGCCGGCGGGCTGCTGTTGGCGCTGCTGGGCTGAGTTCCTTTTACCCAAAATCGAGCCGCTCCGTTCTTTCCGGATGGAAGAGACGGAGCGGCTCGATTTTTATGGCCCGGCGGCTATAATATAGATGGGATTCTTTCATCTTGCGCTGTGAAAGGGATGTGTGAAACGTGAAAAACAACGACTGGCTCGAGCGTTTTGGGCTGAGCGCCGGCCGCCTGCCCAAAGGCCACCGCAACACGATCGCCGACGTGGCGGGCGTGATCGTGGGACACGCGACGCTGGCGGAAGGAAAAACGCAGACGGGCGTGACGGCGGTAATCCCCGCGCCGGGCAGTCCGTTTCAGAACAAACTGATCGCCGCCTCGCACGTGATCAACGGCTTCGGCAAGACGGCGGGGCTGGTGCAGATCGACGAGCTGGGTACGCTGGAAACGCCGATTCTGCTGACGAACACGCTCAGCGTCGGCGACGCCTGGCGCGCTTTGTCCCAGGCGATGATCGAGAGCGAACCGTCGATCGGCGGCGCGGCGGGCACAGTCAATCCGCTGGTGTGCGAGTGCAACGACGGTTTTCTCAACGACATTCGCGCCCAGGCGGTGACGCCGGAGCTGGCGCGTCAAGCGCTGGCGGCCGCCGCGCCCGATTTCGCGCTCGGCGCCGTGGGCGCGGGACGGGGCATGAGCTGCTACCAGTTCAAGGGCGGCGTCGGCTCGGCTTCGCGTTTGGTGACCGCCGGCGCACGGACCTATACGCTCGGCGCGCTGGCGCTGAGCAACTTCGGCGAGATGGAGGACTTCACGCTGAACGGCCAGCTAACGGGCGCCGAAGCGAAAAAGATCCTCGCCGCGGAACAGCTGCACGAGCAGGGATCCTGCATCGTGCTGATCGCCACCGACGCGCCGATGACCGCGCGCCAGCTGAAGCGGCTCTGCAAACGCTCCAGCGCCGGCATCACTCGTACCGGCTCGATCATCGGCAACGGCAGCGGCGAGATCGCCGTGGCCTTTTCCACCGCGCAGCGGATTCCCATCGACGCGACGGGCGAACTGGCGCTTCGTTCGGTCAGCGACGTTCACGCCAATCTCTTCTTCCGCGCCGTGATCGAGTCGACGCACGAGGCGATCCTCACCTCCATGCTGGCGGCCGAGACGGTGACGGGTTTTCAGGGCCACCGGCGCGTTTCGCTGGCCGATCTGGCCGGGCGCGTGCCGGGGCTGCCCGCGCCACGCTGTTAAGTCCAAAGGCAAAGAGACGCGTCAATCCGGAAAAAAAGCTCTGTGCGCCTTTTCGGATAAAATGTTCCACGTGGAACATTTTCTGTCGGAGCGGATGAAAGCTGGTGTTATGTTATATGCTTTCGGATGTTTTTCTTGGTTTCCGCGGCAATCTCCCGTTTTTGCCGCGCATGAATTCGAAAAATCCAGAGGGAGGTTTTTTTATGGTTGGAGAAGTCGCGTTAAAAGCGATTCAGGCGCGGGAGGAACAATTTGTCGCTCACGCCAAAAAGATCTGGGAACATCCCGAGACCGCTTACAACGAGGTGAACACGTGCGCAGTCACGGCCGAGCTGTTGCGCGAGCTGGGTTTTGCCGTGGAGACGGGGCTGTACGGCATGCCCACCGCCCTGCGTGCCAGTTGGGGCAGCGGCGGCCCGGTGATCGGTTTTTTGGGCGAGTTCGACGCTCTGCCCGGTTTGAGCCAAAAGGTCAGCACCTGCCAGGAAGCTGTACAGGAAGGTGCGCCGGGAGAGGGCTGCGGGCACAACCTGCTCTGCGCGGCGCCGTTGGCGGCGGCGTACGGCTTGAAAGAAGAGCTGCGGGCTTTCGGCCGTCCCGGCACGGTGGTCTACTACGGCTGTCCCGCCGAAGAAACTCTCACCGGCAAGGTCTTCATGGCCCGCGGCGGCGCATTCCGTGAGCTGGATATCGCCTTTTCCTGGCACGGCGGCACGAAAAACTGCGTCATGCGCGGCGTCATGACCGGGCTGAACAGCGCCAAGTTCCATTTCGTCGGACGCACGTCTCATGCCGGCGGCGCGCCGGAGAACGGCCGCTCTGCCCTCGACGCCGTCGAACTGATGAACGTCGGCGCCAACTACCTGCGCGAGCACGTCACCATGGACAACCGCATCCACTACGTCATCACCGAGGGCGGCATGGCCCCCAACATCGTCCCCGACAAAGCCTGCGTCTGGTACTTCGTGCGCGCCCTGACCCGCGAAGCCGTGGAAGACACGTATCGCCGCCTCGTCTTAGTCGCCGAGGGGGCGGCGCACATGACCGAGACAAAAGTGGAGATCGAGTTCCTCGGCGGCTGTTATCCGACGCTGGAGAACCGCGTCCTCGGCGACGCGCTCCATCAAAGCCTGCAGGAGGTGGAAAGGCCCGTCTGGACCGAGGAAGAGCTGGAATTCGCCGAGGCCATCAACGTACAGAATCCGAATTACGATCAGATCAAACGGCGCCCTGATTACGACGGCCCGCTTGGCGTCAGCGTCGGTATCCGCGAGGAGAATGGCTTTGGCTCCACCGACGTGGGCGACGTGCAGCACATCGTTCCCTGTGCGGAAGTGAACACGGCCTCATGGAACTGCGCCGCGCCCGGCCACAGCTGGCAGGTCACATCCTGCGCCGGCTCGTCCATCGGCATGAAAGGCATGCTTTACGGTGCCCGCGCCCTGGCTCTGACTGCCTCCAAAGCCGCCGCCGACCCGCAGCTTGTTGCCGCCGCCAAGGCTGAGTTCCTCAAAGCCACCCGCGGTGAACCTTACCGTTGTCCCATCCCCGCCGACATTCCCGTGCCCATGCCGGGCACGGCGTAAATGAGGAAGCGTCCGGGATTTGCGTGCGCGTCCTTTTCGCTTTCTTTGTGCCTTGGCGGCGGCTTTTGTTTGAAGCGGAGGAACCGAAACGATGCAAGGTCTTTTAACGAATTTGGTGATTTTTATTGTCATGGGATGCGGCTGGGGTCTGAAAAGACAGAGGCGGCTGACTGAAACCGGACTGAAGGAGCTGAACGGGCTGCTTTTCTCGTTGCTGATGCCCGTCAGCTTTTTCAAGGCCGGACTTGGTTTCAACGCGTCCATGATCCGTGGCTGGCGTTTTGCCGCCGTGCTCATTGGCGCTTATGCGGCGGCAACGGCAGTGCTCTGGGTGATGTCGGGGCTGCGCAAAATCGCGCCCGAACGGCGTGCCGTGTCTATGCTCACGTCGGTGCGTCCCAACGCGATCTTTATCGGTCTGCCGGTGATGACGCTCTGGCTCGGACAAGCTGGCACGGAAGCGCAGCTGCTCTTTGTGGCGGTCGGAACGCCGTATTTCAACCTCGTACCGCTGCTGATGTCGCAGATTGCCATGAGCGGTCGGGGCGACGCCCGCTCATTGGCGAGCGCGTTGGCGCGGACGGTCAAGAATCCGATCCTGCTGGCGGGCATCTGCGGTATCCTGGTCGGAGCTCTGGGCTGGACGCCTTATATCCCGCAATGGTTTGCGCGCGTCCTCAAGGTCCTGGGAGACTGCGGCAACGGCATGGCGCTGCTGGTCATCGGCGCGGCGCTGGTGCCGGAACGCCTGTGGAGCGATATCAAATCGGCCTGGCCCGACATGTTCATGAAACTGTTCATTCATCCGGCGATCGTCATGGCTGCGTTCATGCTCTTTCCCGTGGAGAGTCCCGTCGTCATGCAGGCGGCGGTGGTCGGTTCCGCCGTGGCGCCGGCCTTCAACTGTTACGTTTTGGCCCGCGGTTTCGGCATGGACGCCGACTACGCGGCCATGCTGGTAGCGTCGTCGACGCTGCTGTGCATGGTGACGTTGCTGTTCTGGATGGAGGTTTCGCTGCGCGTTTTCGCGTAGAGCTATTTCTTCTGATGCTCCCTGCGCGCCTTCGTTGGTCAGTTTGCGCCGCTGCCGCCAGTCGGGCAGACAGCGGGCCACGCAGTTCCAGAAGGCGGGCGAATGGCTGGCGACGATCAGATGACTGAGTTCGTGCACGACGACGTACTCGAGGCAGCGCGGATCTTTGGCGGCGAGGCGAAGATTGAAGCACAGACGTCCCGTGCGCGTATTGCAGCTGCCCCAGCGCGTTGTCATGTCGCGCACGCGCCAGCTCGAAGCCCGCACGCCCAGCACGGGCTGCCAGCGGGCCAGCAGCGGCGGGATGGCGAGCCCAAGACGGGCGCGCAGAAAGCTGTGGATCAGTTTGCCTCGTTCATCGGCGGTGCCGTTCTCCGGCAGGTTCAGGAGAACGGTTTCGCCGCGCAGGCTGGCGCCGTACGGCCGTCCGTGTGCGACGACCAGCGGCAGAGAACGGCCCCATAACAGCACGGCGTCGCCGATGTCGTGCTTCACCCGCTCGTCCCGCATCTGCAAAACGGCGGCGCGGCGCTTGTACAGCCAGCGCGACTGCAAAGCGACGAAGCGTTCGATCTCCGCATCGGGAGTGGCCGTCGGGCAGGAGATGCGCAGAGTGCCGTCGGGTCGCACCGTCAGATACATGTTTTTCTGCCTCTGGCGCAGGATCAGCAGCGGCACGCCGAGGATCTCGCGCCGTTCGTCATTGTCTTTATCTGCCATCCGCTTCACCTCCCTTTCCGTCTCAGTGTATCATGTTTTGCCGGTGTGAACGTCGTCGCGAGATCGTGCGGGGAAAATTATATTAAGCTGTGTCTAATGAACAGCTACCGTTGAGAATACTGAAACAGCGGAAAATGTTCCACGTGGAACAGCGCGAATCGGCGTTCGAACGAAACGCTGCGGTGTCCCTCCACCGGTGCGGAGGGGCCTTGCAAAAAGAGAAAAAAGGAGAACGGTCGGCGGGGTAGAAAATCCCGCCGGCCGTTCTCCTTTGCCGTGTTTTTGCAGGAGCATTCGTTGCAGTGCGAATTTTGCGGACGGCGCCTTACGCCACTGTGTAAATGCGCACGTCGGGGTCGGCGCCCCAGAGAGGCTTTAACCCCGGGACGACCTTTTGTGTGAACAGAGCGCTGTCGAGGTAGGCCCGCGCATGTTCTGCGCTGTCGAAACCATGGATCACCTGCACGTCTTCGTCGCGAATCAGCAGTTCCTTGGTCAGGGCCCCGGGGATTTCGTCGAGGAAAGGCGCTCGATAATCGTGATACACTTTTGCGGCCGCCGGACGATTTTCGGGAGCAATTTCCATGACCACTTCCAAATAGGCATTGACTTTCATCGTAAGACCTCCTCAAGGTTTGTTTTTGAATCCGAGAAAATTTTAGCGGTCTCGCTGTAAAAATCAAAGATATGGAGAAATTTATGAGTCGCTCATAAATTTCATAGCGATTTTTGCGGAAAGAGGCGTTAGGGTAGAATGAAATGAGGAAAGACGGGAAAGGGGGGGCTTGTTATGTATCAGCCGAAACTGGAAAAGGACATCCGTTGCCCGCTGGAACATGGCTTGGAAATTTTCGGAGGCAAATGGAAGTCGCGAATTATCTGCGTGCTGGCCGAAAAAAGGCGGCTGCGTTACAGCGAGCTGCGCAGCGAGATGATAAACATCACCGACGCCGTGCTCTCCTCGATGCTGAAAGAGCTGCTGCGCGACGGGATCCTGCGTCGCCGTTCCTATGACGAAATCCCTCCGCGCGTGGAATATTCCCTGACCGAGAGAGGAAAATCGGTGGTTCCCATTCTGCAAAGCATCTGCCGTTGGTCGGGAGCGTTTCATCGCGAGAGCGGCGAACGGCTCTTGTTCCAGTGCCGCAAATGCGACTACGGCGCGGGAAAACGAGGCTCGTCTGTCTGACGGCGCGTTTGCCATACGAAAGAGCCGTGTGGTAGAAGACAGCGATGCTTTGCATACGAAAATTGCCCCGTCGGGGCCTGTGAATTTTTTCAGCAGGCTCCGATGGGGCGATTTTATGCTGCTCTTCCCGTTTACCGCCTTACCGCTGCGCGGCGAGCATCAGACTGAGGGCGATTTTCAGCCCCGTTTCCATGCTGCTCAGGTCTACCCACTCTTCGCGGGTGTGCGCCCCCATGCCGACGATAGTGCCGAGCGTATTGGCCATGATGCCCAGAGACAGAGGCACGTTGCTGTCGGTGGACGAGGGGGTGACGGTCAGCTCGCCGTCGTAATAGCTGCGGATCACATCCAACGTGCGGGCGGTAAAGGCTTGCAGCGCCTCGCGGTTCAGCGCGCCGTCGCCGGGACGGACTCCCAACAGTTCGGCCGCGAATTCGCCGCCGCGGTTGCGGTTGGCGTCGAGGATCGCGTCGAACTGAACCTTCATGTAATCCAGACATTCCTGGGAGGGAGAGCGGAATTCGTACAGCATCGCGGCATACTGGGCGATGGAGTTGACGGTGGAGCCGCCCTCGATGCGCCCGACGTTGAAAGTCGTGCGCGCGCTTTCGGGCAGTTTGACGGCGTAGAGATCCTCGATCAGGTGCGCCAGGCACTCGATGGCGTTGGCGTTGCCGAAGTTGGCGTAGGAATGGCCGCCCGCGGTCCGGCACGTGACGCGGTAACGATAGGATCCGACGGCGCCGCTGCAGCAGTGGCCAAGCTTGCCGTCGAGCGAGTAAAAGGCTTTGACGCGCGCCCCGTAGGCGGCGAACAGAGCCTTCGTACCGTCGAGGTTGCCCAGCCCTTCTTCGCAGGCGTTGGCGACGATCAGCACGCCCTGCGTCAGTTCGTCTTCGCGCCGCGCCAGATGACGGGCGGCGATCATCAGGTTGACGAGGTTGGCAGTGTCGTCGCCGATGCCGGGCGCGTAGAGTCTGCCGTCTTCCTCGCGCATGGGCAGCGGCGCCGTGTCGGGAAAGACGATGTCGGTGTGCGCTGCGAAGACGATCAGATCGCCGTCCTGCGGCCCCAACTTACAGATCACGTTTTGAGCGGCGTCGATCTGCACGTCTTTGAATTCCTGCGATTTGAACCACTCGCTGACGAAGGCCGCGCGCCGGCCTTCGTCGTGCGACGGCGCCGGAATCTTCCCCAGCGTGCGCAGCAGGTTTTGAGCCTCTTTTACGTTCTCACGGGCGAACTGTTCGGCTGCGGCTTTGATCATGTCGTTCATAACGGACTCTCCCTTTAATAAAGTTCATCGAACGGGCGCTCTTTTCAAAAAACTCGTTTCATCATAAACGACGGGTTCGTTTCCGTCCAGTGCGAAACGGACAAAAAGAGAACGCCGCATTGTGATTTTTGGCATGTGTTTCTCGGTTTTGCCGGAAAATTTTGAGCGTGCTCACGGAGCCGTAAAACAATAAGGCAGGAACGCTCCTTTGCAAACGATTCTTTCGGACGGAATTAATGATTTACGGCGAAGCAGAACCTTCGGATAGCCCAAGACGCTGTAAAACGCTTTCTCGAGAGTAATACTGTTCATAAATTCGAATTGACTTTTCAAAAGCCAAATGATATTTTAAATTAAGCATAAAAACTATAACCGTTATTAACGGTTGAGAGGAAGCGATCGTTTTATGGACAGAAAACTGGTTGCGGTTCTGGCAGGTGCGGCGGCGCTTGTTTCCTCCACGGCCTTCGCGATGACGAAGGAAGAGGAAGATGCGGCCTGGAAGAAGGAGCCTGCTTACGGGCGCGTGATTAACGTGGGCTACAACGGAGGACTGTGTCTCGGCACTTTTGGCATTGCCGACATCAAAGGCTTCTACGCCGAAGAGGGGCTGAAAGTCAAGATCACGCGCATGACCAAGGATGTGGATGCCATCGGCACCGGCAAAGTCGATGTGGTGGGCGGCCATATCGCTAAATTCATCATTCCTGCGGTTAACGGCGTGCGCATGAAATTCACGACAGGCATCCACACCGGCTGCAAATCACTGTACGTGCCCGCCAAGGGCGACATCAAGAGCACAAAAGATCTGGTCGGCAAGACGGTGGCTGTGCCGAACGGCATTGGCGACTCCGATCAGAACATCGCCATGCGCTTTTTCAGCCGCGACGGTATCAGTCCCTTCCGCGACATCAAATGGAAGGTCGTTGAAGCGGGAGTCAGCATCATGGCTATGCAGAACGGAGAGATCGAGGCCGCGCTGCTTGAAGATCAGTTTGCCCGCCGCTTCCTCGACGATGGTACTTTGCGCATCGTGCGTTCGCTGACCTACGACGATGACTTCAAAAAGGAGGCCTGCTGTGTTCATGCCGTCAATCTGGACTTCTACAACGAGAACCCGATCACCGTGAAGAAACTGACTCGCGCCCATGAAAAGGCCAGTCAGTGGATTCTCGACAATATCGACGAGAGCGTCCGCCTCCTGCTCGACCACAAGTACGTCACCGGCGGCTTCGACCTCGTGCAGTCCATTCAGAAAACTCTGGATTACGGCATCAGCGATCAGGCGACGGAAGAGACGCTGCGTCTTATCATCCGCGATTACCAAGGCTTTGGCATTCTCGATCCCCGCCTCGATCCCGACAAGATCCTGAAAAAGATTTGGGATCCGGTCTTGCAGCGCGATTGATTTTTATGGTTTCGGCACTTTGTTTGAAAGGAGAACATTGCCATGAGCGAAAAGAATGCCGCGGCGGTCAAGTCGCAGATCGATTACAAAAACGCGGCGCGCCAAGCTGGCCTGCGCGGTAAAAAGCTGCGCGAAGCCGCCCCCGAAGCGACGCAGGCTTTTAGCGCCCTCGGGGCCGCCGCGCTGAAAGACGGGGCCTTGTCTTTGAAGACGAAAGAGTTGATCGCGCTGATGCTTGCCCTGCAGTCCCACTGCGAAATGTGCATCAACGCGCACGTCCAGAATGCCATCAAAGCCGGCGTCACCCGCGAGGAACTGGCCGAAGCGCTTTCCGTCGCCGTGCTTATGGGCGGCGGCCCCAGCTTCTCCTATGCCGGAGTCGTGCTGGAGTCCTACGATCAGTTCAGCGCCAGGTAGCAGCCTGATTTTTTTTTACAACCATCTTGTCTACTGAAAACCAAAGGAGAACTGTCGATGAAAAAGTTTCTTGTTGCTCTGTTCTGCGCCGCGCTGATGGGCGCGTCCGCTTTTGCCATGACGAAGGAAGAGGAAGACGCCGCATGGAAGAAGGAACCCGCCTGCGGACGGGTGATCAAGATCGGCTACAACGGCGGGCTGTGCCTCGGCACGTTCGGCATCGCCCAGCTCAAAGGCTTCTACGAGGCGGAAGGGCTGAAGACCGAGGTGGTCCGCATGTCCGGCGGCAGCAGCGGCCAGATCGACGCCATCGGCACCGGCAAGGTCGACGTCACCGGCGACCATATCGCCACGATGCTCGTTCCAGCCGTCAACGGAGTGCGCGTCAAATTCACCACGGGCATTCATTCCGGCTGCAAATCGCTCTACGTCCCCGCGGACAGCCCGATCAAGACTACGGCCGACCTCGTCGGCAAATACGTCGCCATTCCCGACGGCATCGGCGGCTCCGACCAGAACATCTCCATGCGCTTCTTCAACCACGACAAGATCGATCCGCGCCAGATCAAGTGGAAGGTCGCCGAAGCCGGTATCGCCGTGATGGCCATGAAGAAGGGCGAAGTGCAGGCGGCGCTGCTCGGCGATCAGTTTGCCAAGAAGTTCCTCGACAGCGGCGAACTGCGCATCCTCCGCTCGCTGACGTTCGACGAGGATTTCAAGCAGGAAGCCTGCTGCATCCATGCCGTCAACCTCGATTTCTACAACGAGAACCCCGTCACCGTCAAAAAGCTGACTCGCGCCCACGAAGCCGCCAGCGCCTGGATGATGGAACACCCCGAAGAGGCCGTGAACACTCTTCAGGCCAACAAATGGGCGGCCGGCGATCCCAAGCTGGTGCTCGAGATCTTCAAGACCTACAATTTCGGCATCGACGACAAGGCGACCGAAGCCACGCTGCGCAGCACCATTGACGACTACAAAAGCTTCGGCATGATCGACGCCAAGAAGGACACCGAAGAGCTGATCCGGAAAGTCTGGGATCCCGTCGTCAAGAACGACTGATACCATTAGCTCCGGACCGCGGCGTTTCTTTTCGGATGTTTCCGCCAAGAGAGGGCTCTCGGCGGGAACATCCGCTCATATCCAAAAGGGGGAATTTCAATGGCAAAGTATTCAGTCGAACAGGTCAGTCCGAAGGCCGTCCAGAAGCACGCGGAAGATCTTTACAAAAACGGTTTCTTCTGCTGCGAGGCGGTGATGTCGGCGATCAGAAGCGATTTCAACGTGGACGTCCCCGAAGAAGTCATCGCTCTGTCGTCGGGCATGGCGATCGGCGCCGGTCGTTCCGGCTGCATGTGCGGGGCGCTGAACGGCGGCATCATGGCGCTGAGCCTGTTTTTCGGCCGTACGACGCAGGACGGCCCCAAGGACCCGAAGGTCAACTACTGCATGAAGCTCACGCACGAGCTGCACGACTGGTTCAGGGACGCGAACGCCAAACACGCGAACTGCTGCCGCGTGCTTACCGGAGGCTTCGAGATGGCCGAAGGGGAACACAAGGCTCAGTGCATTGCCTTCACCGGTCTCTGCGCAGGCAAGGTCGCCGAGATCCTGTGCCGCGAGCTGAACATCAAAAACGTTGACGACGGACCGATCGAAGGTTTGAAAGCGCCTTATTTGCCGCCTGCGAAGAGCTGATTTGAACGGAGGTCGACGGATGCAGTTCATCAAGAAAGTGCCGATTCCCGCGGCGGGCGTGATGCTGGGCGTCGCCGCGCTGGGCAATCTGCTGCAGAGCTGCGGCGAGGGGATCCGCGTCGTCTGCGGGGTGCTGGCGGCGTTTCTGCTGGTTCTGCTGCTGTTGAAGTTGTTTTTCTTCCCCGCTGCAGTCAGAGAGGACATGCAAAATCCGATCACGGCGGGCGTCTCCGCCACGTTTCCGATGGCGCTGATGCTGCTGAGCACGTATATCCTGCCCTTTGCCGGCGGGGCGGCGCGCGTTCTCTGGTGGTTCGCCGTGGCGCTGCACGCGCTGCTGATCGTTTGGTTCACTCTCAAGTTCGTGCTCCACTTTGACCTGAAAAAAGTCACCACGGTGTTCTTCATCCTCTATGTCGGCATTGTCGTCGCTTCGGTGACTGCCCCCGCGTATGGACGCAGCGCCGATGTCGGCGCCATCGCTTTCTGGTTTGGTTTTGCAGCGCTTCTGATCCTGCTGTTCGTGGTGACGAAGCGGTATCAGACGCTGCCCGTGCCGGAGCCGGCGATGCCGCTGATCTGCGTTTATGCGGCACCCACAAGCCTTTGCGTGGCCGGTTATGTGCAGTCGGTCATGCCCAAGTCCTTCGCGATGCTGATCTTCCTGCTGGCGCTGGCGCTGTTGACGTACGTTTTCGCGCTGATCAGGAGTTTCTCGATGCTGAAATTGCCGTTCTATCCCAGCTATGCGGCTTTCACTTTTCCGTTCGTGATCGCGGCGATTGCCTTCAAGCAGGGCGCGGCCTGCGCCGTCAAGCTTGGGCATGCGCTGCCGCTCCTGTCGTACGCCGCTTCGGCGGCGACGCTGGTCGCTGTGGTGCTCGTGGTTTATACCTATCTCTGTTTCATGAAATTCATCTTTTCGAAATGATCTGCTCCGGACGAAGTTTCCGTCCGATATGAACGAAATCTGCCGGCAGTATGGCACAGAAGGGGGAGGGCTCACTGCGGCTTCCCCCCCCTCTTTTTGCGTTTTCGTCCGACGCGAAACGGAAACTGAAAATGTGACAGGCAGCCAGCGCTGCGCGGTGCTTGCCGAAGAAAGGAGATTTTTCTTTATGCCCGGTCATGAAAACGGCCACGCTTCCGGGATGCCGCCCCGCCGTCTGACGCGGGACGAACTGGCGATTCTCGAGAGCCGCCCGAAAACGAAATTCCAAAAATTTCTCGATTACGTCGTCTGTTTCCTTCCCGTCGTTGCCGGCGGCGTCGCCCTGTGGGAGTACAACTGCCTTCCCGATCTGCAGGGAAATACCCACGGCAACGACTACAACTGGTTCATTCTTGTCTTGATGGGGCTGGTGCTGATCGGTTTTCTCGCCTCGTTCTGCGGGCGCCGCGCCTTCCGCTGGATGCGCTACAAAGCCCCTTTCTATACGTTCGTCTTTCTGGCGCTGGCCGGCTACGACTGGCTGACGCTCAAGACCGGCGGCCTGCCGCTGCCGTACTTTCCGTGGCTCGATCAGATGCTGGAAGCAGCCATCGCCGACTGGGGGTACTTGATGGACTGCGCCAAAAACTCGCTGATCCTGCTGTTCACCGGCTACTTCATCGGCGTCGGCGCCGGGCTGGTCACCGGCATCGCCTGCGGCTACAACCGCAACGTCAATTATTGGATCGAACCGTTTACGCGGCTGCTGGGCGCCATCCCCTCCACGACGTGGCTTCCCGTCGTCATGGTGCTGGCCGCCACGCTCTTCCGCGGCAGCGTGTTCATCATCGCCCTCGGCGTGTGGTACTCCGTCACGATTGCCACCAAGACCGGCATCACCAACATCGACCCCGCCTATTTCGAGGCGGCGCGCACGCTGGGCGTCAAGGGCATGCGCCTCGTCGGAACCATCGCCGTGCCCTCGGCGCTGCCGAACATTCTGCAGGGCATGACTCAGGGCATGAGCACGGCTTGCGTCGCCCTGATGGTAGCCGAGATGATCGGCGTCGAATCGGGGCTTGGCTGGTACATCACCTGGCAGAAAAGCTGGGCCCGCTACGGTAATATGTACGCCGCCGTCGTAGCCATCTGCGTTATCTTCGTGCTTGTCAACACGCTGCTGGGCGCGATCCGCCACTATATGCTGCGCTGGCAGGAAAGGTAGGCCGCCGCGATGTCCGAAAATATCCTCAAGCTCGAGCGCGTCAGCAAAAGTTTCGCCAACGCCGGCAGTTCCGTCACCAACGCCCTCGAAGACATCGATCTGGAAATCCGTTCCAGCGAGTTTATCAGCGTCATCGGCCCCTCCGGCTGCGGCAAATCGACCATCCTGCGCCTGATCGCCGGACTGATCGTGCCGACGACCGGGAAAGTGACCCTCAACGGCGAGGTCATCGACGGCCCCGCCCCCGTGCGCGGCATGGTCTTTCAAAAGCCGACGCTTTTCCCGTGGCTGACCGTGGAACAGAACGTCACCTTCAGCCTGAGAATGCGCGGCCAGCTGCGCGGGCATGAGGCTGAAGTCGAGGAACTGATGAAGACCGCCGGACTGTGGGACTTCCGCAAGAACTGGCCGCACCAGCTGTCCGGCGGCATGGCCCAGCGCGCCGCGTTGCTGCGCACCATGGTCAACAACCCGCAGGTCTTTCTGCTCGACGAGCCGCTCGGCGCGCTCGACGCCTTCACCCGCATGACCATGCAGGACGTGATCCTCTCCATGTGGTCACGCCACCGCCCCATGGTCGCCATGGTCACGCACGACGTGGACGAGGCCTTCTACATGGGTTCCCGCGTCATTGTCATGGCGCCGCGTCCCGGCCGCGTCCACAACGACATCAAAGTCGACCTGCCCTATCCGCGTCGCCGTACCAGCCGCGAATTCATGGACTATCGCAGGTTCGCCATGGAACAGCTGAACTTCGACAACCGCCAAGCGTAAACTAAAGAGACTTTTCTCTTCAGCATAAATAGGAAGAGAAAAGCCTCTTTGTTTTTTTGAACCGCGATCCCATCAGCGAACATTTTTGCGAAACGTTAAAGATGAAATATTCTGTTAAATAGCTAATTCTAAGACATTTCATGATAATTAAAGAAATAAGTCAACAAAAATTTGTGACTTATAGTCAATGCATCAAATAAATTTCAGTAAAAGAAAACAAATAGATTCTTATTCGTGATGAGAGAATCTAAATGAAATCGTAGACAGAAAAGGACACTCGCGTTAATATACCCCATGTTGCGCGCGGGAAGGGCGCTCCCGAAAGAGAGGGAGCGGTTGGAGAGCGGGCGACAGAGCATCTTGACAATAGAAGAGGACGAGGAAGAGAAGCCAAGCGAGAGCGAGCCTGGAAGATGCAGTAGGTAAGGGATAAAGGATTTAACGGAGAGTTTGATCCTGGCTCAGGACGAACGCTGGCGGCGTGCTTAACACATGCAAGTTGAGCGGAGATGGATTGAGAGACTTCGGTTGATTGGTACATTTCAGCAGCGGACGGGTGAGTAA
>NZ_VUNH01000008.1 GCF_009695745.1 Pyramidobacter porci
CGCGCGGCTTCGGCCACGAGGAGATGGAGAGGATCGCCGGCTGGATCGACCGCGTCGTCACCCACATCGACGACGAAGCGGAGATCGGGAAAGTCCGCGCCGAGATCACCGAGCTCTGCGAGGCAAAGCCGCTTTATCCCGGGATGTACTAAGGAGGTAAACATGTTTCAATATCTATCTGAAATTACAGATGTTCTTTGGGGAACCCCTCTTACTATTTTGATGATTGGCGTCGGTCTGTATCTAAGCATTCGCACAAAATTTTTTCAATTTACAGGCTTTAGAACTACTTATCGATTAACAGTCAATGAAATATTCGGGAGAAATAAAAAGACGGATGATGACCATGCTAAACACTCGGGAACGCTGAAGCCTTTTCAGGCGCTCTCGACCGTTTTAGCGGGTACAATCGGGTCAGGTAATATTGCAGGAGTTGCTGCAGCAATTGCCGTAGGCGGCCCCGGGGCCGTTTTTTGGATGTGGATCATTGCATTTGTCGGTATGATCACAAAAATGGCCGAAGTGACCCTTGCGCTGGCATTCCGCAAAAAAGGGACAGACGGTGAATTCTATGGCGGGCCAATGCATTACATGCGCAAAGGCCTCAGCAAAGGCGGCAAAACACTCGCGGCTATTTATTCTGTAGCGTTACTCATCTATGTTATTACTGACGCATGCTTTATTCAGGTGCATACCTTGGCGGAGACAACACAGAGAGTCTTTCGTGTTCCGCTTCTCATTGCGGGGGCTGTGACGGTTCTCGTCGCAATCGTTATCGTCGTAGGCGGCACAAAACGAATCGGTGAGTTCTGCGGCAAAATGGTACCGCCCATGTGCGTGCTTTACATTGTGGGAGCAATTGCAGTTATCATTGCAAACGCGAGTGAAATTTCGCATGCTTTCCAGATGATTTTCAAGTATGCCTTTGCCCCTACCCCAGCGGTAGGTGGATTTTTAGGCGCTACTACCTCGCTGGCAATAGGGCAGGGTGCAGCTCGCGGAATTTTCTCAAACGAAGCCGGCATTGGCACAGCCTCAACCGTCCACGCCACATCAAAGACGGATCATCCGGCGCATCAGGGCATGTACGGCATTCTTGAAGTGTTTATTGATACCATTATCGTATGTACGCTCACTGCGTTGGCAATTTTGACCAGTGGCGTATGGACCGGAGGAGAATCCGGCGTCAATCTGACCATCAGCGCATTCGAAACTGCATGGGGCAACCAGGGGATTATTGTGCTGGGTATTGCCATCATTCTTTTTACATTTTCGTCGTATCTCGGATTCTTCGTTGAGTATCGTACCTGCATCGAAACGATTTTCGGGGAGAAAGCGGTTAAATATTTGCAGTGGTTTTTCTTCGTACCGCCGATGCTTGCAGTCACAATGCAGGTAGAAGAGGTTTGGACAATGGCAGATATGGCAATCGGGTTCATTGTCATACCGAATATGATTGCGATAGTAATGCTTTCAAATAAATTTATTGCGTATTTCAAAGAGTATAAACAGATTCTTGCAGGAAAAACTATGAAGAGAATGCCGTGGGGAGAATAGTTATTAAAAAGCATGTTCGGTTGTTCCACGGGGCTAAAGGCATGACCGGCAAACAGGTGCAGCTCGTCCTCGACCAGGCTGGCATCACCCTCAACCGCAACATCGTCTCGTTCGAGACCTTCAGCCCGATGCTCACCAGCGGCGTGCGCATCGGCACGGCGGCGGCCACGCGCGGCTTCGGTCACGAGGAGATGGGCAAGATCGCCGGTTGAATCAAGCGCTTCGTCGCCTACATTGGCGGCGAAGCCGAGATCAAAAAAGTCCGCGCCGAGATCACCGAGCTCTGCGAGGAAAAACCGCCCTATCCCGGGCTGTAGTTAGAAAAAACACCTCAATAGGGCTCTTGAGAACAGATTGAATTTATAAGCGCCCTTACCGGCAAAACAAAGGATTTAGGAGAAACGAACCGCGGAAGAGGAAATTATGAACACAGAGAATATCAAAGCAGCTGCCGCAAAATATGAAAAGGACATGACGGCATTTCTCAGGAAGATCGTGAGACATCCAGGGGAAAGCGCACAAGAGAGCGCTCACGCAACCGTCATAGCGGAAGAGATGAGGAAGCTTTCTTTTAACAGAGTCAAAACGGATCCCATGGGCAATGTACTGGGATACATGGGAACAGGGAAAAGACTTATTGCCTTTGACGCGCATATTGACACCGTAGGCATAGGAAACAGAGACAATTGGGATTTTGACCCATATGACGGGTATGAAAATGAAACAGAAATCGGGGGAAGAGGAGTATCAGACCAACTCGGAGGAGTTGTAAGCGCGACATACGGAGCCAAGATCATGAAGGATCTGGGAATATTGAACGACAAATTTACCGTTTTGGTGACTGGCTCCGTTCAGGAAGAGGACTGCGATGGACTTTGCTGGGAATACATCATCAAAGAAGACGGTATAAAGCCCGAGTTTGTAGTGTCTACCGAACCCACAGACGGCGGTATATACAGAGGCCAGCGCGGGCATATGGAGATACGCGTAGATGTGAAAGGAGTTTCATGCCATGGCTCGGCGCCTGAAAGAGGCGACAACGCCATATATAAAATGGCAGACATTTTACAGGATATCAGAGCGCTTAACGAAAATGGGTTCTCTGCCGGAGACAAGATCAAGGGTCTCGCGAAAATGCTCGACAGCAGGTACAACGCGGATTATGCCGAAGCAAACTTTTTAGGGAAGGGAACGATCACCGTATCGGAAATTTTTTTCACCTCTCCAAGCCGATGCGCCGTAGCTGACTCCTGCTCCATATCGCTGGACAGGCGCATGACTGCCGGCGAGACCTGGGAAAGCTGTTTGGCCGAGATAAGGACGCTGCCGGCGGTTAAAAAATACGGGGATGACGTAAAGGTCAGCATGTATCAATATGCCCGAGCGTCGTACACAGGGCTTACATACCCCATAGAGAGCTATTTTCCCACGTGGGTGCTTCCAAGAGACCATAAGCTCACCCTCGCCATGGAACAAGCGCACAAAGAACTTTATGGAAACGACAGAACTTCTCCCCCGTCTCAGGAAAGCGTACGTGCGGAACGCCCCCTCGTGGATAAATGGACTTTTTCAACAAACGGAGTGTCCATCATGGGAAGAAATCATATTCCCGTCATCGGATTCGGCCCCGGCAGCGAGGCCCAAGCCCACGCTCCCAATGAAATCACTTGGAAACAGGACCTGGTAACATGCGCCGCTTTGTACGCTATGCTACCGCTTACGTATTTCAAATAAGAGAATGGAGACAAAACATATCAAACCATCAAGGAGTTTTTATCGGCCGTATCTTTTTTACAACTGTCAGGCACAGCAAAAGCGCTTTAGTTGAGATGTCCTGTATTGGACTTAAGACGAAGAGGGAGGGAAAATATGTGTAAAGAAAATATTAGCGAGAAGAAAAAATTTACCATGCCCCATATCTTTATCATCCTTTATGCCATCATACTGCTTGTAGGACTTCTGAGCTACGTACTGCCTGCGGGGGTATATGACAGAGTCGCGGACGCGACCACGGGTAGAATGATTATTAACCCCGCATCCTATCATGTGGTCAAATCGAACCCTACGGGCGTTATGGATCTGCTTGAAGCGTTTCCCAACGGTTTCGTCGATGCAGGGTATGTAGTTGTTCTTACATTCTGCGTATGCGGCGGATTCTACGTTGTCAACCAGAGCGGAGCCATAGGGGGCGCCATATCATGGCTGGCCAAAAAGATGAAGAACCGCGGCATATGGATAATTCCGATACTCATGATCACTTTCGCTGCCATAGACTGTTTTATTGGCATGTGCGAGTTATGCATGGTCTACGTGCCGATCATACTTCCGCTCATGCTGGCGCTGGGATTTGACTCCATGACGGCGTGCGCTACCGCGCTTTGCGGTTCCGCCATCGGATTCACGTCAGCTATAGCAAATCCGTTCACAACCATCATCGGTCAAAAAATCGCAGGTCTCCCGTTGCTGTCGGGCTGGCAACTCAGACTTATCTCTCTTATAGTCGTCGGGCTTGCGGGCATAGTTTATGTAATGTCGTACGCAGCCAAGATAAAAAAAGATCCCACGTCTTCCATCATGTACGAAGAAGACCTCGTTCTCAGAAAAGAACTCGAAACATCGTCAAATCAGGAAAAAAAGATGACAGGCAGGCAAAAACTCGCCGGTATCGCCGCTCTTGTCATGTTCGTCGTCATGGTATACGGAGTGTTTCAATGGGGCTGGGACACGCCTGAAATCGGCGGCATATTCATGGGAATGGCCATGGTATCGGGCCTTATTTCAGGGATGAGACCCAACGAGATCTGCTCTACGTTCCTGAACGGATGCCAGCAGGTTCTTTTGGGAGCCTTGATCGTCGGACTTTCCAGAGGCGTATCTGTGGTTATGAGCAGCGCTCAGATTACAGATACCATCATACACAATCTGGCGACCGTGCTTCAAAACCTGCCGGCAAGCGTTACATCCGTGGGTATGCTCATAGTGCAGACCATCATGAACTTCCTTATCCCCTCAGGTTCGGGGCAGACTGTCGTCACCATGCCCATCATGGCCCCTCTTTCGGATCTGGTCGGAGTTACGAGACAAACGGCTGTTCTTGCCCTTCAGTACGGCGACGGTTTCTCCAATATTTTTTATCCCGTCTCAGGATATTTTATGGCGACTCTCGCTCTCGGTCACGTTCCCTATGGAAAATGGATGAAGAAGATGGCGCCTCTGTTTGTCATATGGACTGCGTTAGCCGCCGTATTCATGGTTATCGCTCAGCTTATTAAGTGGGGACCATTCTAAATGAATGACGAGTCCCGGATAAAAAAGATCATAGACGAGATAGCGCAGGACGTTATTGATTTTGCCGTAAAGCTCGTACAAACAAAATCCATGACTTGCTCCGAGAAGCCGGTAGCAGAGATCGTCGCGGACAAGATGCGCCGTCTCGGTTACGACGAGGTAACTATAGATCCTTGCGGTAATGTGATTGGAAGAGTGGGAAGCGGAAAGAATGTATTATTCTTTGATTCCCACATGGACACCGTCGCAGTAAACGACGGACCAAAATGGAAGTACCCGCCGTTTGGCGGCGAAATTCATGACGGCAAGATCTACGGGCGAGGCGCGGTAGACATGAAGTGTCCATTGGCAGCGTCTGTGTACGCCGGATATATAGCCAAGCAAATAGGAATTCCTGATAACGTCACCGTCATGGTATCCGCCTCCTGCATGGAGGAAGACTACGATGGAGAGGCAGTGAGAGAGTATTTTAGTTGGTCGTCTCTCAAACCCAACGCCGTGGTCATTTGTGAACCGACTGACCTAAAGATAGCGACAGGCCATCGGGGAAGGGCTCTTCTAGAGATCAACATGCCTGGAAAAAGTTGTCACGCCAGCGCTCCGGAAAACGGGATCAACCCCGTATACCTATTGAGTTCCGTAATAAAAAGAGTCGAGCAGCTTTGCACTGATTTGGCGGCACAGAAAAATGTAAGCGGCGAGTGCGGCTCGGTCACGATATCAAACATATACTGCAATACAGCCTCCAATAATTCCGTTCCCATGGACGCGACAATAATACTTGACCGCAGACTTGTCACAGGCGAAGACAAAAAGTTTATAGAAAAGGAGATGGACAGCCTTGTAGCGGGAACGCCCGCTACATGGAAGTACAGCGATATTCCTGGCGTCAGCTGGACAGGCATGAATTTCATGTTCCACTCGTTTCTTCCGGCATGGGATATAGACGAGAACAGTAGCCTTGTCAAAGCCGCCGCGGAAGCGTACAAGTCGATCCGGAAATCAGAACCGGTCCTTTTCCACATGGGCGCCTGTACAAACGGAGTTGCTACGGCCGGTATGCTCGGACTTCCCACAATCGTATTCGGTCCCGGAGACATAAGCACAGCCCACTCGGCAGACGAATGCTGCGACATACAGAGCATGCTCGACGCATGCTGCATGTACGCTCAAATGGCTGTGCAAGGCAAATTCTAGGGGATTATCAATTCTTTGGAAGAAAACTTAGCCGGTTTTTCCAAAGCAGCGCCAGGCGAGCGTCTCTTCAAGAAAAGCAACTCCCGGCATCACGTTTTCATTTTATTAAATTAATAAGGAGGAATCATTATGGTCAAAGCGTGTTTTATGAGAAAGGTACTCGCTGCAGCAGCCGTCGTTATGATTTTGGGCGCCGGCACGGCTTCCGCCGCGCCGGAATACAAGTGGCGCTTCGGGCAGACTTCGGTCCGCGCCTCGCAGGGCAAGTCTTACAAGCTCTTCTGCGAACTGATCAAGAAGTACAGCAACGGCCGTATTGAGGTCGAATTCTTCCCCGACAACCAGCTTGGGACTCTCAATGAGATCTTCCACGCCGTACAGGACGGCGAAATTGAGATGTGCGGCTTCGCTCCTTACGTCAATCTCGTTCCCGGCGGCATGTTCAACTGGATGCCGTGGACTGTCGAGTCGTGGGAAGAGTGCAAGATGGCTTTCTCGCGTCCCGACGGATGTCTCTACGTGCCTCTCGAGGAGGCCATGAAGGAAGTCGGCGTTCACATTCTGTTCACCGTTTCACAGGGATCCTACGGTATCGGCAACAGCGTGCGCCCGATCAAAACGCCGGCTGATTTCAAGAATCTGAAAATGCGCGTCTCTTCGTCGCTCGGCTGCGTCCGCGGCCTGCAGAACATGGCCGAGGGAACGGGCATGACCGTCGAAACCGTGCCGTGGGGCGATCTTTACAACGCTCTGGCGAAAGGCGTGGTCGACGGCTGCTGGGATATGTGGCCTTCGCTCGTCGAGGAGCGTCACTGCGAGGTCATGAAATATTACACGTCTCTGGATTGGATGTGGGACGCCAATCAGGTCGTCATCAACGCCGAACTCTGGGCGAAGCTGCCCGACGATCTCAAAGTCGCAATCCAGAAGGCGGCCGACGAGGCCGAAGCCGATCAGTACGCCATCCAAATCGCCGAAGAGAACAACTTCAAAGAATTCCTCAAGAAGCAGCCTCACTTCGAGATTTACTATCCGACCGAGGCGGAGCGCGCCGAATTCCGCAACCGCGCCCGCAATCTCGACAACTGGAACGATCTTTGCAAGCCGTGGCTCGACAAGCACTTCCCCGGTCAGGATATGACCGCGAAGATTCTCGACCAGCTTCGAATCAATCGCGAAAAGGTATTAGCCGACAAGGCCGCAGCTGCAAAGTAACAATCAGTATCACAAGGGGGCGGCCCGAAAGCCGTCCCCTTTTTTGAAGCAAGATCTCTTTGACAGAAAAGGCGGTGCATTATGAAAAAACTCTTTTCTTTCCTGCAGAAAACCGAATTCTTTCTCGGTTCTCTCGGGCTCCTGCTGGCCATAATTCTCACGTTCTGTCAGGTGGTAAACCGCTACTGGCTTCACTTTGAAATTATGTGGATCAGCGACGCGGCGCTGTACATCTTTATTTTTACTATTTATGTGGCGATTTCCTACGGAGCCGCCGTAAAAACGCATATCGCCGTCGATATCCTTCCCGATGTCTTGTGCAAAAACAGCCGGGCGAAGCGCGCTTTATTCGACATGGCGAAAAGCGCCGTCACCGTCGCGATGATCCTGGCCATGTGGAGCCCCACGCTGCGCGTCGTCAAACGCGCCTGGAAGCATCCCGAGTTCGCCACGCTGGTGCGCTGGTTCAACACGAGCTGGCTCGTATACGCCATGGGCGTCATGCTCGTGCTGAACCTCCTCCATTACGGCTGGCATGTCTGCGAGGATATTTTCGAGCTGCAAAAACTCCGTTGGGAAAAAGAGGTGAAGGAGTGATGTTCGATCTCGGCACTTCCACAACACTCGTTACGTTCCTCGCCGGTATCGTCGCGGGGCTGCCCATCGGCTGGGTTTTCATCGGCGCGACCGCTCTCGGCGTCATTCTCGGCGGCGGCACGATGACCTTCATCGCCAACTCCTTTTTCCATTCGCTCGATTCCTCGACGGTCATGGCCATTGCCTTTTTCGTCTTTTCCGGCGCTCTCATCGGCGAGGCAGGGCTGGCGGACCGCATCGTCAATTTTTCTTACGCGCTGGTCGGACGTCTCAAGGGCGGCCTGACGGCCGTCGGCATCGTCGCCACGCTGTTCATGGGGGCGCTTACGGGCTCTTCGGTTCCCTGTATCGCCGCGCTGATTCCCCTGCTTGTCCCCAAACTGGAAAAGTTCGGTTACAGCCGCGTCTACACGACGGCGCTGCTCTGCTCGTCCAGCTATCTGGGATATCTGATCCCGCCCAGCGTGCCGGCCATGATTTACTGTCTGCTGGCCGGACAGTCGGTCGGCGCCCTGTTCCTTTCCACCGTCTTTCCCGGTCTGCTGCTGGCTCTCGGCTACTGCATCCTCAATTACCTTTACGTCGACAAATACACATCATCCAGCGCCGAAGTTCCGGAACTGCCCAAGACTTTTGCAGCTTCCGTCAAACAGGTGTGCCGCACCGGCTGGGTGGCTCTGCCGGCGCTGGGCTGTCCGGCGCTGATTTTGATCGGCATTTACGGCGGCATCTTTACGCCCAACGAAGCCGGCGGCATCGCGGCCATTTACTGTCTGCTGGTCGGCTGGTTCGCTTACCGCGAGCTGACCTGGAAACGCCTGAAAAAAGCCTTGTCCAGCACAGTCGGGACGTTCGGCATGACTACGCTGCTGCTTGCCGGCGGCACGGTTTTGACCCGTTACCTGACACGTCAGGGCGTGGCTCAGCAAGTGGCGTCGGCCATGCTTTTGATGTTCTCGAGCAAATACATGATTTTGCTCATGCTCAACATATTCCTGCTTTTCCTCGGCATGTTCCTCGACGGCATTCCCATTCTCATTCTGGTCGTACCGCTGGTGCTGCCCCTGATGACGGAGCTGGGGGTCAATCTGGTTCACCTCGGCGCGATCATGGTGGTCAACGTCGGCATCGGCGTGATGACGCCGCCGTTCGCCATGTCGATCTTCGTCGGATCGCGTTTGTCGGAAATCTCCGCGGCCAACCTGACGAAAACGATGCTGCCTTTCCTGTTCTACGTTTCCATCCCCGTCCTGCTGCTGACAACGTATTTCCCTTTCCTGTCGTGCTGGCTGCCCGAGCTGCTTCTGGGCGCGAACGTCGTCGGCGCGTGGTAAATGGACGGCGGAAGCTTTAGCCCGCGCTCGAGAGATTCTCGGTTTAAATTTTTTTGAGGAGGGAAGGCAATGACGTACGATCTGTTGCTCAAAAACGGCATGTGCTACGCCGGCGACGGCAAGGAAGGCTTCTGCGCCGACGTGGCGGTCAAAGACGGCAAAATTGCCGCCGTCGGCAGCGTTCAGGCCGAGGCGCGACGCACGATCGACGCCGCGGGGCTGGCGGTGGCTCCCGGTTTTATCGACACGCACAGCCACTCCGACCTCGTGGCTCTGGTCGAACCCGAAATCGCCAACAAGACGACTCAGGGGGTCACGACGGACATCATCGGTCAGGACGGGATGTCGCTGGCTCCCGTCGTGCCGGAATTTCTGTCTTCATGGGAAAAGACGATGGCCGGCCTGGAGGGGCAATATCCGGTCGACTGGAAATGGCGCTCCGCCGAAGATTATCTGAAACGCCTCGACGCGATGCCGTTAGGGCCCAATCTCGCCTACCTGGCGCCGACGGGCAATATCCGTATGTGCGTAATGGGTCTTGAGAACCGTCCCGCCACGGCCAGCGAGATCGATATGATGAAAGATCTGCTGGAAAAGTGCATCGGCGCGGGCGCGGTCGGCCTCTCCACAGGTCTGATCTATCCTCCCAGCAACTATATGACGGAAGATGAGATCGCCGCGGTCACCAGCGTTCTGACCAAATACAACCTGCCGTTCGTCATTCATCAGCGCAGCGAGGCCGACGACATTCTCAACTCGATGGACGAGGTGTTCCGTATCAGCCGCAAATCGGGCTGCCCCATTCATTTCTCGCATTTCAAAGTCTGCGGCATGAAGAACGCCCACCTGTTCGACGCCGTCATGAAAAAACTCGACGAAGGGGAAAAAGATATCCAGCTTTCGTTTGATCAGTACCCTTACGCCGCCGGCAGCACCGCGTTCAGCGTCATCCTGCCGCCGTGGGCCCACGACGGCGGCGCGGAAAAATGCCTTGCCCGCCTCGCCGACAAGGACGCCCGCGCGCGCATGAAAACAGACATCGCCAAGGGGATCCCCGGCTGGGACAATTTCGTCGATTTCGCCGGCATGGAAAACATTTTCGTGACATTCGTGAAGACGCCGAAGAACGCCGATCTGGTCGGCAAGAACATGATCGAAATCGGCCAAATCCGCGGCAAAGATCCCTTCGACGCCTCGTTCGATTTGCTGCTCGAAGAGGAACTGGCGGTCGGCCTGGTGGACTTTTACGGACTGGAAGAGCACGTCGAGGCCATCATGGCGCATCGTCTCCAAAATCCTTGCACCGACGGCATTCTCGGCGCCCGTCCGCATCCGCGCGTGTACGGTTCGTTCTCGCGCATCCTCGGTCGTTACGTGCGCGAGCGCAAACTGATGACGCTGCCCGAAGCGATCCGCAAGATGACCTCCCGTCCCGCCTCCATCTTCAAGATGAAAGAGCGCGGTCTGCTCAGGGAAGGTTACGCCGCCGACATCGCCGTCTTCGATCCCGAGACGGTGGCCGACAAAGCGACGTACACCGATCCCACGCAGTATTCCGCCGGCATTCCCTACGTTATCGTCAACGGCCGGTTGGTCGTCGACGGCGGTCAGATCGCCAAGGGGAAAGCGGGCAAGGTGCTGCGATTCGACAAGGAGTAATTTTTTCAGGCGATAGCGGCGGCGCGTTCCATTGGCGCGCAACAAGTCCGGCGTCTTCCGCATTTCATCACAAGCCAAAAAGGAGGCAAGCGATCATGTCGAAATTTTTGAACTGGTTGGCAGGCGAGCTTTGGGGCTGGCCCATGATGATTCTCATCTTCCTGTGCGGTCTGATTTTCGGCTTGGGAACGGGATTCTTTCAAGTCCGCAAGCTGCCTTACGTCCTCAAAGAAACGCTCGGCAAGTGCTTCAGAAAGGACGCGCTTGAAGGCGAAGGCACGATCACGCCGCTGCAGGCCGTTTCTTCGGCTCTCGCCGGATGTATCGGCAACGGCAATATCGCCGGAGTGGCGACCGCGATCGCGACCGGCGGCCCGGGAGCCGTTTTCTGGATGTGGATCATGGGGCTCTTCGGCATGATGACAAAATTCGTCGAGGTCGTTCTGGCCGTGCATTTCCGCGAACAAACCGAGAGCGGTGCCTTTTACGGCGGGCCGATGTACTACATCGAAAAGGGCATGGGCAGGAAATGGAAGCCGCTCGCCACGTTCTACGGCGTGATGATGATCGTCGGAGCCCTCGGCACTGCCGTATGGGTCCAGCCTCACACGATGGCTTCGGCCCTCAAGAGCACTTTCGGTATCCCGCCTCTGGCTACCGTGGTCTGCGCCGTCATTCTTACCGCGCTCGTATGTTTCGGCGGTTTCAAACGCATCGGGCGTTTCGCCGAAAGTATTATGCCCTACTTTGTCGTCGTCTATACCGTATTTTCTCTCGGGGTCATTTTTACGAACATTGCGCGACTGCCCGAAGTGGCCGGCATGATCTTTAAATACGCTTTCACCCCTCATGCGGCCGTCGGCGGTTTTGCCGGAGGCACGATGATTCTCGCCGTCCGGTACGGCGCGGCGCGAGGCGTTTTCTCCAACGAAGCCGGACTCGGAACGGCTTCGATGGTTCACGCCACGTCGATCACCAAGCACCCCTGCCGGCAGGGCCTGTACGGCATCGTCGAAGTTTTCGTCGATACGATCGTGATGTGTTCGATGACCGCGTTCGTTATCCTGCTTTCGGCTCCCGACGTATGGAGCAGCGGTTTGAACGGCATCGCCCTTACTATTTCTGCGTTCGATACGCTTTACGGAAAATTCGGCGCGTGGATCGTCTCCATATCCGTCATGCTCGCAGCTCTCACGACGATGATCGGCTACTACTTCGAATACAAAACGTCCGTCGTTTATGTCTTCGGCGAAAAGAACATGGGTATTTTCAACATTTTCTGGCTGATCCCGCCGTTCGTCGCCGTAACGCAGGACGTCGATCTGGTCTGGACGATCGTCGACATTTCGACCGGCATCGAAGGAATCCCCAACATGATCGCCATGCTTGCGCTCGCGCCTATATTTTTCAAGGTTTACAAGCAATGGATCAAGGACGGCAACTTATAGCCAGACTCAATAATTACGCAGAAAAAACCGAAACCATTCGTTAAACGTTCAAGGAGGCTTTTCCCGATGAGTGAAAAATGGCAGGACGAATTGGTTGAACTGGTTCGCGGCATGATTCGCTGCCCCAGCCTTTCCGGACATGAGGACAAAATCGCCGATTTTGTCGAAAACGCAATGAAGCGCTTCGGCTTCGACTCCACCGAACGCGACTGTTACGGCAACGTTTCGGGCCGCATGGTGTTCGGCAAAGGCGGCAAAAGACTGCTCTTCGAAGGCCATATGGACCACGTCGACGTCGCCGACCGCTCCAAATGGACCCACGATCCTTTCGCGGCCGAGATCGTCGGCGGGCGCATGTACGGCCGCGGCACGAGCGACATGAAGGGCAACCTGGGCGCCGCGATCATGGCGGCGAAACTGCTCAAAGAAAATCATGCTGAACTTAACGGCGAACTGATCGTCTGCGGCGGCGTGCACGAAGAATGCTTCGAGGGCGTCGCTTCCGAAGAACTTGGGATCCGCTGGAAGCCCGACTGCGTGATCATCGGCGAAGCTTCGTCGCTGAATCTGAAACGCGGCCAGCGCGGCCGCGCCGAAGTGGTTCTGGAGACTCTGGGGAAATCCGCCCACTCGTCCAATCCCGAGGTCGGCCTTAACGCCGTGAAGACGATGGCGCCGCTTCTGACCGCCATCGAGCGTGACTTCAAGCCAAAAGAGCAGCCCGTGCTTGGCAAAGGCATTCTCGAACTGACCGACATCATTTCCTCCCCGTATCCCGGCGCCAGCGTCGTGCCCGAGAGGTGCCGCGTCACGTACGACCGGCGTCTGCTCGTGGGCGAAACCGACGCCGAGGTGCTGAAGCAGATTCAGGACATCGTCGACGCGCAGAAGAAGCTCGATCCCCGTCTGGACGCCAGAGTTTATCTGGCTACCGGCACGGAAAAATGCTACACCGGCGAGACGATCTCCGCGACGCGCTATGCGCCCGGCTGGCTGTTCCCCGAAGACAACTGGTTCGTCGCGGCGGCGATGGAAGGGCTGAGGAACGCCGGGTTAAATCCCGAATTCTCCCATTACGCTTTCTGCACCAACGGCAGCTATTACGCCGGCAAGGCGGGGATCCCCACCGTCGGCTTCGGCGGCTCGCTCGAATCGCTGGCCCACGTGGTCGACGAATACATCGAGATCGACCAGCTCTGCAAGGCCTGCGAAGGATATCAGGGCATCGTTCGCGCCGTTCTTCGCTAGAGGCCCGTCTCATGGCTTTCTACACACTCAAATGCGCCCTCTGCGGGCGCGAATTCCCCGCCGAAAGCGAATTGAAAACGTGTCCCGACTGCGGGATCCACGGCACCATGCACGTACTGTACGACTACGACGAAGCGAAAAAGCAGATCGGCCGCGCGTCGTTGGCGGCGGATCGGCGCGTTGACCTCTGGCGCTACGAAGCACTGCTTCCGGTACGTAAAAACTCGCGCCGCCCCGCGCTTCAGGTCGGCTGGACGCCGCTCTACGACATGCCGCAGCTCGCCTCCGAATACAATGTCGGGCAGCTTTTGATCAAAGACGACGGGCGTAATCCCACGGCTTCGCTCAAAGACCGCGCCAGCGCCGTTGCCGTGACGCTCGCCGCGGAACAGAACCGCAGCGTTCTCGCCTGCGCGTCGACGGGTAACGCCGCCAGTTCGCTCGCAGGTTTCGCCGCCAACATGGGATTGAAAAGCGTGATCTTCGTTCCGGAAACGGCGCCGGTCGCCAAAGTAACGCAGCTGCTCGTGTTCGGTGCGCGGGTGTTCCTCGTCAAGGGAGATTACGCCGCCGCGGTGCGTCTGGCGATCGAGGCCATCGAGCACTACGGCTGGTACGACCGCAACTGCGCGATCAACCCGTTCCTCGTCGAAGGCAAAAAGACCTGCGCGATGGAGATCGCGGAACAGTGCGGCTGGGACGTTCCCGACAAAGTTTTCGTTTCCGTCGGCGACGGCTGCATCGTCAGCTCGACGTACAAGGGCTTTTACGACCTGTACAAAGTCGGCGTCATCGACCGTATTCCTCAGATCATCGGCGTTCAGGCGGAAGGCGCCTGCCCGATCCACAGGGCGATTCAGGAGGGCGCCGATAAAGTCATATTCGGCCCCTCGCACACGATCGCCGACAGTATCGACGTAGGCGCGCCGCACAACTGGGCGAAAGCGCTTCACGCGATCCGCGCTTCTCGCGGGAACACGACCGCCGTCAGCGACGCCGAAATCCTTTCCGCCGTCGCCGAACTGCCGCGAAAAAGCGGCGTGTTCGCCGAACCCGCGGGAGCGACTGCCTACGCCGGTTTCGTCAAATTTGCTCGCGAAGGACGGCTCAAGGCGCCGGACCGCGTCGCCGTGATTATTTCCGGCAACGGACTCAAGGATGTCGCCTCGGCGCAGAAAGCGGTTCCATCTGCGGACAAAGTCGCCCCCGATATGAAGGAGTTGATAAAGATATTCGGTTAACGGCGTTTCTCCGCTCAAAGTTCTTCATGACTCCAGTCTTTCGATCCATATCTCTGCTTTCCACATTTTTATTTTCGAATTTCATTTTTAAGGAGAAGAGTAAATGTATAACCAAATCAACCTGAGCATCGACAAAGCAAAACAAAAAAACTGCATCGAACGCGCCCGCTCCCGCGGCATCCGTATCCCCACCTTCCGCCAGATGAAAAACCCCGATAAGGAAACGCCTGTAAAAGTCAAAGAAGGGCTGAAAGAAACCGGCTTGTGGGACGTCAATCCGCTCAATCTGTTCCGCATCACCTGGAAGAACGAACCCAAAACTTCCGGCGGTCTCTACGGCGGCGTCAACTTCATCGAGTTTCCCAGTTCGCTGACGGGAGTGAAGGCGCGCATTTTCGCCCTCGTCGGCAAATGGTTCCCCACTGGTGCCCACAAAGTCGGCGCAAGTTTCGGATGCCTCGTTCCCCGTCTGATCACCGGGCAGTTCGATCCCACCCGCGACTGGGCCGTCTGGCCGTCAACGGGCAACTACTGCCGCGGCGGCGCGTACAACTCCCAGCTGCTCGGCTGCCGTTCTATCGCCATCCTCCCCGAAGGCATGAGCAAGGAACGCTTCGACTGGCTCCGCACCGTAGCCGGCGAGATCATCGCCACGCCCGGCACGGAGAGCAACGTCAAAGAAATTTACGACAAAGTCCATGAACTGCGCTCGACCCGCGACGACGTGGTGATCTTCAACCAGTTCGACGAGTTCGGCAACTATCTGTGGCATTACGAGGTCACGGGCGGCGCGCTTGAAGAGGTGGCGAAGGCACATATGCGCCCGGGCGACCGCGTCGCCGCGGCCGTTTATACGACCGGTTCCGCCGGAACGATCGCCAGCGGCGACTATCTGAAACGGTTGTGGCCTGCGATGAAAATCGTCGCCAGCGAAGCGCTGCAGTGCCCCACTCTGCTGCGCAACGGCTGGGGCGCGCACCGCATCGAAGGCATCGGCGACAAACACGTGCCATGGGTCCACAACGTCCGCAACACGGATATGATCACGGCCATCGACGATAACGACTGCATGGCGCTGATCCGCCTGTTCAACGAACCTGCCGGACGCGAATATCTCAAAAGCGCGGGAGTGCCTGCGGTCCTGGCAGAGCGACTGGATCTGTTGGGGATCTCAGGCGTCGCCAACTTGTTGAGCGCGATCAAGGCCGCCAAGTACTACGAAATGGACGAGCACGACGTCGTCTTCACCATTCTTACCGACTCGATGGAAATGTACGGCTCGCGCCTGCAGGAACTCGAAGCGGAATTCGGGGCGTACGGCGCCGTTAACGCCGAAGTCGACTTCGCAAGCCGTCTGCACGGGCAAAAAACCGATAATGCGCTGGAGCTCACCTATCCCGAACGCCTACGCGTCCACAACCTGAAGTACTACACATGGATCGAACAACAGGGAAAGAGCAGCGAAGAACTGCACAGCCAGTGGTACGACGCCGACAATTACTGGGGCGAGATCCGCACGATGGCGCCTAAGATCGATAAACTCATCGATGAATTCAACGCCGCCACGGGACTGAATTAATCGCTCCGCTCGAAACGGCGGGGCGCGGATGGAAAAGGCCGAAAGCCGCCACTCCGCGCCCCGTTTTTATTTGAAAAAAAACTTCCCCAAACCTTACCAACTTTTACTTTTCGTCCTGTGATTTTACGAAGGTATTTTGTGTATCTTGTCCATAAAAATGCTATACTTGTCTCTGTTGCATATCGCACATAAATCCTCTGCAAAACGGCCAAAAAGCGCGCTGCAGGATCAAGGCGAACGGAACAGCACAAAATTCAACGACAGCCAGGGGAAAAACAATGCCTATTCCTCAGAGAAAACAAAAATTCGTACGCGAGAGCGCCAAAGAGAAAATCTACAGGACCCTCCAAAGCTGGATCGTCAACGGCACGATGAAGCCCGGGGAACGCATCAACGATCAGGAAATCGCCGAGTATTTCGACGTCAGCCGCACGCCGGTGCGCGAAGCGCTGCAGCGTTTGTCGGAGCAGGGGCTGGTATATGTCGAGCCGTCGAAGGGGACCCACGTCTCCCCGCTCGACGAAAACAACACGTTCACGATCTACGAAGCGCTGGCGCTGCTTTCAGGCTGCGCGGCGCGGCTCGCCTGCCAGAAGCAAAAAAACGGCGACGTACAAAAGCTGCGCGAATTGAACGCCGTCTTTCAGAAAGCTATCGAAGCGGGAGAAAACCAAAAACTTGCCACTTTCGACAATCAATTTCACGGATATCTTTTGGAGATGGCCGACAACGCTTACATCTCTGATATAATATACACGTTGACGCTTCACGCCAACCGCTGCGAGAATCTGTATTTCGAGAGAGGCCCCGACAAGATGGCGTCCGTACGCGAGCACAACGCCATCATCGACGCCATCGAAGCGCGCGAGTCGGAGGCAAGCGGCCGCTACGCCGAAGAAAACTGGCTCGGCTTCTACCACCGGCGTCTCGCCAAGATACTGTAAGCTCCCCGCGTTTTGGTTTGAAGCTTTACGAGCGGTAAAGAAACATAATTACGGTGTCGCAACGATCAGACGGCCGTAAAATCCATTCAGAAGGGTTGGGGTTCACATGTCCTACAAGTCCGACATCGAGATCGCGCAGTCAACGCCCATGCTTCCGATCGAGGAAGTGGCGCGCGGCGCGGGGATCGACGGGAAGTATCTGGAGTTCTACGGCCGCGCCAAGGCCAAGATCGACTACGTCAACCTGCTGAAAGACAGCCCGCGTCCCGACGGCAAACTGGTGCTGGTCACGGCCATCACGCCGACGCCCGCCGGCGAAGGCAAGACGACGACCACGGTCGGCCTGGCCGACGGCCTGCGCAAGATCGGCAAGAACGCTATGGTGGCGCTGCGCGAGCCTTCGCTCGGCCCCGTCTTCGGCGTCAAGGGCGGCGCGGCCGGCGGCGGCTACGCCCAGGTCGTGCCCATGGAAGACATCAACCTGCACTTCACCGGCGACTTCCACGCCATCGGCGCAGCCAACAACCTGCTGGCCGCCATGCTCGACAACCACATCCAGCAGGGCAATGCGCTCGACATCGACACGCGCCGCGTCATCTGGCGGCGCTGCGTCGACATGAACGACCGCCAGCTGCGCAGCATCGTCTGCGGCCTCGGCGGCAAGCCCAACGGCGTGCCGCGCGAGGACGGCTTCGACATCACCGTCGCGTCCGAGGTCATGGCCGTCTTCTGCCTCGCCTCCGGCATCGACGATCTCAAATCCCGTCTGGCGCGCATCATCGTCGCCTACAGCCGCAGCGGGGCTCCCGTCACGGCCGGCGACCTGCACGCCCAGGGCGCCATGGCGGCGCTGCTGGTGGAAGCGCTCAAGCCCAATCTGGTGCAGACGCTGGAGCACACGCCCGCCTTCATCCACGGCGGTCCGTTCGCCAACATCGCGCACGGCTGCAACTCCGTCATGGCCACGCGCCTGGCGCTGAAGATGGGCGATTACGCGATCACGGAGGCCGGATTCGGCGCCGACCTGGGGGCCGAGAAATTCCTCGACATCAAGTGCCGCTTCGCCGGCCTCAAGCCCGCGGCCGTCGTGATCGTCGCCACGGTGCGCGCGCTCAAGCATCACGGCGGCGTCGCCAAGGCCGCGCTGAACGACGAGAATCTGCCCGCGCTCGAAAAGGGGCTGCCCAACCTGCTGCAGCACGTGGAGAACATCACCAAGGTCTACAGGCTGCCCGCCGTGGTGGCGATCAACCGTTTCCCCACCGACAGCGAGGCCGAGCTGAAACTCATCGCCGACAAATGCCGCGAGCTGGGCGTCAACGTCGCCCTGTCGGAAGTCTGGGGCAAGGGAGGCGACGGCGGCGTGGAGCTGGCCAAGGAAGTTGTGCGCCTCTGCGAGCTGCCCAACGACTTCGCCTACGCCTACGACCTCGACATGACCATCGAGCAGAAGCTCGACGCCATCGTCAAAAAGATCTACCGCGGCGACGGCGTGGTCCTGACGGCCAACGCCCGCAAGCAGATGAGGCAGCTGGAAGAGCTGGGCTTCGGCAACATGCCCATCTGCATGGCCAAAACTCAGTACAGCTTCTCCGACGACCCGACGCTGCTGGGCGCGCCCCGCGGTTTCGAAGTCACCGTGCGCAACCTCAAGGTCAGCGCCGGCGCGGGCTTCATCGTAGCGCTGACGGGCGAGATCATGACCATGCCCGGACTGCCCAAAGTCCCCGCCGCCGAACGCATCGACGTGGATTCCGACGGCAAAATCTCGGGACTGTTCTAAAAAAATCGGGCGGACTGCGCACACAGTCCGCCTTTTTTTCAGGCACGCCGCGCCCGCACGAAAATGTTCCACGTGGAACATCATCGCGCCGCGCCAGTCAAAATCAGTCGTTCACGCATATATCTCTTTTCAAATTCGAATGACCGTATGAAAAAAGGAGAATCCGTCCCATGAAGATGACCGAAAAATCCTGCGCGGATTTCGTCGCCGTCCTCGCCACCAAAGCGCCCGTCCCCGGCGGCGGCGGCGCCTCCGCGCTCTGCGGCGCGATCGGAACCGCGCTGGGCAACATGGTGGGCAGCCTCACCGTCGGCAAGAAAAAGTACGCCGCCGTCGAGGAGGAGATCAAAAGCCTGCAGGCCAAATGCGACGCGCTGCAGGCCGATCTGCTGGCGCTGGTGGAACAGGACGCCGAAGTTTTCGCGCCGCTGGCCGCCGCTTACGGCCTGCCCAAGGACACGGAAGAACAGCGCGCGGAGAAAGACCGCGTCATGGAAGCGGCGCTGGGCGCCGCCTGCGGCGTGCCGCTGCGGATCATGGAGAGATGCTGCGAAGCCATCGGCCTGATGGCCGTCTTCGCCGAAAAAGGTTCGCGCCTGGCCGTCAGCGACGCCGGCGTGGGCGCGGCCCTGTGCCGCGCGGCGCTCGAAGGCGCGGCGCTGAACGTGTTCATCAACACCAAGGCCATGAAAGACCGCGCCAACGCCGCCGCCATCGACGCCCGCGCCGAAAAGATGCTGGCCGGCAGCCGCGGCCGCGCCGACGAAATTTACGAAACCGTCATGAACTCCCTGCGCGCCTGACGCGCCTATTTCAAAAACAGCGACAACCGCGGAGAAACGGAGAAAACGCAGAGCAGGCAGGGCAAGACGCAAAAAAGCAAGGGACTTTTTTTGAACGACCTCTCAGCGAAGCAGGATATTTGCAAAAATCCTTCAAATCTTTTCGCAGAGAGTTCCAGAAATCCCGTTGTCCTGTTCTCCGTTTCGCCGCTCCGCTGCTTCTCCGTGGCTGCTTCAGTTCTCCGATTTCAATCAGGAAAGGCATGTGATTCTTATGGCTCAGATTCTGGACGGCAAGGTCGTGGCCGCCGCTCTCACCGAACAGCTCAAAAACGACGTGCAGAAGCTCAAAGACCGCGGCGTTTTCCCCTGCCTCGCCATCGTGCGGGTAGGCGAGCGCGGCGACGACCTGGCCTACGAACGCGGGGCGACCAAGCGCGCCGCGGCCGCGGGACTGGAAGTGAAACAGTTCGCGCTGCCCGCGGAAGCTTCGCAGGACGAACTGCTGGCGGTCATCGCCAAAATCAACGCCGACGCCTCGATCCACGGCTGCCTGATCTTCATGCCGCTGCCGAAGCAGATCGACGAGGCGGCCGTGCGCGCGGCGCTGGCTCCCGAAAAGGATGTGGACGGCATCACCGCCGCGTCGCAGGCCGGGGTTTATTCCGACAAATCCGTGGGCTTTCCTCCGTGCACGCCCTCGGCCTGCATGGAGATCATCAAACATTACCAGATCGAGCTGAAAGGCGCAAACGCCGTCGTCTTCGGGCGCAGCCTCGTCGTCGGCCGCCCGCTGGCGATGATGCTGCTGGGGCAGCACGCCACCGTGACCATCTGCCACACCAAGACCCGCGACGCCGCCGCCGTCGCCCGCGGCGCCGACGTGCTGCTGGCCGCCGTCGGGCATGCGGGGGCCGTCGGCGAGACGTTCGTCACTCCCGATCAGGTGCTGATCGACGTGGGCATCAACGTGAACGCCGAGGGCAAGCTCTGCGGCGACGTCGCCCCCGAAGCGGCGCAGAAAGCCCGGGCCTACACGCCCGTGCCCGGCGGCGTCGGCTCCGTCACCACTACCGTGCTCGCCAAGCACGTGATCGAAGCGGCCCGGCGGACGCTGGACTGATTTTCAATCGAAAGACATCAGTAAAAACGCCGCACATACGCACGCCGCAAAGCAAGTCTTTTAGGACGCGATTTACGAAGTTCGCGCGGCGTTCGCCTATGTCGCGGCAAGATCGAAAAAGAGAAGGCTGCGCCGGCAAGCAGCCTTCTCTTTTTTTTCGCTCAAGGGAAACAGGGAGGAACGAGAAATGCCCGTTTCGAGAGTTCACGCCGTTTTGCCCGCCCCGGTTCAAAGCGTATGGGAAATCGTCACTTCGCTTGAAAATTACGCGTGGCGGAGCGACGTTAAAAGAATCGAAATCATCGGGGAAAAACAGTTTGTCGAGCACACGGCGGACGGCTTCGCGACCCTTTTCACCGTCGTCGTCCAAGAGCCGTACCGGCGCTGGGAATTCGATATGGAAAACGACAATATCTCAGGCCGTTGGATCGGGCTGTTTACGCCCCAAGGCGGCCAAACTGAAATCGACTTTACTGAAAACGTTGTCGCGCGAAAGTTTTTCTTGAAACCGTTCGTAAAATTTTATCTGAAAAAGCAACAGGCGCGATATCTTTCGGATTTAAGACGAGCAATCGAGGCGAAGCGCTGATTCGCTTCGCAGGACAGTTACGGCTTCGGGGGCAGCTGTCGCGCGGCGTCCCGACGGGGCTCTTTTTCCTTTCGGTCGAGGCGCTGCAAGGCTTCGACCGCGCGTCTGCTGCCGGCGTCGCGGGCGAGCTGGTAATATTGGCGCGCTTTGGCAAAGTCGGCTTCGACGCCGCGCCCTTCTTCGTAAGCGCTGCCGAGGTACCAGGCGGCAAGCGCGTGCCCCTGATTGGCCGCCTGTTCGAAGCAGCTGACGGCCGCGGAGGGGTCGCCTTCGGGGCTGTAGCTGTAGAGCAGCCCGAGATTGAACTGCGCGGCGGCGGAGCCGCTCTCGGCGGCGGCCTGCAGCCAGCGCTGCGCCACGTCGAAGGAACGCTTCACCACAACGCCTTCGGAATAAAGCGTGCCCAACAGGTTCTGAGCGGGAGCGCAGCCCGATTTGGCGGATTCTTCCAGCCATTTGAGAGCTTCGCCGGCATCTTTCCAGGTGCCGATGCCGCGCAGCCGCATCAGGCCGAGGTTGTACTGCGCCTGCGCGCTGCCGCCTTCGGCTGCAGCCGTGTACCAGCGGAAAGCCTCGCGTTCGTCCTTGTCCACGCCGGAACCGGCGGCGTACATGGCGGCCACGTTGCACTGCGCCAGTTCGCTGCCCTGCCGGGCGGCGGCCAGATACCAGCGGAACGATTCCTGCAGGTTGACCGAATAACCGTAGTCGCCGCGCTTCATGATGCCGGCCAGACGGATCTGCGCGTTGGCGTCGCCGCGTTCGGCGGCGCGCCGGTAATGGATGACGGCGCTGCGGATGTCGCGTTCTCCAAGCTGTCCCTGCTCGTACAGCAGCCCCAGCGTGTACTCGGCGGGAACGTAGCCGGCTTCCGCCGCCCGGTCGATCATCGCCGCGGCGGCGCGGATCTCGCTGTCCTTTTCGGCCGCGTCGAGACGGAACAGCCCCATGGCGCACATCGCCGCGGGATGTCCCTGTTCGGCGGCGGCGTTGTACCACTTGACGGCGCGGACCAGATCGGGCGCATGCCAGTGATCGTCGGAGTAACATTGGGCCAGCGCGAACTGGGCGTCGGCGGAGCCGCTCTCGGCGGCTTTTTCGTAATATTTCAGGGCCTGCTCCATTTTTTCCCGGTCGGTGTCGGATTTAAGCTGCTCGCCCATGACGAACTGCGCGCGCGGATTGCCGCGTTCGGCGGCTTCGCGGTAAAGGCGCAGGGCTTCGCCGCGGTTGGCGGCGACGATCTTGCCCTCCATGTAAAACGTCGCCAGAGCGGTCATCGCTTCCGATTCTCCCATTTCGGCCGCTCTTTTCAGCTTGGCCAGACCGGCCTGTTCGTTCTTCTCGGTGCCGAGGCCGTAAATCTCCATACGTCCCAGGTTGTACAGGGCTTCGCCGTTGCCGCCTTCGGCGCCGAGCGCGTAAAGACGGTAGGCGTTCGTATAAGACTGCGCGATGCCGCTCCCTTTTTCGGTCAGGCGCCCCAGTTCGTTGCATCCGGCGGGATCGCCGGCATCGGCGGCCATTTTGTAGTAGCGCGCTGCGGCAGCCGGATCCTTTTTCACGGTTTTGCCTTTTTCGCTCATGCGTCCCAACAGGACGTAGGCGCCCCACGAACCGTTTTTGCCCGCTTTCAGCAGCAGCTCGGAAGCTTCGGCGCCTTTGCCTTCGTCCAGAGCGAGGCGTCCCAGCTCGTACATGGAGGGGGCGTAATCCGCCTTGGCTGCCAGCCCGTGCAGTCTTTTGGCTTCATCCACGTGGCCGCGTTTTTTTTCCATGTCGGCGGCCACGTAATAGGCGGCCGCATCGCCCTTGGCCGCGGCTTTTTTCAGCAGTTCCAGACCGGCGGCCGCTTCCGCAGCGGATTCGCGTTCGCCCAGCGCCGCGCCGTAAGCGGTCATGGCCCAGAGCTGCTCGTCTTCGGCGCATTTTTTCACGTATTCGAGCGCGTCTTCGCCCTTCCCTTCCTGGAGAAGCACCTGGTAATATTCCTGACAGGCCATGGGGATGTTCTTCTCAATGGCGGCCTCGAGCATCTCCATGGCTTCGCCGGGATGGGCCTCGCGCTCCGGATGCGCGTGCATGAGTTCGTAGAGGGCGTACATGGCGTACGGCTCGCCGGCGGCGGCCGCCATACGGTACCAGCGCATGCCGACTGTGAAATCTTCGGCGACGCCGCTGCCCATCGTGTACATGTAACCGAGAGCCGTCATGGCCTGCGGCGAGCCCTTTTCGGCGTTGGCCTGAAAAATGCGGTAGGCCAGCTCGTAATCCTTGGAGCTCCACGCCTGGATGCCTTCGTTGAAAGTCGCCGGTTCGCCGGCTTCGGGCGACTGATCGCCGCTGGCCGCCGGGGTTTTGTCCCCGCTCGCGGGCGAGGGCGCGCCCCATGCGGAGACGCTCCACAAAAACACGGCCAGGATCAGGAGCGCCCGCCTTTTCATTGCATTTTTCGTCATTCAGAGAGCCTCGTTTCACTCAGGTTTTTCATGCGTTCCCGCGCCGCGCTCTTCCATAAAAGCTTTCTCTCGCGCGTTTTTATCTTACCGCCGCGGCGAAATTCCATCTTTCCTCCGTCACGACGTCAGTTTCGCGTTCATTTTATCTCATCGAACAGCGCCGGTCAAAATTTTGCCCGCGGACGCAAACAAACAAGGGAACCGCCCACGCTGCGGCTCCCTTGTGTTTTTTCGGATCTGCGTGCCTTTCGCGGCACTGTCTTTTTCCCGTTATTTCGCGACCGCCTGCACCGCGTCGCTGAAGCCCATCCACATGCCGATGGGGACCGTGATCAGGATCGAAAGCACGACGCGCTCGAACCAGATCACAAGGATGTCGCGCATCTTCAGCGGGATGTCGGTGCCCATGATGCAGGGAATGCTGGCCGAGAAGAACAGGATCTCGGAGATGCTGACCACGGCGATGACGAACTTGAGCAGCATCGTGCCGGAACTTTTGATCAGGATCGCGGGCAGGAACATCTCCGGCAGGCAAATCGCCGCCGCTTTGCCGCCGAGCACGGGCTGCGCCACGCCGAAGACCTTGAAGAACGGATAGAAGATGTAGCCGAACCAGTCGAACACCGGCGTGAATTCCGCCAGCCAGAGCCCCAGCAGCCCCACCGACGTGATCGCGGGGATCACGGCGAAAGCCATCTTCAGCCCCGCCCACAGATTGTCGCCGCAAAGTTTGAACACGTTGGGCTGGGCGTCGGCCGTGCGGATGCCGATCTGCCAGGCGCGTTCCAGACGGCCGCCCTCGAGCTGAGGCTCGGGCGCCGCCGCGCCGCCGAAATACGTGTCGGGAATCGAACACAGCGGCCACAGGCGCGCCGTGATCGCCGTGACGACGAACGTCACCAGCATCGCCACGAAGAAATACGGCGTCCAGTGATCCATCAGCCCCAGCGTGCGCGCCACCACAAGCAGGAAGGTCATCGAAACCGTCGAGAACCCCGTGGCGATGACGGCCGCCTCGCGGGCCGTGTAGCGGTTGGAGCGGTACACGCCGTTGGTGATGATCAGGGCGATCGAATAGCTGCCCACGAACGAAGCCACCGCGTCGATGGCCGAACGCCCCGGCGTGCGGAACAGCGGACGCATGACGCAGTCCACCAGCACGCCGATGAACTCCATCAGGCCGTAGCTGGCCAAAAAGGCGAGGAACACCGAACCGATGGGGATCACCAGCCCGACCGGGATCGCCAGTTTGTTGAACAGGAACGGGCCGATGTCGCCGCGCCACAGCCAGGCGTTGCTCTGCCACAGGTTGAAATAAAGAATCGTGCCGATCACGGCGCCGCAGACTTTGGCTATCGACATGAAGATATCCATGCCGTTTTTGTTCCATGTGCCTTTGATAAAGGGCATCGCCGCGCCGACGTACATGACCGCGAGGATAAAAATCTTCACGGCCGGCATCGCGCGGCTCTGCAGCGAGCCGACGATGAAATCGACCGGCACGCTCTTCAGGTTCGGGCTGAGCCACTCGAGCTTGAAGAAAAACATGAACAGGCCGAACAAACTGAAAACGACGAACTTCAATAAAGCCGAACTGCGGGGCGCTGCGTTTTCGGACATTCGAACACCACGACCTTTCGTAAAATCGCAGGAGGCCGGAGGCCTCCCGCAGCAAAAAACGGAAACCACCCTCCGATTTTTTTAACTTCAATCACGTGTTTATTATATGTTTTAGGCGCAAAAAATCAATATCATCGTTAATTTCTCTTGCCCCTTTGCCGGCTCAGCTTTCGGCGACGCAGCAGCCGGACGAACTGCGCGCGGCGCATTTCCGTCCCTCGAGAAGAAACCGGCCGTATTGACTTTGTCAGGCGCTAATGAGATACTCATAGTGTCTAAATAACTTTGTTGATGACAAATTGATTTTCAGCCGCGCGGCGGGGCGCCGTTTTGCGCAGACGATCAGACAGGAGGCGGGCCGATGAGAAACGAAAAATTTGCGGGCGAGATCCCCGTCACGCCGGCCTTCGAACGGGCCGTCCATAAGATCGTGGCGACCATTCCCAGAGGAAAAGTCGCCACCTACGGGCAGATCGCGGAAATGGCGGGCGCGCCCGGCGCCGCCCGCGAAGTGGGGCACGTGATGGCCCGCGTCAGAGCGGAGCAGGATCTCCCCTGTCACCGAGTCGTCAACAAGACGGGAACGCTGGCGCCCGACTTCGCCTTCGGCGGGCAAGAACGTCAACGGCTCATGCTGGAAGAGGAAGGCGTCACGTTCCTCGCCGACGGACGCATCGACATGTCGCGGCACCAATGGGGCCGCGGCGAGCAGCTGACGCTGTTTCCGTAAAGGACCGACGGGAAGCCGTCTTGGCGAAGGGAAACGGCGCGCCCATCGCCCGGAAGCGGCCAGTCCGCTTCCGGGGAAAAAGACCGTCAGGCGTTGCGTACTGACAGCGCACGGGGAAAAGGAGGGGGACCATGACGCAATCGGCCGTAAAGACGCCTATACAGAGGACCGTCATCCACGTCGACATGGACGCGTTCTACGCCGCAGTCGAGATCCGCGACAACCCGGCCCTGAAAGGCCGGCCGCTGATCATCGGCGCGCTGCCCGACGAACGCGGCGTCGTCGCCACGTGCAGCTACGAAGCGCGCAAGTTCGGCGTGCGTTCGGCCATGAACATCAAGGAAGCGTACCGGCGCTGCCCGCGGGGGATCTTCATGCACCCCAACCGGGAAAAGTACCGCCGGGCCTCGGCCCGGCTGCACGCCATCTGGAGCGCTTACGCCGACGCCACCGAATACGTGGCGCTCGACGAGGGCTACCTCGATGTCAGCCGTTCCGCGCGCCGGTTCGGCGGCGCCCGGCGCGTCGCCCGCCTCATCAAGGAGCGCACGAGAATCGAAACCGGCCTGACCTGCTCCGTCGGCGTCGGCTACTCGAAAACGTCGGCCAAGCTCGCCAGCGAAGAGAAGAAACCCGATGGCTATTTCGAGATTCTCACGCCGCGGGACTTCATCGGCCTCATCGTCGACCGCGACATCACCGTGCTCTACGGCGTCGGCGCCAGAACCGCGGAGAAACTTTACCACGCCGGCATCTACACCGTGCGCGACGTTCAGAACAACCGCGACCGCCTTCCCGCCCTGCTTGGCGGCAAAACCGGCCGCCACCTCGCCGAACTTTCCTTCGGCGTCGACGACCGCCCCGTCACGCCCTCCGACGCCGCCGACGCCAAGTCCGTCAGCCGCGAAGTCACGTTCCAGAAAGACACCTCCCATTTCGGCTACCTGCGCGACGTGCTCCTGCTGCTGTCGCTCGACCTGGGCGGCAAACTGCGCGCTCTCGGACTCAACGGCCGCACCGTCACGCTCAAGGCGACCTACTGGAACATGAAAACCGTCACCCGCTCCCGCAGCGGCGAGAGCGTCGATCAGCCCTACGAGATCTACCAGACGGGCTGCGCCCTGCTCGCCGGGATCGAGAAAAACCCCGTGCGCCTGATCGGCGTCGGCCTCCAGAACCTGAGCGAAAGCTCCGTGCGCCAGCTCACCTTTGCTACTCTCGGCGGGGAACGCGAACGCCTGAACGCCGAACGCCTCCGCGCCCGCCTGCTCGACCTGCAGCGCCGCTACCGCGTGGACCTGCGCCCGGCGCTGCGGGACCGGACCGGAGAACTTCTGTACCAACTCATCGACCTGATGCAGACCCGCGCCCTCCCGACGACGCCCAACGGGGCATAAAAAGTTCCGCGGGACACCGACCCAACGGTGTCCCGCGGAACTTTTTATGCCCTGTTTCTTTTCGGCGTTTCGATCGCTCGCTTTATAAATGCAGCGCGCCGGCCGCCGTGTCGGATCTCAGCGTCTTGAGAATGGCGAGGGCGACCTCGAAAATCGCCGCGTTTTTCAGGCTACGCGGATCGAGACGGGTCAGCTGGTGGATACGGCGCAGCTTGTACTGCACGGTGTTTTTGTGCAGACAAAGCTCTTTCGCAGCGGCCTGAATCGAACCGTTGCAGCGAAAATAGACGGACAGGAAATCCGCGATTTCGCCGCAGTCGCGTTCGGAGCACCCTCGAAAAAGGCGCGCGACGAAATCCTGGCGCGTTTTGAGGGGCATTTCGCCGGCGATAAATTCAATATCGACGCCGTTATAGAAGGCGCAACGCTCCCCGTTCTGCACCGCGGCCCGAAGCGCTTTGCCGGCGCGGTCGTAAGCGCCGCGGACGTGTCGGCAGTCGACAGGCTCGGCGTCGATGCCGATAAAAGAGCGAAAACCGCAGCGTTCCACGTTTTCATAGACGCGGCCGGCCATCTCGCGCAGCCGTTTCTCGCTGACAGGGGATACGAAACAGACATAACGGAACGGCAGTTTATAGTAAAAACCTCCCGTTGCCTCCCGCACAACCTGCCGAACCGCCTCCTCAACGCGAGCGAGGCGCTCCTGCTCTTCCGCCGCGCCGCGTTGTTCCAGCGCGACGACAAAAATCTGAAACGGCTTGCGGATGTCGATGCCGAGCTCGAGTCCGCGCTCGACGAAACGCTCGGCGATCTGCTCCTCGGCCGAAAAAAGCCATTCCTCCATGAACTGACTCCACATGGCGGCGCGCAACTGCTTCTGACGCTCGCCCCAGGAATCCAGCAGCAGGATCTCGGTCATTTTCTTGATGATCTGGCTGTATTGCTGCACCTCGTTCCCTTTGCCGGTAATGCCGATCACGCCCACCGTCGCGCCTTCGAAGCAGACGGGCAGGTTGATGCCTTGACGAGCCCCGGGATATTCGCCGTCGCTGGCCACGATGAGTTCGTCAAGCTCCTGACGGAACAGTTCGAGCGCTCCGCCATGGAAGGTGCCGAGGCGTTCGGGGTCGGTACTGGCGATGATGACGCCGCGGTCATCCATCATGTTGACGTCGTGCCCGATGACGGAGCTCATTTCGGTGACGATGCGCATGGCGCTGTCGTGAGAGATGTTCATCCCAAAAGTCCTCCTCCGTTTGCGATGCGGCAATTCCGCGTCCTTCCCAAACACGCGTCGGGAGCGCAACGGTGCACACTGAAAACACGCGTGCGCAAGAACGGGATGTTTTCCATAATAGTATTATACATAAAATTTTATTTTACAAGACATGGCAATGGCGTACGGCTTTTTTTATAATCGTTTTACGGAATTCGAATATCCCGGTTTGAAGGAGAAGATCAGCGTGAAGATTGTGGTGGCGCCGGATTCATTCAAGGGATGCTGCACGGCTGTGGAGGCGTCGCGTGCGATTGCGCAAGGGATCGCAGCCGTTTTTCCGCAAGCCGGGATCGTGCGTCTGCCCGCGGCCGACGGCGGCGAGGGCACGGCAGAGGCGCTGCTGTCGGCGCTGGGCGGCGTGAAGAAAACGGCGAACGTCACAGGCCCTTTGGGCGATCCGGTCGCAGCCGCGTTTGCGATATTGCCCGACGGGACGGCCGTCATCGAGACGGCATCGGCTTCGGGGCTGCCGCTGGTACCGCGCGAAAAGCTGAATCCGCTGCTCGCCACAAGCCGCGGCACGGGAGAACTGATACGAGCGGCGCTGGACGAGGGCTGCCGGAAGTTTCTGATCGGGCTCGGCGGCTCGGCGACGAACGACGCAGGCATGGGGATGGCGCAAGCCCTGGGCGTTTCGTTTTCCGACGCCGCGGGGCGCGAGCTTGGCCCCGGCGGCGCCGGGCTGGAACGTCTGGCACGCATCGACGCGTCGCGCCTGGACGCGCGGCTGTCGCAAAGCCGCTTCACGGCGCTCTGCGACGTGAGAAACACGCTCTGCGGACCGGACGGCGCGTCGGCGGTCTACGGGCCGCAAAAGGGCGCGACGCCCGAGACGATCGCGCGGCTTGACGCGGCGCTGTATCGTTTCGCGCAGATCGCGCGGCGCGACCTGGGGCGCGACATATTGGACGTTCCCGGCTGCGGCGCGGCCGGCGGATTGGGAGCGGCGCTGCCCCTGTTCTGCGGCGCACAGATCCAGTCGGGCATCGACACCGTGCTCGACCTGATCCGATTCGACGCGCACATGAGCGGCTGCGATCTGGTCATCACCGGCGAAGGCAGCATCGATGGGCAGTCAGCGTACGGCAAAGTGCCCGCCGGCGTGGCCCGAAGAGCCAAACGTCACGGGGGAATCCCCGTGGCGGCCGTCGTCGGCGCCATGAAACCGGGCGCGGAGAAAGTGTACAAATACGGCATCGACGTGATCATGCCGACGGCGACAGGCCCGATGACGCTCGGCGAGTCGATCGCCCGCGCGCCTGAACTGCTGTCCGGCGCGGCGGAACGGCTGATGCGCATCGTCAGAATGACCTTAAAACACGTCCACCTAAGCACAGAACAATGAGGTGACATCAGTGAACTTTTTAAGAAAAATCCACATGCCAGTTGCCTTCTATCTGCTCTTGGTCAGCGTTGTACTTTCGCTGGCAACAGGATACGGAGTGCCGTATCGGCAGTTAATTGAAGGTGAGTTTGGTTATTTGAATATTGTCGTGGTCATCCTGACAGGTGTAATGTTCCTCCGCGTTTATGAGGCTAGTGGCGCAATTGACCTGTTGATGCAGCGCTTGGCCCGTATGATGGATCGCTATCCGTTGTTTTTCCTGTTTACCGTTATGGCGCTGCTTTATATACCTGGCATGTTTACCGGCTTAGGAGTTCCAGCCGTGTTGATCATTGGCGGGCTGGCCTATCCATTGCTGATAGAAATGGGCTTCGTTCCTGAAAAAGCAGTGGCTTTTATATCTCTCGGCGCCATGCTGGGCAGCGTTACCGGGCCGCTCAATATTCCTGTTATGATCATTGCCTGTGCGATTAACATGCCTTATGAAGGGTTTGGGCTCGTTCTGCCAGCAGTTACAATTCCACTGGGAATCACGACCGTTTTGTGTATGGGGACTAAGACAGCACGCCGTTTTAAAACATCTGAGAATCATGAATTGACGAACAAACCGCTCTTTAGTACTCTGAAACCTGTTGTATACCTCCCCATCATTGTACTCCTTCTGCTGATTGGCCTGCCCCGCGCATTCCCCAGACAGGTTCCCGACCTTGGCACGCCGTTGGCGTTCACAACAGCCATGTTATGTGTGTTACTGACAGGACATGTCAAAGGTATGGGAGCGGTGCTGCTCAGATCGATCGACAGTCCCGTGCTCGACACAGCGGCACTGCTCCTTAGCGTCGGCGTTCTGGTGCAGATTGCAACGTTGACCGGCATCAAGGGTGACATCATCACCGCTTGTATGAGCCTGCCGCCAGTTGGTATTTATCTGGTTCTGCTGGTTGCGCTGCCGTTGTTGGGCGGTGCGGTTTCCATGCTGGGCGGAGCGGCGCTGTTTGGACTGCCGTTGGTCCTGGCTCTGCTGGAACATAACACGATCGTGGTTACGGCCGGCTGCTCGGTGCTGTGTGCTTTGAGCCAGCTTATTCCGCCCACAGCCATCGTGAGCAAGGTCGCCGGTGAAGCGCTGGGGGTCAATGATTACGGCAAAATTTTGCGTTCCATGATGCCGTATATCATCATGATCGCTCTGTTCTCGCTGCTTTTCGTGATTTTTTCCAACATGATTGCTCGTGTATTCGTATAGGTGGTGGCTTGAAAATGGGCATCTACAATGGAATCACATGGTGCTACCGTCTCATTTTCATCCTGATAACTGTGCTGTTCGCCGTTAATATCTTCAGGCATAATTCGATGACGAAAAAAATTCTCGGCGTCATCGTTCTATTGCCGTTGCTGCTGCGGCTGTTCAACATCAAGTAGGTGGCGGAGACCATGGATAAAAGAGTCTTTTCCTCCGACAATCTGGTTAAATCGCTCTGCGCATTTGCCATTCTTGGCGGACTGTTCGTCGCCAGTCGGAAGATTTTCATTGAATCGAGACAACAGTTCCCTATTTATCCTAGCGCCGCTCTGACTCGTATCGCCCGTCTCAGCGAATATTTCGACGGCGTCCGAGGAACAACAGCCGACGGTGAGGTTTATGTGTTCGACAGCGGCATGCCCGGTGCTTCCATACTCATTCTCGGCGGGACACATAACGATGAGCCTTCAGGTCACGTCGCCGCGATTGCGATGATTGAAAATCTTCACGTAAAAAAAGGACGCATTTTTATCGTACCACGTGCCAATCCCAGCGGTCTGACACATACAACGCCACTGGAAGGCTTCTTCGACCGCTATTACGTTGATACACCGAACGGCAAACGCTGGTTCAAGTTTGGTTCGCGCTACACCAATCCCATCTACCAGTGGCCAGATCCCGATATTTTTGTGCATCACCAATCGTTGCAGAGCATGGCTGGCGAAGAATCGCGCAATCTAAACCGTTGCTGGCCCGGCCGCCCTGACGGTACCTATACGGAAAAGCTCGCATACGCTTATATGGAACTGATGCGCAAGGAAAAAATTGATCTTGCCGCCGACTTTCACGAAGCACCGCTGGAATATTTCTTAATCAACGCTATCTGCTATCCCGAGAAGAGCAGCAAAGTGGCGTTGGGAGCCGAATTCAACCTCTCCATGGAAGACCTGCAGTACACCATGGAAGCTTCTCCAGGCAACCTTCATGGATTCTTTCATCGCGAAGTTGGCGATTACTCCTCCACGACCATGCCGTTCTTAATGGAAACGCCTAATCCGTCACAGGGACGTTTTCATGGCAAAATGACAAACGACTTGATCGTAACCGGTCAGGATACAAATTATATCAAAGCCGGTAAATTGGGACGTCTGTTCGTTGATATGGATGAAAATGGCTGGCCGTTGTCGTTGCGCGTCGCGCGTCAGATCAAGAGCGCTGAAGAAATTATCAATTCCTTTAATGAGCTTTATCCAGATCGCGCCATTGAAGCAGAGGGCATTCCACCGTACAGGGAAATTGTGGAAAAAGGCGTGGGAGCCTTTCTTCACGCGCCAGAGAAATAAAACGATATTGTTAAGGAGGAATCATTATGAAAACGCTGAAAGCTGCCATTTTTGCTCTTCTGACCATAATGCTCGTGACAGGCTCCGCTCTTGCCCAGAATACCTTTGAGGCGCCTGTGCTCATCACGTCAGCCGGTCAAAGCATCGAAGCGGCTACCGTAAATTTTCACTTTGAAAAAGCCAACATCAAGGCCGTTTTAGAAAACCTAGCTAAGCCCGCCAAGCTCGAAGGCATTAAAACTCTCGTCGTCGTTCCCGGACACAGCCTGAAAGGGCTCGGCAGCGCTGGTATCGACGAAGCATCCGAGCTGACTCGCGTCAACGATCTGGTCGAAGCCGCCCACACCGCCGGCATTCCCATCATTTGCATCCATATTGGGGGCAAAGCCCGACGTGGGACCACCTCGCAACCTTTTATCGAAGCGAGCATGAAATACGCGGCTACCTGCATCGTTTATGATGCTGGCAATGAAGATGGTTACTTCACTGACACCTGTGCAAAGAACAACATTCCGTTGATCACTATGCCCAAGGCCGCCTTCCTCGCCAAGAACCTAAAAAACCTGTTCCCCAATCAGTAAACTTGCAGGAACTATGTGTGCAGTACGGGCACCGCTGCAACACGCACCCGGCGCCCTCAGGTAAAAAACTTTAAACGCTGTTCGATTCATGAAAGGAGAATGTTCTATGCGTAAGGGGCTCAGAAAGTTCAGCGTCGCTATGGTTATTGTTTCTCTGGTTGCTAATATGGCCGCAGCATGTGACATGGTTGTCGTCACCCCCAAAGGAAGCGCTGACGGCAACATGATGTGGGCCAAAAATAGCAATCGTAACAACGAAGAGTGCATGACCTTCAAGTTCCATCAAGGCGGCAAGCACGCCGCCGGCGAGACCGTCAAGGTCAGCCACTGCGAAATTCCCCAAGCTCCTGTTACTTACTCCGTGATCGGCGCTGAACCCTATTGGGGCTGGGGCGGCGAGATCGAAATGAATGAAAAAGGCGTCTGTTGCGGTAATGAACTAATCCTTACCAAAGACCCTGTTCATCATGAAGAAGAGGGCATGAACGGCCATGACCTGAACCGTCTTGCCGTTGAACGCGGCGCCACCGCTTATGAAGCTATGCATGTCATCATTGACATGATCGAAAAGTACGGTCAGGGAGGCAATGCCAACCCTCCCAGCGCTTCCGACCTGTACGTATACTGGAATTCCTTCCTGATTGTTGATCCTCATGAGGCCTGGGTGCTCGAGACCTCAGACCGCCGCTGGATCGCCCGCAAGATCGACCCTAATGAAGGCGTTTTTGCCCTCACCAATATGTGCTCTATCGGCGCCGTTTACGATGAGTGTAGCGAAGATCTGATTCAGCATGCCATCGACAAAGGCTGGTATGCCCCGGGAGACGAATTCAACTTCTTCAAAGTTTACAGCCAAATCACTCCTCGCCCCAACTTCGAAACTAAAGGGCGCCGTGCTTATGACATGCTTGCAAAGAAAATGGGCAAGATCGTCCCCTCAGACATTATGGAAGTTATGAGAGACAACAAACTAGCCGGTTCATTCCTTGAGTCTCGCTTTGGTATGGCTAAAGTCACCCGAGCCCTCAGCGAGCACATGATCGGCAACAGCATTGCCGGCAGTGCCGTCGTTCAGATGCGCACGAATCCCGAGATTCCTGAAGCAATGCGCACTCTGATCTGGGCCGCCATGGCTTCGCCGGACTGCTCCGGTTATCGTCCTTTCTACTTCTGCGCCAAGGTTCCTGAAGAGCTTTCTATTGGCGAAAACACCTACGACATCAAGTCGCCCTGGTGGTGCTTCGACATGCTCGACCGCATGGCACGTGTCAACGAAGACTGCTACTTCGACGTGCTCAAGGCTGTCTGGACACCTTATGAAAACCGCATGTTCAATGAGAACAAGATGATGGAAAAGCAGGCTGTCAAATTGTTCAACGCCGGTAAAGACGAAGAAGCCCAAAAACTTATCAGCGACTTCGTCCAAGCTTATTGTGACAATAGCTGGGACATCGCCAAGGGACTTCAAGGCGTGTTTAAAGAACTCAACAAGGTTGTTCCTGGCCCCAAGGTGAATCTAATTGATCCTGAAGGCGTCAGCAACAAAAACGCCAAGGTCGTGCTGTTCCAGTAGCATCCACATGTTACACTGATTCTCGAAGGTCCAGAAAAGGCGGCCGGAACGCGAAGGGAAATTTTCCTTTCGCGTTCCGGCCGCTGCCGCGTTTTACGCAGGATACCGGCGTTCGATTTTTTCAGCCCGACCGCCGCGGCGCGCACGCTTTTGGTCAGTCGCGTTCTTTGGGTGGACAGGGGACTTTATAGACAACGGCGGTGAGAACGGGGATGACGATCAGGGTCAGGATGGTGCTCACGGTGAGCCCGGCCATGATGGTGACGGCCATGGGGCCGAACATCAGGTCCCAGATCAGCGGGACCATGCCGAGCACGGTAGTGAGCGCCGACATGGCGACGGGCCGCAGGCGGCTGACGCCGTCTTCGACGATGGCTTCGTAGCGGTCGCGCCCGGCGGCGAAATCGGCGCTGACCTGATCGAGCAGCACAATCGAGTTCTTGGCCAGCATGCCCACGAGGCTGAGCGTGCCGACGATAGCCAAAAAGCTCATGCTCATACCGGCCAGCCACAGGCCGCCGACGACGCCGATGAGAATCAGCGGCAGCGCGCCGAATATGATCAGCGGCTGGCGAAAGCCGTTAAACAGAAACACCATGATCGTGAACATGATCAGCAGCGCGGGCAGAAAGGCCACCTTCATGCCGCCGACGGCGTCGTCGGAAAGTTCTTTTTCGCCGCCCCATTCCAGCGAGTAGCCCACGGGCAGCCCGATGGCTTCGATGGGGGCGCGCACGCGCTCCAGCATGGCGTCGGCGTTATGCCCCAGTTTGACCTCGCTGGCCACGGTGAGCACGCGGCTGCGGTTGCGGCGCATGACGATGTTGTCTTCGTAGTCGACGTCGAGGGACGAGATCACGGTGCCCAGCGGCACGGTGGCGTTCGCGGCCGGCGCCCAGACGGGCAGCGATTTGATCCGGTCGATCTGATTGCGCTGCTCCGGCACGAGGGCCGCCAAGATCGCCAGCGTTTTGTCGCCGTCGCGGAAGGCACCGATCGGCAGCCCCGTAGTGGCGATGAGCAGCGCCTGATTGATCTGCGGCCGCGTCAGGCCGAGGTTCTGCATCTGATCCTTGAGCACGCGCGGATGGATCACTTCCACTGGCTGGCGCCAGTCGATGCGCGCGAAATTATGGCTGGGATCGGCTTCGACGATGCGCAGCGCCTGCGCGCCCAGATCGCGCAGCACGGCCGGATCGTCGCCGTAGAAGCGGGCTTCGAGCTTCGGAGCCATGCCGCTGCCCTTGGAGAAGAGCTTGCACACGCCCGTCAGCTGCGGCATTTCCTCGTCGAGACGCTTTTGCGTCCGCAGCAGCATGGCACGTGTGTCTTCGGGGTCTTTCATCTCCACCAGCAGCTGCGCGTAGGCCGTGTCGGGATCGGGCGGCGAATAGGTGAGCATGAAGCGCAGGCTGCCGCCGCCGATAAAATCGGTGACGTTTTTCACGTTGGGCTGCGAGCGCAAAAACCGCTCCAGCTCCATGGCGGCGGAGCGCTGCGCCGCCAGCGACGCGCCCTCGTCGCTCCACAGATCGACGGTGTAGTAGACCGTGTTGGCGTCCGGGAAGAACGACGTGTCAAGGCGCGTCAGGCCCCAGCAGGAGAGCGCGAACAGCGCCGCCGTCAGCGCCATCGAGATGGAACGATGGCGCAGGCACCCTTCGAGCAGGGCGCGGTAAGCGCGGAACAGCGGCCGGTCGTAGGGATCGCCCTTCTGCGGCGACGGCTTGAGCATGAGCTGTCCGAAGACGGGCGTCACGGTCAGGGCCGCCCCCCAGCTGAGCATCATGGAGATGCCCACGACCTGCAGCAGCGAGCGGCAGAACTCGCCCGTGCTGTCCTGCGACAGGCCGATAGGAGCGAAAGCCAGCACGGCGATAAAAGTGCCGCCCAGCATGGCCCATTTGGAACCTTCCACGGCCTGATCGGCGGCGTCTTCGGCGTTCATGCCGCGCTCCACGCCGACGAGCATGCCCTCGGAAACGACGATGGCGTTGTCCACCAGCGAGCCGAGCGCGATGATCAGCGAAGCCAGCGAGACGATCTGCAAAAAGATGTCGCAGGCGTTCATGATCGCGAACGTGCCCGCCACGGTGAGCAGCAGCACGGCGCCGATGATCAGCCCGGTGCGCATGCCCATGAACACGAGCAGCACGCCGACGACGATGGCCAGCGATTCGATCAGGTTGACGATGAAATTCTGCACCGAGCGCGTCACCTGGTCGGACTGCATGTAGATTTCGTTCAGCTCCATGCCGATCGGGCGGTGCACTTCCAACTCGCGCAGGCGCTTCGAAACGCCCTCGCCCATCGTCACGACGTTGCCGCCGGCGACCGTGGCGATGCCGATGCCCAGCGCCGGACGGCCGTTGAAACGCATCATGAAACTCTGCGGATCGACGAAATCGCGTCGCACCGTCGCCACCTCGCGCAGGCGGATCAGCTGCCCGCCGACGCCGCCGATGACGAGGTCGCCGATGTCGTCCACCGACATGATGGCGCCCGTCGGCGAGACGCGCACAAAGCGGTCGCCCAGCGTCGTCGTGCCCAGCGCCGAGAGCGTGTTCTGCTGGTTCAGCACGTTGAATATAGCGTTCGGCGGCAGCCCCAGCGACGACAGGCGCGTCGCCGAGAACTCCACGTACACGGCTTCCTTCTGCTCGCCGAGGATCTTCACGCTGGCCACGCCGGGCACGAGCACGAGCTGTTTTTTGAGGAAATCGGCGTAGTCCCACAGCTCCTTCATCGTGTACCCGTCTCCGACGAGCGCATAATACTGACCGTAAACGTCGCCGAAGTCGTTGTCGACCATGATCGTGCTGCCGGCGGGCATGAAGACCTGCACGTCGTTCAGCTTCTGGCGCAGCACGTCCCAAATCTCCGGCAGATCCTTCGACGTGTATTTGTCCTTGATGTCCACGTAGACGATCGCCATGCCGGGGACGGAACGCGAGCGGATGCGCTTGATCTCGCCCATGGCCTGCACGGCGTCCTCGACGCGGCTGGTGACTTCGCGTTCAACTTCGTAAGCCGTGGAGCCCGGATAGACGATGGTGACCACGGCGGTCTTGATCGTGAACGAAGGATCCTCCAGCTTGCCGATGCGGAAATACGCCGCCACGCCCGCGACCGCCGTCAGGGCGCAGAGGAACAGGACGACGGCGCGGTGTTTCAAACTGGCGCGCGCGACGCTCACTGCCGTTCGCCGGATTTCAGCAGGCGGACTTTCTGCCCGTCCCGCAAAAAATGCACGCCGGCCGTGACGATCAGATCGCCGTCGCGCAGCCCCTCACCGCTCACCTCGAGCCGATCGCCCTTCCAGCCGGCCACGGCCACGGGCGCGCGGCTGACCTGCCCGTCCTCGAAGCGCCACAGCCAGTGCGCGCCGTTCTCTCCGGCCAGCACGGCCGGCTCGGGCACGAGAAAGCGTTTTTCCGCTGCACCGGCGGAGAAATCAACCGTCACGGTGACGGCCATGCCGGGCAGCACGCGCGCGCCCTCGGGCTGAGGCATGGTGACGGTGACGGGGTACGTTTTGGTGCGCGGATCGGCCTGCGCGGCGAATTCCTTGAGGCGCACGGGAAACGACCGGCCAGCGATGGCGTCGAACTGGGCCTCCATGCCGAAGGAGGCGGCGTACCGCGCCAGATCGCGAGCATCGATACCGGCCGGCACGGGGACGCTGAGCACATCCTTGTCGGGCACGGCGAAGACGATCTCCAGCGCGGAAATGTCCTGCAGGCTGAGAACGGGCTGCTTGGGCAGCACATCCTGAAACTTCTCGGCCATGCGGTCGACGACGACGCCGTCGAAGGGAGCGCGCAGCTCGGTGTCGCGCAGCGCGTCGGCGGCCGTGCGCGCCTGGGCCTCGGCCTGCTGCACGGCGGAGCGCGCCACGTCCAGCTGCGTCTTGTAGGCGTCGTACTGCGCCGCGGCGATGACTTTCTGCCTGTAAAGCTCGTCGTAGCGTTTGAAGTTGGTGGCGGCGTCGCTGTACTGGGCGCGCGCCTGCGACAGCGCGGCCTGCGCCTGCGTCAGGCGGGTCTGGAAATCGCGCGGGTCGACGCGCCCCAGCAGGTCGCCTTTTTTCACGGCAACGCCCTTTTCGGCCGGCAGTTCGAGCAGCGGCCCCGAGACGCGGAACGACAGATTGACGCGCTGCGCCCCCTGCACGGTGCCGAAATAGCGATGTACGTTCTCGCCCGCGCCGCCGTTGAGCCTGACCGTGCGCACGGGGCGGACGATCTCCGGCTCGGGCTTCGGCTCGTGCAGCTGGCGAAATCCCTCGATCCCCGCGCAGGCGGCGAAGATCGCGGCCAGCCCGGCGGCCGTTTTCAGCAGCGAAAAAGCGGAAAACTTTCTCATCCTCATTCCTCCAGTGCCATTCTTTCCCTTTCGCGGGCGGCGCATCGCGCCCGCGGATCCGACGAACCTGTCGCGTTGATTGTATCACGCGCGCCCGGCCTTTGCACGGACGGCGCGGACAAAACCGCCGCGGAGCGGCGCGGGAAGAAATTTCGTCATGCGATTAGCACCCCGCGGAAAGCGATTTTATGAAAAGAGCCTTTTGAACCGCGGCCGACGAAAAGCGGCCGGAAGCCGATGGATCCTCGATCATCAGCCTCCGGCCGCTTTCCATGTTCCACGTGGAACACTGGTGTCGGTCAGCGGTTTTCCGTTTCATCATCCGCGGACGATGAAGCGTTCATCTGTTCAAAGAGATTCTGCGCGGCCTCCCGTGCGCGTTCGCATTTTCCCGCCGAAAGCCTGGCGCCGCGTAACATGCCGCGCCCTTCCAGCCTGTTGATGAGGCGCGTCGTGCCGACGGCGCCGTTCAGGCGAGCCAGCCACGTCCACTTATAGGCCTCCTCGTCGTCGCGGGGCACGCCGGCCCCCTTGCTGTACAGCTCGCCAAGAGCCTTCTGCGCGGGAGCGTAGTTCTGACGGGCGCTTTTCAGGAACCACGAAGCGGCCTCAGCCAGATTTTGTCCGACGCCGCGGCCGGCGCGATAGCAGCCGCCAAGGCTGAACTGCGCCAACTCGTTGCCCTGGCGGGCGGCGCGCAGATACCAGCGGGCCGCTTCGTCGACGTCTTTCTTCACGCCGGCGCCCCGTTCGCACAGACTGGCGTAACGTTCCTGAGCGGCGTCGCTGCCCTGCTCGGCGGCCAGCCGGTACCATTTGGCCGCTTCGAAGGGTTCTTTTTCGCCGCCCCAGCCGTTTTCGCAGATCTGCCCGAGCAGGAACTGCGCGCGCTCGCGCCCCTGACCGGCATAGACACGGCAAAAGTTCGCCAGCGCCGCGTAAATTTCGCCGCCGCGCCGCGCCAGATCTTCGTGACGGGCCAACAGGGCGCCTGCCCGGACGCGTCCCTGAGTCACGCCGAGGCTGCCGCGCCGTAGCTGCGCCTCCACATAGCAGGGCACGGGAGCGTCGGGATGGAGGCGCTGCAGTTCCACCGCCATGCGCCGCGCCGCGCCGTCCTCGTGGTTGAACCACGCCGTCAGCAGATCCAGCGTCTCCACGGGCGCGTTCACGTTCGCCAGCACGCGCCAAAAACCGCGGCGAAAATGCGTCATGTCGAAATCGCCGGACTCCATGGACTCGAGCACCACAGGGCTGATCTGCGTTTCCGCCTCGAACAGCACGTTGTTGCGCACGGCCGTCATCCCCGCCTTGCGGTCGCCCAGCGCCCAGCTGACCGTGCCGTAAAAGAGATTGTCGAGCCAATCGCGCGGCCCGATGTTCTCCCTGATCTCGGCCAGCAGCTCTTTGAGGCGGGACGGCGGCAGGCTTTTGTCGAGCAGAATGCGCTGTTTGGCCGTCTGCACCTTGTACGGGTCGCGGCGCAGCACGCGCCGCCACTGGCGGTCGAACTCGTCGAAGCAAGCCAGCGCCGTCTTCACATCGCCGCAGCGGCCGGCCGCCTCGCCATAGTAATACCAGAACGGCGGATAGGCGCCAAAAGACTTCTTCAACGCCGGGAACATCAACAGCGCTTTGTGCTTGTCGGGCTGCGCCAGCGTCTGCTCGAGATAGTCCAGATCCTCCTGGCTGATGCGGTAGGCGTCGGGCAGGCGGTATTTGCGCAGCAGCGCCCACGAGTCGGCCAGCAGCTCCTTCTGCAAGTCGTTCAGCGCCGTCAGCGCTTCTTTTTTCAGCGACCACATCTTCTGATCCACCGTGTTGCGGATCTCCGCCATCTCGCTGCGGTAACCGAAATAAGCCGTGATGCCGCCGCTGAACAGCGAGGCGAAGAAACTGTCGAGGTCGCCGCCGACCGGCCACATTTTCGACAGCGACGAGATCAGGGCATGATGCTGCTGCTTGTCGTACACGCCCTGAAAAACTTTGCCTTCCTCCTCGGTCAGACGATAGGTGTTGATCGTGTCCAGCAGCCGGCTGTAAAGTTTGACGATCTCGCCGTCGCTGGCGATGTCGCCGAGACTGAGATTGTTGATGATGCTGCGGTACTCCTGATCGAGCACGATCCGGTCGCGGCTGGCCGTCATGTGCTTGACCGAGACCACGGCCATGTTCAGCGCCACCGCCGTGTTGACCGGATCGTAATCGTCGGCCGCCGACGCCGTGGGCACGACGCACAGCCACAGCGCCGCCAGCGCTGCGGAAATTCTCCTGATGAACCGTTTCATTGTGATCGTCTTCTCCCTTCCAACGGAAAGAACGCGCTCGCGCTTTCCCCGTAGAATTTTATTATACACAATCAGCGAGGCGCGCGTAAATTCCTGCCGAAAGCAGACGACGAGCGCCTTTGCCAAAATAAAAATTCCCCGCGATATTTCGCGAGGAATCGATGATGAGCATGCACGTGGAAGCGAAAAGCGCTTTACCTTCTACGATTATTGCCTATTTCCCTTAAGGTCCTCATAAAGAGTATCCGTCCAGGCTGCGTCAATATGTCTGAGCATGGCAGCCCGTGCGGCCTCCGGACGATGATCCTTCACCATTTCGTAAATCTCGCTATGCTCCCGGCTGTACGTCGTGAGAATTTCTTTGGGCAGCAGTCCGTATTTTTTCCTCAATGAATTTAATTCGGCTTTCACCGAGGTAAAAATCTTGGACAGAAGCTGATTGCCGGCAATATCCATCAGCATTCTATGAAAATTCTGATGCGCTTCTGTGATATCCGCACCAGCTGGTGGTTCAAGTACATCGTGCAACTGTTTAATCTGCTCGGGAGTGGCGCGCTTTGCCGCCAAATAGGCCGCGTGCCCCTCCAACAGATCGCGCATTTCCTTCAGTTCCCACAAAGAGTTGCTGCCAAAGGCGGTCGAGGCCAATTGCGGCCCCTCAATATTCTGCAATGCATCCTCAGTTATAAAGGTGCCGCTGCCAGGGTAGGCTTTGACAATGTTCGCCAGCGCCATGGCTTTCAAAACCTCTCGGATACAATTACGACTCACCTGAAACTGCTGAGCCAGAACCATTTCTCCCGGCAGCCGCTCACCAGGTTTCCATTGTCCGTTTTTTATTCCGTCGATCAGCTGAGCAAGGACATTGTCGTGCAAAGACGCCCGATTAGCTGGCTTTATCATGCCATACGTCACTCTTTCCTGATTGATTATTTGTAGTATTTTTAATTATAACATGCCTTACAAGGCTGTCCAATATTTAATAGAGAAAGCCAACAGAAATGATCGCCTTATTATCTTCGAAAAAATTTCTGAAAAATGCAGGAACTTTTTTGAATGTCGTTTTGTTGGCCTATAACATACTTCCAAAGAATTTATAGTTCATTCATCATTTATTGTGCTAACAGACTAATAAACGTAATATTCCTCTGTTATTTTGTCTAGTCCATACTAAAAAATGAATTAAAAAATAAAGTATTATATTTCATAATAATACACATTCCTGTTTAGCAATTGACTTCCTCTGGATTAAATGTTAATGTTCTATTGTTGAACATGTTCGATGACTCGCCTATTTGACGTATAATTCTTTTGTTTTATGTGGTCGATCGTACAGGAATGGAAATTTAAATTAAGTGGAGGTGACCACCATGAATGATTCGGGAACGCATTGTGTTTTGAGATGCGCTGCCGATAAACTGCAGGATATTCTTCTCGTCCTGCTGATAACGATCGTGGCTTCGCTTGTGTTCGTTCAGGTCGTCCTGCGCTACATTTTCCACGCGCCGCTGATGGGTATTGAAGAGTTGTTGCTATTTCCGACAACATGGCTCTTTATGATTGGCGCTGTCAAAGCTTCGTCTGAGAAAACTCAGATCGTCGCCCGAGTGCTGGAGGTCTTTCTGAGAACTCCTCGCTCCATAAGCGCTGTCCGCGCTCTCGCATCGTTCTTTACCTGCTCTGTGCTTGTCTGGCTGATTCGTTGGGGTTATGACTACTTTAAATATCTGATCCGCATGGAGAAAGAGAGTCCCACGCTCTACCTGCCGACGATTTGGTATGAAGGGCTTGTTTTTGTCGCACTGATTCTCATGCTTGTCTATTCCTGTGTCGAGCTGTACGAACATATCAGTCATTTTAGGCACGGTACTGCGGCCAGTCTGCGTCAGGAGGGTGAATGATCATGGTTAGTCTTGCTCTGGCGTCGCTAGGGGTTCTTATCATTCTGCTGACCTTTGGCGTGCCGCTCCCGTTTTGCTTTGGCGGGGCGTTGGCTTATATGAGTATTATCGGCGGCGTCTCCATGAAGGGAATGCTCATGTGGGGACTGCAGCAGATTCTCAGCCCAACGCTACTTTGCGTACCATTGTTTATCTTCGCCGGCGGCCTCATGGGAATCAGCGGCATTGCCAAGTATCTGCTTGACTTTGTCGACGGTTTCGTAGGACGTAAGAAAGGCGGATTGGGCGTAGTGGCAACGGTAACCTGTGCGATCATTGGAGCCATTTCCGGCAGCGGTTTTACTGGCGTGGCAGCAACAGGGCCTCTACTGATCCCCAGAATGGTGGAACGAGGTTATCCGCGCGGCTATGCGACTGCCCTGATTACCGATTCGTCCATTCTTGGTCTGTTAATTCCGCCCAGCGTGATCATGATCGTTTTCGGCTGGGTCACGGAGACGTCAATTCTGGCCTGTTTCCTTTCCACGGTCATTCCTGGATTGCTGGTGACTTTGCTGTTCTCGATTATTAATCTAGTTTGGTCACGCCGGTTCCCGCTGGTGCTTGAACCGGAGACCAGCAAAGCCGAGCGTCGCAAGGAAATCATGCGCCGCGGTTGGAAAGCCCTGCCCGCTTTGATGATGCCCGTTATTATCCTCGGGGGCATCTACGGCGGAGTGATGACGCCAACCGAAGCTGCGTCCGCTGCCATTATCTATTCAATTCCAATCGGCATTTGGGTCTACGGCGGCCTCAAAGGCAGGGATTATTTCCGCATCGCCAAGGATTCAGCCGTCTCCGTCGGTTCAATTATGCTGATGATCATGTGCAGCATGATGCTGAGCCAAACGTATGTCATGCTTCAGATTCCCCAAAGTATCGTCAAAACGGTTTTCGGCATCACGCAAAACAGGACGCTACTTTTGATTCTGATTAATTTACTGCTTCTGTTTGTCGGCATGATCGTCAACGACTTGACCGGAGTTATTCTCGTGGCGCCGCTGCTTCTCCCGTTGGTAAAGGCCATCGGCATCGATCCCATTCACTTCGCCGCGATTATGGGAGTGAACCTGGCGATCGGCGGCGTCACTCCGCCCTACGCAAGCATTCTCTACTTGGGGATGCGCGTCGGCGATGTGGAATTCACCGATATTCTTGGTCCCGCTATGGTGTTTGTGCTTCTAGGTTATCTTCCGGTCATGATCATGACGTCGTTCTGGCCCGCGTTGTCTCTGTGGCTCCCCAGCCTGCTGGGGTACGTTGTTCTCCCTTAGGGGCTCTGTTGCCAAAGGCAATAAAATCGATTCGATGTTCTAATTTTTTTCAGGAGGCGATGGTTATGAAGAAGTTTGGTATTGTCGTACTTGCTGCGCTGTTTTGCTGCTCCAGCGTCTGTGCCGCGGAAAAGACCTATACGTGGAAGATTTCTACGATTCGTCCGGCCGGTACCGCCATAGACAATGATGTGAAAGCTTTCATCAAAGAAGTCAAAACCAAGTCCAACGGCCGAATCAACATCGAGATTTACCCCAACGCTCAGCTCGGCGACTACACGGTGGTGCAGGAGCGTATCAGCGTCGGTTCCGTGGAGATGGCTGTGCAGTCCATCAGCACATCGGTGGACCGTCAGTTGCAGATGGTCAATCTGCCCTATCTTGTCAAGGACTGGAGCGGCATCCGCAAAAATTTCCGCACCGGTTCGCCCTTCATGAACTGGCTTGCTGAACGTCTTGCCAAACAAGACATCAAGCTCTTAGGCATGTGGCCCTCCTACTTCGGCGGCATCGCGCTTGCCAAAGAACCGCCCAGCCCCGGCAATCCTTCCGTCAACAAGGGCTTGAAGGTCCGCGTCATGCCTCAGAAATCCTACGAACTGCTCGGCGAATCTCAGGGCTACATGGCTACGCCTCTGCCTCTGGCTGAGACATTCACAGCCTTGCAGACCGGCATTGTCGACGGCATTTTTGGAGCCGGCGCTGAGGGCTATTATGCCAATTACCGCGACCTGGTAAAGTTCTATATCCCTTCCAACACTCACGTTGAAGCGTGGCCTTTGATTATGAACATGGAGCTGTGGGAGTCCCTTTCCGACGGAGACAAGAAAATCATCGTCGAGGCCGCCAAGCACTTCGAAGATCATCGCATGGAAGTCGGCGAAGCGGATACCGCGTACAACGAAAAACGCCTTGAGGACTACGGCGCAAAGATCATCCGTCTTACCCCCGAGCAGCTGACCGCCTGCGCTGAGGCCGCCCGCAAAGCGATTTTCCCCGCGATCCGCGAAGCCATCGGTCCAAAAAATTTTGACGCCGTCGTCAGTATGATCAACGAGTAAGAAATCTGCTTGCTTTATGGAAAAGAGTCATTCTCTTTTCCATTTTTTTCCGATTCCAACTTGTTCAACAGCTTGCGTTTCCAGCATAACATTTCAATCGCTCTGTGGAGGTGTAGAAGTTATGGAACTCTTTCACTTAAGAAGGATCAAGATCGCCGACATCACATTGTCAAACCGAAATGCCGTAGAAAACGGCAATCTTTATGTCAATGAAGCCGAATTGAGAGCGATGCTGCTTGAGGATCGCCACCTTAAAGACGTAAGGATCGAAGTGGCGCGTCCTGGCGAAAGCGTGCGCATTGTTCCCGTAAAAGACATTCTCGAACCTCGCTCACGCCTGAACGACGACGAGGAATCCTTTATCGGCACCATCACCGACGCTAACTACCAAGCGGGAACCGGCACATCGATCGTGATGGACGGCGTATGTGTCGTTACATCAGGCAACATGGTCAACTTTCAAGAAGGGCTGATCGATATGAGCGGCCCCGGCGCGGAATTTAATCTATTTTCAAAAAAGTGCAATCTCGTCTTGGTCATGGAGCCTGCCGAAGGCATCACCAAGCCTGAGCACGAACGTGCCGTCCGCCTTGCCGGCGTTCGTGCCGCCCGCTACATCGGCGACATCGGCCGCGGCGTGAAGGAGTTCAAGGAAGTGACCTACCCGGTATACACGCTGGAAGAGCGCCTTGAAAAGTTCGCCAAGCTGCCCAAGGTCGTCTACGTCTGCCAGGCTATCGCCGAGGGCCTGCTCCACGACAACTATTTCTACGGCGTGAATGCCCAGGGCTGCCTGCCCATGCTCTGCAATCCCACCGAGCTTATGGACGGCGCGGTCGTCAGCGGCAACTGCGCCGCGCCTTGCCACAAGCATACCACCTACCACCACCAGAACAATCCGCTCATCGAAGACCTGCTCGACGAAGACGGCAAGACAATCAATTTGATGGGGATCATTGTCGCACCGGTGAAGACGGCTTTCGCCGAAAAGGAACGTATCGCCCGCCAGATTCTCAAGACCGCCCAGATGCTTGGCGCTACGGCGGCCATTGTCAGCGAAGACGGCGGCGGCAATCCGGAAGCGGATCTGATGATGGCCGCCCGTTACTTTGAAAAAGTCGGTATCAGAACCGTGCTTGTTACCGACGAATACGCCGGTTCCGACGGGGCCTCCGCGGGACTTGCCGACATCACGCCCGAGGCTGACGCAGTGATCACCAACGGGAACGGCAACCAGCGCGTCATCCTTCCGCCCATGGACAGGGTCATCGGCGTGATCGACGCGGTCGACTACATCACCGGCGGTCATGTAGGCAGTTTTCGTCCTGACGGTTCCATTGACATGGAAATCGCCGGCATCATGGGTTCGACAAACGAACTTGGCATTGAAAATCTCAAGACTGTGGCCATCTAGGAGGAAGAGAAGATGTGTGCAGTAAAAACAATTCACTATATGAACCAGTTCTATGGTCAGATCGGCGGCGAAGAAAAAGCCGGCGTAGGCCCTTCCGTTCTCGATGGAGCTAATAACCTTGGCAAACAGATCGAAAAGGCTTTTAACGATGAAATCGTTATTGCTAAAACCATCATCTGCGGCGACAACTACGCTGCCGAGCATCCTGAAAAAATCAAGGATTTCGTTTTTCAGGTAATCAAAGACAACGATGCAGGGTTCTTTATCGCCGGTCCCTCCTTTGCCGCCGGCCGCTATGGCATGGCGTGCGGCATGCTGTGTCAGGCTGTCGCCAGAGAATTGAAACTGCCAGTTATCGCCGCCATGAACGAAGTCAGCCCCGGCGTCGATATCGCCAAACGCGACGTGTACGTCGTAAAAACGAGCGATTCCGCTCGCGATATGAAAAACGCTTTGGCCGGAATGGCACGTATCGGCACCAAGCTACTCAAAGGCGAACGCATCGGTCTGCCCGCCGAAGAAGGCTATCACCCCCGCGGCATCCGCGTTAATATTCGCGAGAAAAAGCGCGGTTCCCGCCGCGCCGTCGACATGCTGATTGCCAAAGCAACCGGCACCCCCTATCTCACGGAATTGCCCATGCCCACCTATGATCACGTACCGCCTGCGCCAGCAGTGAAAGACATCAAGCACGCGCTTCTGGCCATTGGCACTGAAGGAGGCATCGTTCCCCGAGGCAATCCCGATCACATCGAGGCCCACAACGCTTCCAAGTGGAAGAGTTACAGTCTTGTCGGCATTGAAACGCTGAAAGCCGGCGACTACGAAGTAGCCCATGGCGGTTACGATCCTGTCCCCGGCAACGCCAATCCCAATCGCGTCCTGCCGTTGGACGTGGCGCGCGCCTGTCAAAAAGAGCTTGATTTTGGCGCGTTGCTTGATGAATACCCAGTGACCGTCGGTAACGTGACCGCCGTGAAATCCGCCGAGAAGTACGGTCACGAAATGGGACTGAGACTTCAAGAGAAAGGCGTGCAAGGCATCGTTCTGACGTCCACTTGAGGCACTGGTACGCGTTGCGGTGCAACGCTTGCCCGTGAGATCGACCGTGTCGGCATCCCTGCGGTTCTGATCACGGCCGTTCCCTCGATCGCTCTGACCGTCGGCGCTAACCGCATTGTTCGCGGCGTTGCCATCCCTACACCTATCGGCAAGCCGGACGAAGAGCCTAACGACGAGTATGCAATCCGCATGAAGATCTTCAAAAAAGCGATCGAAGCTCTTGCAACTTCAATCGACAAGCAGACGGTCTTCAACGTTGACTAGAAATGTTAGTTCTGTCCAATAATCCTCAGGTCTGGGATTCTTGTCAGGTGAACTATGAACGGATTGAAGGCACGCCGCGGGAAGTCCTGTATAGAGCGCTTGACCTGGTGGGAAGCGGGGAGTATTCTCTCTTTGCGCACCCCGTCGCAGGGAATGAACGTCTTCTGCGCAACCCTTACCGCACGGTGGTTTTGACTCAGACCCCGCCGGCGCGCAGACGCATCCCGCAGGATCGACAGACGGCTTTCATCAACAGAGCCCTGGACAAAGTGGAAGACATCGAATACGGCGAGATTCCCGCCGGAACTCACGCGGATTACGCAACCGTCGATTTCGAGCTTTTCAAAACGACGATGAACAGCGCTGAAAACGGGGAGCGGCAAGAGCTCCTCTCTCTCCGGCAGCAAAAATTCAAAACGTGGTGATTGGCATGAGCATCAAAGAAAGACTGAAAGAACTGGGCATCGAGCTTCCGCCCGCGAACAAGCCCACGGGATCCTATGTGCCCGCCACGGCTTCGGGAACGCTGTGCTTCTCCTCCGGACAGACGCCGCGCGTCAACGGCGAGGTCGCGTACACCGGCACAATGGGCGCAGAAAACGGCCCCAGCCTCGAAGAAGCCTACGCGGCCGCCCGCGTCTGCGCCATCAACTGTCTGGCCGCCGTCGACATGGCCGCCGGGCTGGACAACGTGGCACGCGTCCTCAAGGTCACAGGCTTCATCAACGCCGCTCCGGGCTTCACGCAGACGGCCAAAGTGCTGAACGGCGCCTCCGATCTGCTGCTCGAGGTGTTCGCTCAGGCCGGTCGCCACGCCCGCAGCGCCATCGGCATCCAGGCCTTGCCCGGCAATGCGGTCGTCGAAGTGGAAATCGTTGTCCGCCTCAAGGAGCCACGCGAATTCCCCGCAGACTGACCCCATGCTCTGCAAAAAATCCCTGCCGCTTTCGCGGGCAGGGATTTTTCATGCCGCTTAAAAACAGGAACGCTTTCGCAGCTTCCAGCCGCCGCGGATCTTCGCAGTCAGGACCACCGGCTAAGCCGGTGGCTTGCTCTGGCCCTATAAGGGCCTCTTACCGGCCACCCTCTCGGGCTCTGAAAAGGCTGACAAGCGCACCTCTATCACAGGCAAGCCACTAAAGTGGCTCTTTACTTGCCTCTTCTCACCGACTCACCCGTAAACGGGTCTTCCAGTTCTTTCAGGGTGAGCTGATCTGTCAGCTTGTCCTCCTGAAGTTGATTGTGAATATATTCTATTATCTTCTTTTCATTGCGCCTTACTGTATCCACATAATAGCCTCGGCTCCGGAATTTTCGGTTCCCATACCTGTATTTCAGGTTCGCGAATCTATCAAAGATCATCAGTGAACTTTTGCCTTTCAGAAATCCAATGACTTCCGATACGCTGTATTGAGGCGGTATTTGCAGCAGCATGTGGATATGATCGGGACACGCGTTTGCCTCCAATATTTCTACTCCCTTGCGTTCACACAGCGTTCTCAGTATTTTCCCAATTTCTGCTCTGAGCTTGCCATATATGAGACGACGTCTGAATTTAGGGGCAAAGACAACATGATATTTGCAGTTCCAAGTCGTATGTGATAAAGTTTCATTGGCATTCTGTGCCATTTCTAAGCTCCCTTCGATTATTTCGGATGCGGTTGCCAGCCTCATCTATCTTAATCTCAGGGAGCATTTCTTTCACTTCGATAAAAAACAAAATACTTGACCATAGCTTAAAGCTTCCTGAACCCCCGGCACAGCCGGGGGGTTTCTTTGAACAACAAAAAACCGCCTTCCCGACGCCGGGAAGGCGGTTTTCGATATCGATTTTTCGCGGAGCGTTACGCTTCGAAGGTGCCCTTGGCGAGCACTTCGCCGTCGCGCATCATCACGCGGCCGCGGCCGATCAGCGTGCGCAGGCGGCAATCCTTGTCGAGGAGCATCAGGTCGGCGTCGAAGCCCTTTTCCAGCCGGCCCTTGCCGGGCAGCTTGAGCCAGGCAGCGGGATTGGCGCCGGCGAACGCGAAGATCTTTTCCAGCGGCGCGTCGCCTGCGCGTGCGCAGTCGCCGATCGCCTGAAGGATGGAGGCGGGGTCACCCACGCCCATGCCGGCGAAGTTACCCGCCGCGTCGAAGCGCGGCATGCTGCCGTTGCCGTCGGAGCTGAAGCAGACGTGCGACAGGTCGGCTCCTTCGGCCACGTAGCGGGCGATCGCGCCGGGCGTCTTTTCGTCGGCGGTGATGTCGGCCACGCCGCCGGCCTTGACCCAGGCGATCGCGTCGTCGAGGAGTTCGGGGCAGCGCGTCGTGTGCGTCGGCATGAACTGGCTCAGCGGCACGCCGGTGCCGCTCACGGCTTCGCGCAGCGGCTCCAGTCCCGAAGCCTCGCTGCCCATGTGCACGCAGACGACGCCGGCTTTGCCGGACAGCATCCCGGCCACGCGCGCTTCGGAAACCAGCGCGCGGATCGTCTCCACCGCAGGATGCGAGGAGCGGTGATCGGACAGCGCGATCTTGCAGCCGATGACCTTGTCGATCCAGGCGATGTCGTGGCCGACCCTGCCCGTGATCGTCGGCCCGGGCAGCTGATAGGAGCCCGTGTACATCCACGTGCTCAGCCCTTCGATGTCGAGCGCGCGGGCTTTGGCCAGCAGTTCGGTGAGCGAGCGGCTGAAGCCGTCGGTGCCCAGCAGGCCGACCGCGGTCGTGATGCCGGCCTTGACGAACGTAGAAAGCTGCGCGGGCGGCGTGCGGAAGTTAAACGCGCCCTCGCCGCCGGCGCCGCCGAAATGGTTGTGATGATCGACGATACCGGGCGCGGCGACGCCCCCTTCCGCGTCGATGATTTCGAGACCGGGAATTTTCACGTCGATCCCCCTCTCCACGGCGGCGATTTTGCCGCCAAGGATCAGCAGATCGGTCAAGCCCACGTGTTCGGGCGCGTACAGATCGATGTTTTTCAGAAGCAGCGGATTATGCATTTATTTTTTCCTCGATTCGCAACAAACAATCCATAGAAATTCACGAAAAGAAATCGCAGGCCGGTTCGGTCTGCGATTTCCCCCCGACGTGCGCCCTTATTTGCTTTCCGCGGTCTTGTTGCGGAAAATCGCGATGTTGCAGAACGCGTAGATCCAGGCCAGCACCGCGCCCGCGTAGCACATGATCGTCCAGGGCAGGTACTCCAGCACCGGCACGTCGAGCACCGACGCCATATAAACGCCGGCGGCCGACCAGGGAATCAGCGGCACGACCACCGTGCCAGAATCCTCGAGCGTGCGGGACAGCACGTTGCGGCGGATGCCGAACTCGTCGAAAGGATCGCGGTACATGATGCCGGGCATGATGATGCTCAGGTAGGAATTGCCCGTGCCGAGAGCGGTGATAATACCCGTCAGCGAGGTGGAGAACACCAGACGGCCAACGCTGCTCTTGATGAAGCGCTCGCGCATAGCGCTGGTGATCACCTTGATCGTGCCGGTGCACTCGAGCTGCCCGGCGAAAATGTAGGCGAAGAACACGACCACGACCGAGCCGGACATGAAGGAAAGCCCGCCGCGGCTGAGCAGGCTGTCGACCACCTTGACGCCCGTCGCCGCCTTGGGACCGCTGGCCATGATCTTGACGATCGCGGGGAGCGAATGCCCCTGCATCATCGCAAACGGCACGGCGGCGATCATCGAGGCCCAGAGCACTGGGATCGTGGGCTTGCCCATGTAGGACAGCACCAGCATGACGGCGGCGGGAAGCAGCACGAGCGGCGTCAGCTTGTAGGATTTCTCGATCGCGCCGACGATCTCGTTGATGCGGGTCATGTCCATCGTGTCGGCGCCGGACGAGCCGACGTAGGCGTACACGGCCAGGCCGATGCAGAACGCCGGCAGCGTCGTCCACATCATCGATTTGATGTGATCCATGATGTCGCACTCGGCGGTCGCGGCCGCCAGGACCGTGGTGTCGGAAATGGGACTGATCTTGTCGCCGAAGTAGCTGCCCGCGATGACCGCGCCCGCGGTGGCGGCGGGATTGATGCCGAGACCGTGACCGATGCCCATCAGCGCCACGCCGAACGTGGCCGCCGACCCCCACGAAGTGCCCGTCAGCACCGAGGAGATAGCGCAGATCACCGACGCCGAGACGAGGAACGTGCTGGGACGGAGGATCGACAGGCCGACTTTGATCAGATAGGGCACCGTGCCGCCGGCCATCCAGATGGCGATCATCGGGCCGACGATCAGCAGGATCAGGATCGCCCCCGAAGCGCGGGCGACCATCGGGATGACGCCTTCCTTGAACATATAATCCCATGTGAAGCCGTAGCCGAACACATAGACGATCGTCGTCGCCAGCGCGACGATCAGGCACAGCATGCCCGTGTCGAAGTTCATGAACAGTTTGCCGACGATCATGATCGCGAGGATCATCACCATGATCGCAATCGCGCCGCCCAATGTGACTTCCTTGTGCGGCTTTGCCGTTTTTTCCGCCATACTCCTTCAACCTCCCGTATCAAAAACCAAGGCCGCGCCCTTCGTCAGGGCCCTTTACGCCGCCAGCCGGCATCAGACCGCCGGCCGCAAAAAAAACGAGGCGTCGCCCGCCGGGCGACAGAATATTGGATACAGATTTGAATCCGCGTGATTAGTATAATTTAAAATATTTACTCTGTCAACGGAAAATTTTTCGGTGCGGAAAAACGTCCCCAACGCGGCCGGAAACGGGAAAGACGGGAACGCGCGCAAAAAAATGACGGGGCGCCCGTCGAGAGCGTTCCGTCACTGAAAAATGCGCGTTATTGCCTTTCCGTTTCCTCCAACAGCGAACGGTAACGAAACGTGTTCAGCACGTGTTCCTCCATCAGCCGGCGGCTGCGCTCGGCCTCGTGGGCCTCGAGCGCGTCGATGATCAGGGAATGTTCCTTCCAGCTCGGCACGTTTTCCCCCGTCGAACGCGTTCGTTCCCGATAAAATCGGGTATAAAGCAGCGTATACATCGTAGAGCGCCAATAGCTGCTGTTGAAGAAGCGCAGCAGGTACACGTTGCCGGAAAAAGAGACGATCAGGCGGTGCAGTTCTTCGTTCAACTGCGCGTACTGTGCTTTCTCCTCGGGAGTTTGCCGCTCTCGTCCGAACAATTCCGCCTCTTTGGCGTTGATCGCGCGCAGCACCGTCACGTGTTCCGGCGTGCAGCCATGCGCCAGCCACGCCGCGGCGGCCCCCTCCACGGCGGCGCGGCTGTAGAAGATCTGCCGCATGTCCTCCGACGACAGCGCCGGCAGCAGATAGCCTTTGCGGCCCCGCTCCTTGACCAGGATGCCCTCCGCGACCAGCCGGCTGAGCGCGGTGCGCAGCGGCGTACGGCTCATCGACAGGCGTTCGGACAGATCCGGCTCGAAAAGCCGCTGCCCGGGAACGATCTCGCGCTGACGGATCAGCTCCACCACGGTGTTGAACGCGCGCAGCTCGGCGTTTTGCTTCAACGCTTCTACCTCTTGCTCCATCGAAAATCTCCCTTCCGACGTCGCTCTCGACGCTCGAAAAACGTTCCTCCGGCAATGAAGCGCCGCCGAACGGGAACTCTTTTTCCGGATATCCGCTCCCTATTGGCCGGTACGCGCGGCGAGACGGCGGCTTTTCAGCTTCCAGCGGCCGGAGTTGAAATAAAGCCACAGCAGCGCGCCGCGCACGCCCAGGTCGAGATCCATGGCGTACCACGCGCCAGCCAGCCCCAACCCCAGCTTGTTCACGAACATCCAGGCCGCGCCCAGACGCAGCCCCAGCATGGAAAAAATGCCCAGCCACAGCGGCGCGGTCGTGTCGCCCGCGCCGCGCAGCGCGCCCGAACTGGTCAGCGCCGCGCCGAAAAGCGTCTCCACCCACGCCACGATGCGCAGCGCCCGCGCGCCCTGCTCGATCACGGCCGCGTCGGACGTGAACACGCGGATCAGCCATTCGGCCCCGAAGTACATGCCCGTGCTCACCGCCGCCATCACGCCCAGACAGAGGTGGATGCAGGCCCGCCCTTCGGCTTCGGCGCGCCGTTCGTCGCCCGCGCCCAGGGCCTGGCCGACCAGCGTCGTGGCGGCGATGGCGATGCCGTAAACGGGATTGTAACACACGCCTTCGGCCGTCGTGGCCAGATAATGCGCCGAGACCGACACCGTGCCCAGCGCGGAGATCACCGACATGTAGAGGATCTGCCCGCTGGAGAGCACGATGCGTTCGGCCGCGATCGGCAAACCGACGCGCAGCAGATCGTTCAGGCGCTTTTTTTCGAAGCGCAGGAACCGCGGCGCCGACAGTTGGAGATCGCTCCGGCACCGTCTCAGCGCGGCCGCCATGGCAACCGCCGCCAAAACGATCGAAACCGCCGTCGATACCGCCGCGCCGCGCACGCCCCAGCCCATGCCCCACACCGGCAGGCCGCCCAGCCAGTCAAGATTCCGGCTGGGATAGATGAGCAGAAAGTTGCCCGCCACGTTGCACAGGTTGGCGGCGACTGAGATCTTCATCGGCGTCACCGTGTCGCCGGCGGACTGGAGCACGCTCGCCATCGAACGCTCCGCCACGAGGAAGGGCATGGACGCGCCGACGATACGCATGTAGGCCGCCGCGTCGGGAGCCACGTCGGGGGCGGCGCGCATCCAGGCGACGTACAGGCCGGCGCAGGATTCGGCGGCCGCGGTCATGCACAGGCCGATCAGCGTGCCGAGCATGACCGCCTGCGCGGCGTAGTGCCCCGCCAGCGCGTAGTCCTTCGCGCCCCAGCAGCGCGCCACCAGCACGGAAGCGCCGCCGGCGGCGATCATCGTCACCGCGTAGGCCAGCCACATGGGCTGCGCGTTCAGCGCCGCAGCCGCCGTCGCCGCGGCCCCCAGCGAACCGACCATGGCCACGTCGACGATGTTCACCAGCGTGAACATCACGTTTTCGAAGACAGCCGGCAGCGCCAGACGGATCACCCGCCTCAGCGTGCCCCGAGGTTTCTTTTCCATGCCTCTCCCCGTCCCTTCGCGCCCACTTTACCAGCTTCGCGGCGTTTTTGCAAAAAGAAAATGAAAGGCAATCTTTAAATAAAACTGATACGGCGAGCTGCGCGATTCATGCGGGGGACGATCCGAAAAAAGCCGGAGATCGTCGTGATCTCCGGCTTTTTTCGGATGTTTTTTCGCGGCGGATTATTCGCCCTCGCCCTCTTCGATGTGGATCGTCCTCAGCTCGTAGTCCAGCGAGCCCATACCGATCTTCGCGCCGTGCTCGAACTGAGCGTGCGGAGCGGCGGCCGGATGAAGGAGCTGGAACTTGTCATCGCCCGCGTGGAAATAATGTTCTTCCACAGCCGAGCCCGAAGCGGCCACGACCATGTCGTAACAGGCTTTGTCCAACGCCACGGGGTCGGTGCTGGCGGCAATGCCGATATTGGGGACGATGGGCGTGTCGCTCCAGCCGCAGCAGTCGCACAGCGGCGTGATGTCCATCATGACGTTGATGAACAGCGGGCGCACCTTGTCCTTGATCGCGCCCCAGGCGTACTCGGCCATGCGGCAGTTGAAGCTCGACTTGTCCTCGTCGGCCGTCCAGATCATGCCGACGGCCCTGGTAGGGCAGACGGTCATGCACTCGCAGCAGCCCAGGCACGGTTCGGCGTGAATATGCGACGTCGTTTTGCCGGCGGCGTCTTTCTCCATCGTGATGGCGTGTCCGGGGCAGTTGCGGAAGCAGCGGCCGCAGCCAATGCATTTTTCTTCGTCGACTTCGAGATGAACGGCGTGCTGGGCCTTTTTGCCGCGTGCCGGCACGCAGCCCATGGCGAGGTTCTTGATCGTGCCGCCGTAGCCGGCCGCCACGTGCCCCTTAAAGTGAGACACGACGACGAGCGCGTCGGCTTCGGCGACGGCGGACGAGATTTCGACTTTTTTGAAGTACTGGCCGTCGATTTCAACTTCGCGGAAATCGTTGCTCTTCAGGCCGTCGGCGATAATCAGCGGCGCGCCGGTCACTTCGTAGCCGAAGCCGTTTTCGATGGCGGTGATCAGGTGATCGACGGAGTTCTTGCGGCTGCCCACGTAGAGCGTGTTGCTGTCGACGAGGAACGGCTTGCCGCCGCATTTCTTGATCTCGTCCACGACGGCGCGGATGAAAATGGGGCGCAGATAGGTGTCGTTGCCCTTCTCGCCGAAGTGCAGCTTCACGGCCGTGAGCGCGTCCTTCGCGACGGTCCTTTTGAACTCTACGGCCTCGACGGCCTTTTTCAGCACGTCCACCTTGCTGACGCCGGGCGTGAAGGGCGCGAACCAGACCATCGACTTTTTATTTCCCATTGTGAAAATCCCCCCTGCGAATTTTTTCACCGCAACGACTCCCCCCGGAACCGCCCGCGGCTGTTCGACGAAAGTTTACCACATAAAGCGAACTCCAAGTCAAGCGGGCACTCAAAATAGGCGATTTTACCGATTCGCATTTTCAGACACACTGGCTTATAATTTCTCAATGAGACCCATCAGGATTCAAGGAGTGTTGCCGATGAAAAAAATCTTCTCGTTCGCCGCCGCGCTTTTGCTCGCGTGCTCTTTCGTTCGCCCGGCCGAGGCCGTCGACGCGCTGTCGGTCATCGCCGGCGGCGCCGCGGAACCCGCCGCCGATACGGCGGCGTCCGCGGACCAGACCGCCGCCAGGGACGAAATCCCCCAGCCTTACGTTCCCTCCGCCGCCGATGCGGAGGCCTGCAGCAAGCGCCTCGCCGAGATCGAACGGATTCTCGCCGAATTGGAAAGCCTCAAAGCCGACGAAGCCGCCGCCCGTTTCGGCGTCACCGCCGAAGACGTGACGAGGCGCGTCGAAAATCTGACGCTGCTCAAAAACGCTTACCCGCGCCTCATCAACGCCATCGGGCGCAAAAAGCAGGACGACGCCGACCTGGCCCGGCAGAAGGGCGACACCAGTTCGCCCGAACTGACGCTGAACGACAAACCGCCTTACAAGCTCAGCTACTACGACTCTTACATCGGCAACCTCGACGATATCCGCAAGCAGATCGACGACGCCAAAGAAGGTCTGGCGCGCTTCGACTCGTACGCCGCCGCCTCGCAGAAACTCGTCGAGGAGCGCGAAGCGGCGTGGCGCCTCGCCCGCGACAACTATCAGAAAGAGCAGAACCAAAAGACTTCCTGGCAGCTTCAGGGCGCCGCGTATCTGCTGGAAATCGCCCGCGCCCAGCTGATCCTCGACGGTTTCGAAAAAGAACGCGCCGCTACCGCCCTCGCGAAATACGAGCTGCAGTATCAGCGCCGCGGCTATCTGCAAAAATATATCCGCGAGAACCTCGACCTGAGCGCAGAAAGTTTTGCCGCCCAGATCGCCGCGCTGAACGCCGAGATCAAAAAGCTGGAAGACTCGCGTCCGGCCCTGAACCGCCAGCTCAAACAGGCGGAAGCCGCCGCCGAGACCGCCGAAATGAAATACGCCGCCGTCGCCGACGACAAAGACAAAGGCGCCGCCCAACTGGAAATGAGCTACCGCACCGCCGAGCGCGACCGCTACCGCCTGCAGCTCGAACAGCTTCAGGAGACGCTGGTGCTCTACGCCGAGCGCAAGCGCCTGTGGACGCTGCGCTACGACCTGGCCCGCGGCGCCGTCGACGAAACGACCATTCCCGCCGTCGTCAAAAACATGAACGCCGAAATCAAAACCCTCGAAAACAACCTGCTCGACGTACAGAAGGATCTGCTCTCGCTGCAGAGCCGCCAGTCCGCTATCAGCAAGATGCTCGACAGCGAAACGACCGAGGCCAAATATCTGCCGGGGCTGAAAAAATACAGCTCCGCCGTGCAGGCCTCTATCGACAGCTGCCTCAGTTACACCGCCGCCGTCATCTCGCTGTCCGCGCAGGAGCGCGCTTTCGCCGGCGAACTGCAGGAGACCTACAAGACCGTGTCCACCTTCGACAAGATCCACGCCTTCTGGAAAACGCACGCCGCCACGCTTCTGAACACCGAGCTGTGGCAAAGCGGCGGCTACGCTGTGCGCCTCAAGGAATTCCTGATCGCGCTCGCCATCATCGTCTTCGGCACGTGGGGGGCCCGCAAACTGGTGCACATGTTCTCGTGGGTCGTGGGCAAATATTTCAAGTTCGACGAGACCAGCCGCCGCACCTTCGACCGTTTCGTGTTCTACCTCGCCGGCATCGCCATCTTCCTGACGGCGCTGCACATCGTCGGCATCCCGCTGACGGCCTTCGCGTTCCTCGGCGGCGCTGTCGCCATCGCCATCGGTTTCGGCGCTCAGAACATGTTCAAGAACCTCATGGGCGGCATCCTGCTGACGCTCAACCGACCCTTTCGCCTCGGCGACGTCATCGAAGTGGCCGGCGTCTCCGGCACCGTTACCGACTTAGGCGTACGCTCCACGCTGATCCGCACGTTCGACGAAAAAGAAGTCGTCGTCCCCAACAGCCAGCTGCTCGACAACCAGCTCATCAACTGGAGCCTGTCCGACGCGCTGCTGCGGGTCAGCGTCGATTTCGGCGTCGAGTACGGCACGCCGGCGAAGAAAGTCAAAGACGTGGTTCTGCGCATCGCCGACGCCAACCCCAAGATCCTCAAGAATCCCGCGCCGTGGGTCTATTTCGCCGATTTCGGCGACAGTGAGCTCAACTTCTCGCTCTACTTCTGGGTCAACCAGAAGATCGCCAGCGGCATGAAAGTCAGCGGCGAACTTCGCGAGGCCATTCAGGAAGTCTTCGCGCAGGAAGGGCTGCGCATGGCTTACCCGCACATTGACGTGAGCATTTCCAACGCCGGCGAAAAACAGCGGACATCACAGCTGCAGAATCTTTAAACACGAAAAATGCAGACAGTCCATCGGAACTCAGGATTGTCTGCATTTTTATTTATACGCAGGGACATGTCCGTTCATGCCCGCTTCATTTTCCTCGTACATTATCTTCCGCGGCTCGAACTTTTCGGCGGCGGTTTAGATTCATTCGCTCCTTCCGAAGCGGCATGCGGCGAAAAAAACACGTCCAGCACCGACGTGAAGGAACGAATATCAGAGTTCATGCCATCGTGGAGCCAGTACATAAAGAATCCCATCAATACATGCTCATAGAATGAAACCAGCGTTGTGCGATCCTTTTCATAAAAGGGATGGTTCTGCTGCTTTTCCCGTACGTACCGCACCGCGCTGCGTTTCACAAATGTCTCGATATTCCGCACCAGGATCGTCTTGTAGACCGAATGAAAGAGCCGCAGAATCTCTCTGCGGTGAGCCAAGCAGTTGTTCGCCAGCGACGCCACGCTGTCGTACAGACCGCTCAGTTCGCGGTCCTCCCCGACAGGAGCCAGCCATTCCTTCAGTACCGCCTCCATCAGCGATTGAATGCTGTCGTAGTAATAATAAAAGGTGTTGCGGCTGATCTCGCAGCGATCGGTGATGTTCTTCACCGTAAGCTTGCCGTAACTGCTCTCCTTAAGGATCTGCACAAACGTATCATGAATCGCTTTCTCCGTGTAATTAATCATGGTTGTACCTCCGCTCAACTTGCCGTGAGCAGTCTCCGCGGCCCCGCTCCGAAGCCCGCGGGGGCGGCTTTCCCTTCCCTGCAGAAGGTCTTATATCATTGCACGAATTCAATGGAATTTATTGTACTGCCTGAAGAGCGGTTTATGTCATCCGTAAAAACTACAGTTAACTTTTTTCGGAACTCTCCATGAAATCCGCTGAATCCCTCCTGACTAAAAACGATCCCGAGAAATATTTTCTGCTTTTTGCGGAACGAAGAAGGCGGCCCGAAACGGGCCGCCTTCTTTTCTTTACCGCATTCCGCCTTGTGGAGCACAGCAAGAAAGCTCGTTGATTCAGTTTAGAAGTTCAGGAATGTGCGGAAACGAACCAGATTGTTATCGTACGTCGGATCAACCGTGGTACCGTTCATGCGGCCGTCGAAATCGGTGTAGTCAAGATAGAAAGCCAGGTTCGGGCTGTACTGATAACCAACACCGACGGTCCACTCCTTGGCGTCTCCATAGTCGTCCATATCGTACTTTCCATAACGCTCGTACGTGCTGAACTTCGCACCCCACATCTGGACAGCGGAAACCTTCCAGACTTCAAGATCTTCGGCAATGGGCGAAGAACCGCTGATTTTGTTGATTTCGAAATTGGTATTCAGCGTGAAAGGAGCGGCGCCGTTCTGATAGATCCAGCCCTTGTCATACTGCATGTATTCGGCGCGCAGGTCGGTGAATTTCAGCACGTCCTGGCTGACGTCAAGGACCACCTTCCAGGCCTTGGGATCATCGTCAACAGCGCCGTCGATGTCTTCCATGAAGTAAGCGCCGCTGAGCTTCAGACCCTGGCCGAAGTTGAAACCGAGTCCGAACCAATAAGCATCCATATTGAGGTCCTTGGCGCCGCCCGTGCCGTCGCCGTTGAACCAATAGCCGTTGGCGCTGACGAAGAAACGTTCGCTCTCGTACTTCAAACGGGCTCCGTAAATTTCGTCGCCGACGTTATCGGTGTAAACGCCCTTATCGCCCGCTCCTACGTTGCTGGCGGCAAAGCCCTCGACGGTGAGCCCGCCGCGGTTGTACTTCAGATCGGCACCGCGGATCGTGGTATCGAAGAAGTTGGATTCGTCATCCCACATAGGCGTGGTCACATGCAGGCCGTCTTCGCCTTCCCAGTCGTTGGCGAAAGCGCCCAGCTTGGCAGTGAGCCCTTCGGCGCCAAACAGATCTTTGACGGTGACCCAGTAGCGGTCGATCTTATCGTTGTGCCACCGCATTTCAAAGCTTACGCCGTCAGACAGATCCTTGTGCATGAACAGACGGGCGCGGTTGTACTGAAAGCCGTCGTCCATCACGCCGGAACCGCCGTCGTTATCCCAACCGTGATAGTCGAAGCGCAGCTGCCCCCAGATCCTCAGGCCGCCGAGGCCCTTCTCGAGCGCGCTCAGGCGGCTGTCGAAGCCGTCCACTTTCACGCCCAAGGCTTCCAGCTCCGGCTGGAATTCCACCACCAGCGCCTTCAGCTTCTCCAGGTCTTCACCGCTCAGGCCGCCCGCGGCCATCATGCGCGCCACCATCGTGGCGATCTCGTAGCGGGTCATGGCGCGGTTGCCCTTGAACGTGCCGTTCGGATAACCCTCCAGGATTCCCTTCGCGCTCAGCTGCTCCACGGCGTCGTACGCCCAGTGGTTCATCGGCACGTCGCTGAACGGGTTCGCGGCGAACGCCGGCGCGGCTGCGGCCGCCAGCGATGCGGCGGCGACTACGGCGAGCATTTTCTTCATACTCATTCTCGAAACTCCTCCTCAAAACGGAACCATGACTTGCGGCGTCTCATGACGCCGTTTCCCGGCCGGGAACAAACCGTCAGGAGAGAGTTCACAAAAAGCTTTGGGAAGGAGTGGCCTCGTTTCCTCATTCCTCTTCGCCTTTTTTCGTCTCGTTCCCCTGAGTCTTCTCCAGACCGTGAAACCGTGTTCTCTATCGTACAGGAAACCATTCTTTTTCATGATTTCCCTGAACGCAGATCCTCTTCGGCGCAGTTGGAATTCTCTTTTCGTTCGAGATATTTCACGCGCTTTTTCAGCACATGGCGTTCAGCTTTCAGGTTTCCGATGCTGGCTTTCAGACAACGGTTCTCCACTTTCAAGCGTTCCAACTCGCCCATGGGCGGGCTTTCCTTACGGCTGCGTCCCGTTCCGCGAAGATCGTCAAGACCGTGCTCGCCGTATTTGCGGAACTTGCTGACCCAAGAATACACCTGACCATAACTGACGCCGTACTTGCGAATGGCTTGAAGGTAGTCGGCACCGTGATCAATGCAATAGTTCACGATCTCCAGCCGTTGCTCTTTACTTGTCTGTTTTACCCCGCTCATGGAAATTCCTCCTCAGTTCATCGGGAAAGGCTTGCAAAAGACCGAAAACTTCTTTCCAGAATCGCTGTGGAATTTCGCCCGACGCGCGGTCTTTATGCCCAAAAGCCACACAGGCACCCTCTACGAACCGACGCTCAGCCCCGCTGTTCACAAAACAGAACTCTCGAGGTTTTTCGGAATCATTTTACGAAACTCACATCTTTTCTCAATTGTCAGTAATTGAAAGTGACCATTTTTTGTTCACTTTCAAAGAGCTGTATAGAATTTAACGATTTTTAAACGGACGGGAACTGTCCAACCGGGGACAAACGCCGCCGCGATACCCAAACTCAGGCGCAAAGCCCGGCGTCGTCCTCCAAACCCAAGGGACATGCTCCACAGGGAACAAAAGAGCGCGGAATGCCGATGACTCGGGAGTCATCGGCATTCCGCGCTCTTTTGTTTTTCGTTTCGCCACTCCAGACGGTCAGACGTTACGACAGTTCCCGGTGCGGGATCAGCGAGCGGTGAATCTTCGCCACGATCTTGCGGATCCGCCGCGGCGTTCCCGGCGCCACGCAGGGACGATGGGCGTCCTCGGGGAAGAAGACGGCGAACATGCCGCCCGTGCAGTCCAGCGTCAGCCCTTCGCCCTTGAAGAACTGGATGTCGCGATCTTCGTCGTACTCCCCAAGCGGCGTCACCCGCCCCAGCGGCGCGCAGCCGATCAGCTCGTCTCCGGCGATCGTCATCTGCACGTCCACAAACTCGCGGTGCGCCTCGAAAAGCGTCCGCTCGAGCGGCTTCGTCTCCGGCTCGTCGATGGAAAACCACGCCTTGCCGGGAATCAGCTCCGTCGTGCCGGGACTCAGCTCCTTCAGGTCGGCGCGGGCCAGCTGGCGCACGGCCCAGGCGAAGACTTCGCCGAGGCCGCTGTAATTTCTCGCGTCGTCGATATGCGCGTAAATCATAGACTCTCTCTCCTTCGGATAAAAAACGCCGTTTATCTGAAACAGTCGAAAAGCTCTTTCACCTCGTAGCCGGCCACCCGGCGCGAGGCGAAAGAGTCGTACAGGCGCATGGACGCCTCCTCGAGCGCCGAGGGGCGCACGCCGATGCGGATCGACTCGCGCGCTTCGATGTAGGCCGACAGCTTGTCGCAGACTTCGATAACGCGGCCGTCGACGGGATCCATCTCGTCGCGCCCCTCGGCGTCGGCAAGATCGCGGCCGATGACGCGCACGCGGCCGTTCGTGCGGACGCGGTTTTCGAACTCGTCCATGACCATGTAGAGCACGTCGTCGCGCCACGCCGGCGGCAGCAGCGGGAACAGGTTCTCCTCGACGCCGCGGCGTTCCAGCTTTTTGACCAGCTCGTCGAGCCCCTTGACGGAGCGCTTCACGGGCGAAATGATGTCGCGCGTCAGCACCTCGGGCAGGTCGTGGAAGAGACCGCCGTAAAAATCGTTGCGCCGCCGCCGCGCGCCCGCGCCGATCTCGAGCGAGATGAGCCAGCTCAGCAGCGCGACCACCAGCAGATGGCCGAGCACCGACGTGGGCGGCAGGCGCTGGACCTGCGCCCAGCGCTTCTGGAACTGCAGCTGCCCGACGAGGCTGATCAGGTCGTTGAAGGCACCGCCCTCCGGCGAGAGGATGTCCTCCACCGCGGCCAGATCGCGGTATTTTTCGATCTCGCCCATGATCTCTTCGCGCGTCTTTTCGATGCCGTACAGCGGCTTGCTCCAATAGTAGATGAAGCCGAACTCCCAGCGCGTGGCGATGTAGTGCGCGGCGCCGAGGATGCGGTCTTCGAGGCTGTCGGGCACCGATCCGAGATAGGCGCGGCACTGCCCGCACAGCGGATAATCGAGCGGCGACAACAGCGGCTCGAGCTGGGCGTAAACCCAATCGTTGAGCTGACGCTGCTGCGCGCGGTCCTGCATGAGGCGGTGGAAGACGGGCGGCTTGATGTCAGTGACGAGCACGCGGTGCAAAAAGCTGAACGCGCCGTTGGCGACGAGCCGGTTCCAGTCGACGGCGCGGCCGCGGTCTTCTTCGGCGCGGGCGATGAAATAGGCGATCATCGCCTTGTGCGCCTGCTTGTCGATCTCGGTGAACTGGGCCGTGCGCGGATGGTCGTTCCAGCGCTCGATGCTCGAGGCGGAAAAAATCAATTCCATCAGGCCTTTTGAAATCATGAAACGTTCGTCCCTCCTTCAGCGGGGATTCCGCACCGATTATAATGGATGGCGCCGTTTTATGACAGCCCGGCCGGTCTTCATGTATTATAATAAAGGATCTTCGAAACCGCGCTCTCGTTTCGAGGACGAACAGGAGGTTTGACCATGAAAAAAATCATTCGGACGCTGCTGACGTTTCTGATCCTGACAGTCCCGCCGCTGACGGCGGCGGCGCAACAGCCTTCCCCCGAAGAACAGGCCGCGGAGAAATTCTTCTTGAGCCGCAACTGGAAGTCCGTCGAGACGCTGCTCGAACAACGGGAAAAACTTTCGCCGCGCGCCCTGTCGCTGGCGGCGAACGCGCTTTGGTATCAGTCGCGCTGGGGCGACGCTCTGGAAGTGATGGAACAGATCGGCAGCCGCTATCCCAGAAGCGTCGTCCCCTATGCGAGCCTGCTCAAAGCGCTGGCGCTGGAACGCACCGGACGGCCCGGGGAGGCCTATCAAGCCGGACTGGCGCTCTATCAGGCAAAATTCACGCCGCGGCTGGCACGCTACTACGCCATGTATTTGCTCTTCCGCCTCACCGAGAACGTCGACGAGAAGGAAAAATGGCTGCGCCGCATGGCCGACGCGACCAGCAGCGACGATCAGGAAGCGGAAATGCTGAGCGAGCTGGCCAAGCTCGGCCGCATGAAGTCCGCCGACGCGCTGCGCCTGCTCAAGCTGGAGCCGCGCAACGCCGCCGCGCTCAAGATCGCCGCAAAAGCGCCTTCGTCGCTGCAGCGCAGCTACCGCCTCGGCTACGCCGCCTACCTCGACGGCCGTTATCAGGACGGCGTCAAATTCCTGAGCCAGCTCAAATGGGACGGGGCTTACGGCGAGTCGGGGACTTACTACCTGGCCATGTGCTATCAGCGCCTGGGGAAACCGCAGCTGGCCGCGCCGCTTTTCGAGAAGCTCGCCTTCAAAAAAGACGGCGATTACGTGGCCCGATCGCTCTCGCGCCTGTCGCTGATGATCGGCGGCGCGGCGGAAAAAGCGGCGCTGAGCGCCATGCTCAAGGCCGCCGATGACAAAAACGCGTTCCGCGCCGCGTCGGCGCTCTATTCGCTGGCCACCAGCCACTGGAGCAAAGCCGAAGAAGCCCGTGACGATTACATCGAACGCTTTCCCAATGGGACGCGCGCGAACGCGCTGCTCTGGGGCAAGGGCTGGGACGCTTTCCGCCGCAAAGATTACGAGACGGCGCTGAAAAACTGGAAACTTTCGGCCGCTCAACCCGGCGACCTGAGCGCCGCCCGCCTGCTCTACTGGCACGTCAGAGCGCTGAACGATCTGGGGCGCGCCGCCGAAGCGGAAAAATACGAGAAAGAACTGGGAGACGATCACGCCCTGAGCATCTACAGCTTTATGGCCTTCGACGGAGGCTCGCTCAAAATCGCTGACGCGCCGCTGCCGAAGGACCTCGCCCCCGCTCCCGCGAGCGAACTGGAACGCTGGGGCTTCATGACCCACGCCCGCATGCTGCTGACCGGCAGAAACGATCTGCCCAGCCGGATGCGCCGCTCTCAGCTGGCTCGCTGGCTCGGCCTCGAAGGACAGGCGTACGCCGACCTGCACGGCGCCATCGAGAGCAAACTGAAAGGCCGCGAGATCCCCCGCGCCCTGCTGGAGCTCGTCTACCCGCGCCCCTATCGCGCCGCCGTCGAAGCGCAGGCCGAAAAGTTCGGCGTCGATCCTCTCCTGGTCTGGTCGATCATGAAGCAGGAAAGCTCGTTCGATCCCCGCGCCACCAGCTGGGTGGGCGCGGCCGGCCTGATGCAGCTCATGCCGGCCACGGCGGCCGGCGAAGCCAAAAAGATCGGCCTGAAAAAGTACAGTCCCTACAATCCCGCCGACAACATCGCCATGGGCGCGTCGCACATCGGCGGCCTGATCGCCCGCTTCAAGCGCCTCGACTGGGCCGTATCGGCCTACAACGCCGGCGGCGGCAACGTGAACAAATGGAACGCCGAGCGCGGCGGCTGGGAACAGGACGCCTGGATGGAAGGCGTTCCCTTTCGCGAGACCAACGATTACGTCAAAAAAGTCCTCGGCAACTACGAAGTGTACAAAAAGCTCTACGGCGACTTCTACGCCAAGCAGAAAGAGAAGCGCGAAACCGCCCAAAAGGCGCCCCCCAGCGGCCAGACTCCGCCCGTCCATGAATAAGTCCGTCTGCTGGATCGCGGGAGCCGGCGAGTTCTACGCCCCCGCCTTCGCGCCTCTGCCCGGCGATTACGTGATCGCGGCCGACGGCGGCTATGAATCGCTGCGCCGCCACGGAGCGACGATCGACATGGCGCTGGGTGACTTCGACTCGCTGGGCTATGTGCCTAAACACCGCAACGTCGTGCGCTGCTCTCCCGTCAAGGACGATACCGACATGGCGCTCGCCGTCAAAGAAGGACTGTCGCTCGGCTACGAGCGCTTCGCCCTGCTGGGGGGGCTCGGCGGGCGGCTGGGGCACACGCTCGCCAACCTGCAGACGCTGATGTACCTTTCACGTCGCGGCGCGCGCGGCTTTCTGATCGGAAAAAACGAAACCGCCACAGCGCTGACCGACGGCGAGCTGTATTTCAGCGACGCGCACCGCGGTTACCTCTCGCTGTTTTGCCTGAGCGAACCAGCCTGCGGCGTCACGCTGCGGGGCCTCAAATACGAACTGACGGACGCGACGCTGGAAAGTTTCGTCGCCCTCGGCGTCAGCAACGAATTCACCGGCCGGGAAAGCTCCGTGGCCGTCGCCCGCGGCACGCTCGTCGTCCTGTGGCAGGACGGCCGTCTGGAAGAAATGCTGCGCGCTTGACGCGGGCGCCGCAGGAACTATAATTTCAAACGGGAACTTCATCACGCAGGGGAGCCCGCACAGACGGGCTGAGAGGAGGCCGCACGGCCTCGACCCTTTGAACCTGATACGGGATCATGCCGGCGAAGGAAGCGCTTTCTGAAAAGGACGGGGGAGAGCCGGCACGCCGGCTCTCCCCCGTCCTTATCTGCGGCGAAAATCGCCCCCCGCGGCGAACGCCTCTGGTGAACACTTCTGATGAAAGAAGGGAAACTCATGATCTGCTCAAGAGAATCGCTGCGTCTCTACGCCGTCACCGACCGCCATTGGCTGGGCGCGAAGACGCTGGCGCAGGCGGTGGAAGAAGCGTTGCGCGGCGGCGCCACGATGGTGCAGCTGCGCGAGAAAGATCTGCCCGACGACCTTTTTCTGGCCGAAGCGTTGGCGATCAAATCCGTCGTGAAAAGGTACAACGCGCCGCTGATCGTCAACGACCGCGTCGAGATCGCGCTGGCCTGCGGCGCTGACGGCGTCCACCTCGGGCAGGACGATGCGGATCCGCGCGCGGCGCGTCTGCGGCTCGGCCCGCGCAAAATCATCGGCGTCTCGGCACACAGCGTGGCGGAGGCCGTCGTTGCCGAGCGTAACGGCGCCGATTATCTCGGTTCGGGGGCGCTGTTTCCGACCGGCACCAAGGACAACGCCGCCGCGCTGCCGCTGGACGAACTGAAACGCATCGCTGAGGCTGTCTCCATCCCCGTCGTGGGCATCGGCGGCATCACGGCGGACAATCTGCCGCGGCTGAAAGGCTCGGGGCTGTGCGGCGCGGCCGTCGTCTCGGCGCTCTTCGCCGCGCCCGACGTCGAAGTGTCGGCGCGCCGCCTGCGCCGTCTCGCCGACGAAATTTTCGGCGCCTGAATTTTTTTCGCAAAGGAGTCTTTCCGATGATATATAAAGTTCTCACGATCGCCGGTTCCGACTGCTCCGGCGGCGCCGGCGTCCAGGCCGACCTCAAGACCATGGCGGCCCACAAGGTGTACGGCATGAGCGCGATCACGGCGCTGACCGCTCAAAACACCACCGGCGTCTTCGGCGTGCTCGAAGCTTCGCCGGAATTCGTGGCGCAGCAGATCGACTGCGTCTTCGACGACATCCGCCCCGACGCCGTGAAAATCGGCATGGTGTCCAGCGCCGCCATCATCTCGGCCATCGCCGCCCGGCTCAAGGCTTTCGGCGCGCGCAACATCGTTGTCGACCCCGTCATGGTCGCCACCAGCGGCTCGCGCCTGCTCGACGAAGACGCGACCGGCGCGCTGCGCGGCGAACTGCTGCCATTGGGAACGGTGATCACGCCCAACATCCCCGAGGCGGAAACGCTCTGCGGCTTCGCCATCGCCGATCACGACGACATGGAACGGGCGGCCCGGCGCCTCGCCGCCGGTTTGGGCGGCGCCGTGTTGATCAAGGGCGGACACCTGACCGACTGCGCCGACGACCTGCTCTTCAGCGAAGGACGCCCCGTCTGGCTGAACTCGCCGCGTCTGGACAATCACAACACGCACGGCACGGGCTGCACGCTCTCGTCGGCCATCGCCTGCCATCTCGCCATGGGCCGCAGCGTCGAAGAAAGCGTGCGCCGCGCCAAAGCCTACGTCACCGGCGCGCTGCGGGCCGGGCTGAATCTCGGGCGCGGCCCGGGACCGCTCGATCACGCCTGGGCCGTCAGAGAAGCGGACTGATACCGGATCTCACGTTGACACGGTGAGGCGGCATTGTTATAATTCTCCAAAATCAAAATTTTAATAATCAAAAAACGACCGTTGAAAGCTGACGGTTTTATACAAATAAGGCGAGGTGTTTGCATGTCGTTATGGATTCGCAATGCGGCGATCGCCACCATGGACCGCGAAAACCCGGGCGCCGATTCGGCGGTCGTCGTCGGAGATTTCTTCGCCTACGTGGGCAGCGACAGGGGGGCGGAAGCGTATCTGAAGGAGCATCCGCAAAAAGATCTCGAAGTGCTGGACTGCGGCGGGGCGTTTTTGATGCCCGGCTTCAACGACAGCCACATGCACTTTCTCCATTACGCGAAGTCGAAGCTGGGCGCCGTCGATCTGCGCGGCACGAAATCCGTCGGCGAGATCGTCGAGCGCATGAAGAAAGGTCTTGAAAAGTACGATCCGGCCGCGGGGCTGTGGCTGCTCGGCGAGGGCTGGAACCACGATTACTTCACCGATGAAAAGCGCTATCCCACGGCGGCCGATCTCGACGCGGTGACGACGGAGTACCCGCTGCTGGTCATGCGCACGTGCTTCCACGTCGGCGTACTCAACTCCAAGGCCATGGAGCTGATCGGACTCGACGCGGCCGCGGCGGAAAAGATGGGCGCTTTCGCCGGCAAAAATCCCGACGGCTCGCCCGACGGCGTCGTCAAGGAACATATCGTCGACACCATCAAAGCCAACCTGCCGGCGCCCGAACTGAAGACGCTGCTGAACATGGTACTGGTCTGCCAGAAGGATCTGTTCGCCTGCGGCATCACGAGCATCCAGTCGGACGACTTCAAGTACACGCCCGACGGCTGCGCCTACGAGATGATGCGCCTGCTGCGCGACGCCTCTGAAGACGGCCGGCTCAAGGTGCGCTGGGGAGAGCAGGCGCTGCTGCCCACCAAGGCCGAGCTCGACGAGTTCTTCGATCGCAAGGGACTGGACGACAGCTACGGCAACCGCAGCTTCAAGATTTCCACGGTCAAGCTGCTCACCGACGGATCGCTCGGGGCGCGCACGGCCTACATGCGCCGGCCCTACGCCGATGATCCCTCGACGCGCGGCCTGCCGACCTACACGCAGGAGGAACTCGACGCATTAGTGCTGAAGGCGCACGAGAACAACATGCCCGTGGCCATGCACGCCATCGGCGACGGCGCCATGGAAATGGCGCTGAACGCCGTCGAGCGCGCCCGCAAGGCTATGCCCTACGTGCATCCACGCCACGGCGTCGTTCACTGCCAGATCACCGACCGGCGCCAAGTCGAGCGCTTCAGGGAGCTCGACGTGGTCGCCTTCATCCAGCCGATTTTCATCGACTACGACATGCACATCGTCTTCGACCGCGTCGGCCGCGAACTGGGAAGCACTTCTTACGCCTGGAAGGATTACATCGAATCGGGAGTACACGCGCCGTTCGGCACCGACGCGCCCGTGGAAGATTTCAATCCCATGCGGGGCCTGTACTGCGCGGTCACCAGCCGCGACCTGAACGGCGAGGGACCGTTTTTGCCGCGGCAGATCCTCAGCCGCGAGCAGGCGCTCTACGGCTACACGGCGGCCGGAGCCTGGGCGACGCACGACGAGGACGTGAAGGGCAAGATCAAATCCGGCATGTACGCCGACTTCATCACGGTGGACCGCGATCTGCTGAACTGTCCGGAGCGCGACATCCTCGCCGCCAAGGTCACGGCGACGTATATCGGCGGCGAAAAAGTGTTTTAAGGGACCGCGCACGCGGATAAAACGACTTTTCTCAGGGGGAAAACAAAAAATGGCGGACAATCAGAATCTCGTTTCTCAGCTCAGTTCCGAAAAGACGGAGTTCAAGCGCGAGATCACGCTGTTCGGCGGCGTCAGCATCCTCGGCGGCATCATGATCGGCGGCGGTATCTTCTATCTCGGCTCCTACGTTCTGCAGCGGGCCGGCTTCAGCCTCGGGCTGGCGCTGCTGTGCTGGTTCGCGGGCGGCGTCATTTCGCTGCTGGGCGGCCTGTGCTTCGCCGAACTGGGGGCGATGATCCCCAAGGCCGGCGGCGTCACGGTGTACCTGAACACAGCCTATCACCCGCTGGTCGGCTTTATCAGCGGTTTCAACAGCTGGCTTTTGACCGGTCCCGCTTCGCTGGCTGCGGGCGCGGTGGCGCTGACGGCCATGTTCGGCCTCGGCGGCGTGGCAGCGCAGATCGCCGCTTCCGCCATCCTGATCGCTTTTACGGCTTACAACTGCTTCGGCATCAAGCGCGGCTCCGTGCTGCAGAACGTCACGATGGTCGCCAAGCTGATCCCCATCTTCATCATCATGGGTTCGGCGTTTTTCATGGGCGACGTCTCGCCCGACCTTTCCTTCACGCCCATGGACGGACCGGTGCCCTTCTCCAAGGTGCTGAACATGATCGGCTTCGCCACGCTGGCGACGCTGTGGGCCTACGAGGGCTGGACGAACCTCAACGCCGTCACCGAGGAGATCAAGGACCCGAAGCGCAATCTGCCGCTGTCGCTGATTATCTCCATCTGCGGCATCGCCGTGCTTTACATGCTGTTCAACTACGCGATCTATCGCGTGCTGCCCTTGGCCGAGATGCGCGCCATGATCGAGGCGAAAAAGCTCTATCTGGGCACGGAGGTCGCCCTGCGCCTGCTGGGCGGCGCCGGCGGCATTCTCGTCACCGTGGGCATGATGATCTCCATGCTCGGCTCCATCAACGGCATGGTCATCGCCTTCCCGCGCAACTACTACGCCATGGCCAAGGAAGGGCACTTCTTCCGCTCGTTCGCCAGGCTGCACCCCACCTACAAGGTTCCCACCGCGCCGATCCTCTGCCAGTGCGTCATCTCGATCGCCTACATCTGGGTGCGCAGCCTCGATCAGCTCACCAACCTGGTGGTCTTCGGCTCGATGCTCATCAACGTGCTGATCATCGCCGCCGTGCTGGTGCTGCGCAAAAAGCTGCCCGACCTCGAGCGCCCCTACAAGGTGTGGGGCGGCGCGTTCACCGTCTGTCTGACGCTGCTGATCAACTTCGGCATGATGGTCAACACGCTGGTCAACGATCCCGTCACCTGCGTCACCGGGCTCTCTATCCCCTGCATCGCGGCCTGCGTCTATTTTTACTTCGGCTTCAGGAACAAAAAGGAAGAACAGCGGTAGCCGAAAATGCGTCACGCTGCGGGACAGAATGTTCCGCGGCGTTTTTTCATGACGGGGCGCGGCGCCCCATTCGGAGGAACGAGAAAAATGAAAAGATTCGCTCTTGTCAACGGAAAAATCTACGTAGAGCGCGGCCGCTTCGCGCAGGCTCTCTACGCCGAAGACGGCGTGATCCGTCTCGTCGGACACGACGACGAGATCAGATCGGCCGCCGGGCGCGGCGCCGAAATCTTCGACTGTGAAGGCCGCACGGTGATCCCCGGCCTCAACGACAGCCACATGCACCTGCTCGGCGTCGGCATGGAGATGTCGCAGCTGCGGCTGAACGGCGCACGCTCCGTCGGCGAGATCGTCGCGCGCGGCCGGCGCTTCCTCGCCGAGCATCCCGAGCTGTGCCGCCACGGCGTCGCCGGCATCGGCTGGAATCAGGATCTCTTCGACGAAGGAGAACAGCGCCTGCCCGACCGCCACGACCTCGACCAAATCTCCACCGACGTCCCCGTGATCGTCGAGCGCGTCTGCCGCCACATCGCCGCCGTCAACACTAGGGCCATCGAGATGCTCGGCCTCGGCAAAAATTCGCCCCAGTACGAAAACGGCGAGTTCGAGCTGGAAGCCGACGGATTCCCCAGCGGCGTCTTCAAGGAACAGGCCGTCGCCCGCGCCAGCCGGCTGATCCCGCCCAAGTCGGCGGCCGAATACGAAGACATGTTCGTCAAAGCCGCCGCTTACGCCGTCGCCCACGGGCTGACCAGCGTGCAGTCGAACGACGCCGGCTTCGTCCCCGTCCCCGTCGATGCGCTGATGGAGATCGTCGCTCGTGCCCACGCCGGCGGCCGCACGGCGCTGCGTTACCGCCACCAAACGACCTTCCGCAGCGTCGGCGATTTCGAAGACTTTCTGCGCGGCGGCGCGCGCGAAAAATATCACGACCCCGCCGCCCACGTGGAGATCGGTCCGCTCAAGCTCTTCAAGGACGGATCGCTGGGCGGCCGCAGCGCCCAAATGTGCCGCGATTACCGCGACGATCCCGGTAACCGCGGCGTGGAAACGCTCTCCAACGAGGAGATGGACCGTTTCTGCCGGGCTGCCCGCGACGCCGGCGTGCAGGTCATCACCCACGCCATCGGCGACCGGGCCGTCGCCGACACGGTCGCCTGCTACGAGCGCGTCATGGACGGCGGGAAAAATCCGCTGCGCCACATCGTCAACCACTGCCAGATCACCGACCGTCCCCTGCTCGAACGCATCGCCGCGGACGGACTCTGCGTCGCCTATCAGCCGATCTTCCTCGATTACGACATGCACATCGTCGAGTCCCGCTGCGGCGCGGAACTGGCAGGCACGTCCTACGCCTTCGGCACGGCCGCCGCGCTCGGCATACCCGTCGGCTACGGCACCGACGCGCCGGTCGAAGACTGCAGCCCGTTTCCCTGCATCGGCGCCGCCGTCACCCGCATGGACCACCTCGGCCAACCCGAGGGCGGCTGGTTTCCGCAGGAGAAAGTCGACGTCGAGACGGCGATCGACGCCTACACGGCCGGCAGCGCCTTCCTGGAATTCCACGAGCGCGACAAGGGGCGCCTCAAGCCCGGCTTCGTCGCCGATCTGGCCGTGCTCGACCGCGACATCTTCACCTGCCCGCCCGCGCGGATCCGCGAGATCCTGCCCGTGGCGACCGTGATCGGCGGCGAGATCGTCTACCGCCGCTAGAGCCACGTTTTTTCGGAACGGGACGCCGAAAGCGCAGCGCCTCCTTTTCCGCCGTGATAGTCGATGAAGAGCCGCAGGACGCGCAGAAGCCCTCGCCGTCCGCATGGCGCCGTCGGCCGAAATCGGGCGGCGGCCGAGCGATGTTTCGCGCGAAAATCCTTGAACAAAACGCTTTTCAGGAGTAGAGTAAGCGGGAGATCACCTAGAAACGGAGACCTGCCATGAATGTCCTCACCCTCACGCTCCTGATGAGCTCCGCGGCCGCCGGCGGGATCATCAACACCGTCTGCGGCTTCGGGCTCGGCGCCGTGGCCATGTCGGTCTGGCCTTACCTGATGCCCTACATGCAGTCCGTATCGGTGGTCACTCTCTGCGGGCTGACGATCGATCTGCTGCTGCTGTGCAACACGTACCGCTTCATCAGCTGGAAAAAGCTGACGCCGTGCCTGATCTGCGGGATGCTCTTTTCCAGCCTGTCGGTTTATCTTTCCGTCGGAGCCGCCGAAAAGGCGCTCGTGCGCTCGTTGGGAGTCATACTCATCGCTCTGGGGATCTATTCGGTGTTCTTCAGCGGACGGATCCGCATCAAGGCGTCGCCGTTCAACGGCTGTATCGCCGGCACGCTGGCCGGCGCTTTTTCGGGGCTCTTCTCCGTCGGCGGACCGCCGGTGGCCATATACCTCCTCGCGGGGACCGATTCCAACAGCGAATACCGCGCCACGCTGAACGCTTACTTCTGTTTCATCAACGTCAGCACCACCTGGGCGCGCTGGCGCAACGGCATCATCACGGCGCAGGTGCTGCAGGTCTGGCTGCTGCTGGCCGGCGCCGTCGGCCTGAGCATTTTCGTCGGCAACAAAGTCTTCTATAAACTCAACGGGGCGAAGCTGCGCAAAATAGTTTACGCTTACCTGATTTTCTCCGGCACGCTGCTGCTCTTCCGCTGAACTTCGATCGCTGACAAGGATTGCTCTGCGGAAAGCGGCCTTCGTTTTTTCGCGCTTGAAAAGGCGCGCCGAAAAGCGTAAAGTGGATACATTCCCCTTAAAAAGGAGTTTTCTTCATGCCGCCTCTTACTTTCACTGCAGCCTTCTCGGTCAGCCTGGTCGGCGCGGTCATTCAGGCTGTCTGCGGTTTCGGTTATGGCCCGGTGAACATGTCGCTGCTGCCCTATCTTTTTCCCTATGCGCAGGCGGTCGCCCTCTCCGGCCTGTGCGGGTCGACGACCTCCGTTCTCGTGCTCGCTTCCAGTTTCAGACACATCCGCTGGAAGACTCTGCTGCCCTGCGTCGTCACGGCGATGATTTTCGCGCCGCTGTCGGTGCGGCTGTCCGTCGGCGCCGCCGACAAAATCATGGTCCACAGTCTTGGCGCGATGCTGATCGCGCTGGGGATCTATTCGATTTTTTTCAGCGACCGCATCCGCATCAAGCCGACATTGTTCAACGGCGCCGCCGTCGGCACGCTGGCCGGCGTCCTCTCCGGGCTTTTCGCCGTCGGCGGGCCGCCCATCGCCCTCTACATGCTGGCCGCCACCGACACCAACGATGCCTACCGCGCCACGCTGAGCGCCCAGTTCTGCATCACCGCCTGCGTCACCACGTTCGCGCGCTGGCGCAGCGGCGCCTTTACCGCCGCGACGATCCACGTCTACGTCCTCATGCTCGCCTCGCTGCTGATCGGCGCCTGGATCGGCGGCAAAATTTTCCATCGTCTCGATCCCAAGCGTCTGCGCCTGCTCGTCTACGGCTATCTGGTCCTCTCCGGGCTCCTGATGCTCTTCAAATAAATAGGTTCATCAAATATTTATCAAATCCGCTTCGTCGCTGCGTTGGCGACGGGGCGTTCCACGTGGAACATTTTTTTCGATACAAAAAGGTCCGCCGGCCGTCATACGACCGGCGGACCTTTTTCATAGCGGCTCTTCGGAAGGCTCCTTCGGCGTTTTGTCCGAAAGTCAGCGGCCGTGGCGCGCCAGCCACGTCATCGCGCTGCCGGCAGCCATGGCCGCGCCGCGCCAGAGGATGCCGTCGTCGATCTCGAAGCGCGGGCTGTGCTGCGGCGTGGGGCCGTGGGGCGAGGGCGTGTACATGAGCAGGAAGGTGCCGGGACCTTTGAGCAGATAACCGGCGAAATCCTCGCCGCCCGTGGTGGGCAGCGGCACGCGCAGGAAGGCTTCGTCGCCGAAGAGTTCGCGCCCGATGGCGACGACTTCTTCGGTCGCCGCCGGATCGTTGACGAGGTTGGCGGCGCCGCGCGTCCACACCAGCTCGGCCGCGGCGCCCGACGCTTCGGCGATCAGCTCCGCCATTTTCCTCATGCGTGCCTCGATGCGGCAGCGTTCCTCCTCGGAGAGGGCGCGGGCCGTGCCGTTCATCACGCAGGTCTCGGGGATGATGTTGAAAGCCGCGCCCGGCGTGCGCACCTTGCAGACCGACAGGACCATCGGCTTCGTGGCGCTCTGCTCGCGGCTGACGAGGCTCTGCCAGGCGTCGATGACGCGCGCAGCGATCAGCACGGGATCGACGGCCAGCGACGGGAACGCGCCGTGCCCTCCCTTGCCGGTGATGGTGCACTGCCAGCTGTCGAGGAAGGACATGAACGCGCCGGGATAATAGCCGAACGTGCCCGCCGGCCAGTCGTGCGGCGCGATCGAACCGGCATGAAGGCCGACGATGAAATCGGTGTGGGGATTCTCGAGGCAGCCGTCGGCGATCATGGCGTTGGCGCCGTTGCCGGTCTCCTCGCCGGGCTGGAAGAGGATCTTCACCGTGCCGGCCAGCTCATCTTTGCGTTTCATCAGCAGGGACGCCGCGCCCAGCGCCATGGCGGTGTGCGCGTCGTGGCCGCAGGCGTGCATGCAGCCGTTCTTCGAGGCGTAGTCCACCGGCGTCTGCTCCACGATGGGCAGGCCGTCGCAGTCGGCGCGCCAGGTGAAGCACTTGCCGGGACGTCCTTCGATCAGGGCGACCACGCCGTGGCCGCCCACGCCCTTGCGGTAGGGCACGCCGAGCGAGTCGAGGGTTTTGCAGATGTAGGCTTCGGTCTTGGGAGTTTCCAGCCCCAGCTCGGGAATTTGGTGCAGCTCGCGCCGCCAGGCCACGATCTGGGAACCGAGCTCTTTCGCTTCGTCGAGGATCGTTTTCATGTTATTCGCCCTCCTTCGCGAGCCAGTCGAACGCCAGCGCCGCGAACAGCGCCGCGCCGCGCCACAGCCAGCGGTCGTCGATGCGGAAATGGCAGTTGTGCATGTTGTACGCGGGCCCGTCGGGCGGCGGCGCGACAAGGAACGCCATGGCGCCGGGAACATGCTCCGTGTAAAAGGCGAAGTCGTCGCCGGCCAGCATCGGCTCGCTCACGAACAGCGCCTCTCCGTCGCCGAACAGTTCCGCGGCCGTCTTCTGCGCCGCGCCAAGCACCTTTTCGTCGTTCAGCAGCGGCGGCGCGCCGCGCGTGTATTTCACGTCGGCTCTCACGCCCACGCTTTCCGCCGTCAGGCGGGCGATCTCGCCCAGGCGCCGCTCGATCAGGTCGCGCGTCTGCGGCCACAGCGTGCGCGCCGTGCCCACCAGACGGGCCGTCTCGGGAATGACGTTGGCGGTCTCGCCGGCCTCGAACTGGCACACGGACACGACCGAGGGGCACATCGGGCAGACGTTGCGGCTGACGATGGTCTGCAGTCCGGTGACGATCCGTCCCGCCGCCACGACGGGATCGCACGACAGTTCCGGGATCGCGCCGTGGCTGCCCTTGCCCGTCAGATCGATCTCGAACTTGTCCATGCAGGCCAGCGCCGCGCCCTTGATGAAGTGGAAAGAACCGGCTTTTCTGTTTTCGCCCGATCCCATCGACACGTGGAGCGCAAACGCCGCGTCGGGCGTCGGATCTTCGAGGCAGCCGTCGGCCATCATCGCCCGCGCGCCCGCGCCGATCTCCTCGGCGGGCTGGAACAGCACCTTGACCGCGCCTTTCAGTTCGCGCCGGCGCGCCAGCAGCAGCTTGACGGCTCCCAGCCCCATGGCGCTGTGGGCGTCGTGCCCGCAGGCGTGCATGTTCTCGTTCTGCGACGAGAACGATTCGCCCGATTCCTCGCGGATCGGCAGACCGTCGCAGTCGCAGCGGAACATCAGGCAGCGGCCCGGCAGTTCTCCTCTGACGACGGCGGCGACGCCGTGCCCGCCCACGCCGCGGCGGTATTCGGCTCCCATGGCGTCGAGCTGGCGGCACAGATACTCCTCGGTCCGCGGCGTCTCCAGCCCGACCTCGGGAAAGGCGTGAAGCTCGCGCCGCCAGCCGCGGATCCGTTCCTGGAGCGCCTGAGCTTCGTTCAAAACAGTGTCCATTGCGTACTCTCCTTTGTTTTCATGAAATTCCGCCTGCCCGGAACGGACAGGCGGAAAGGGCAACGGCTATTTCTTGATGATCCCCGCCTTGTAGAGCACGCGCGCCGTGACGATCGTGCCGAACACCGCGCCGAGGATCAGCGTGGCCGGATGCTGGAGCGCCGGCCTGCCGCTGGCGAAAAGCAGCCCGGGGATGCCGATGCCGGGGACGGCCAGCAGCGGTTCCTTGATGACGCAGGAAACGAACATGGCGCCGAAGACCGCCGGCACGGCACAGCTCTTGAACGCCGAGACGATGCCCGCGGGCAGCACGGAGAGCACCGAAGCGCCCGCCACCGCCGCCAGCGTGACGAAGAACAGGTTGACGACCACCGAGCCCGTCAGCCCCACGGTGGAGACGATCAGCGCCTCGGGCGAACCGCTCTCGGTGCCGACGGCTTCCTGAGCCGCCGCCGAGCAGGGCACGCGCAGATTGCCGATGTTGCCCGTCAGGAAGGCGATGTAGATGCCCACCTCGCCGAGCACGGGGAAATAGGAGATCGGTTCGATGAAGTACACGGCGCCGCAGATCGAGACGATCATCAGCCAGGCCTGGAACGCCGCGCCCCAGCCGGGCCACGCGCCGTGGACGAGATAGAGATACAGGTTCGGGAAGAAGCAGGCCACGATCACGATCCACAGCGTCGTCACGCCGATGCCGCGGGCCGGACGGTTCCACACGCCGCCGAAAGCCGAAAGTTTGTCAGACATGAGTTTTTCCCTCTTTTCCTGCGATCAAAAGAACGCGGCCACGATCATGCCGGCCAGCATGGCCAGGCCCAGATTGTACTCGCGCAGCTTGGGACGTTTTTTCGAGGCGCGGATCAGGACCGCCATGGCGATACCGGCCGCGATCGTGGCGATCATCGGCTGCAGCGGCGTCATGCCCGAGCCGCCCGCGGCGAGCGCCTTGCGGTAATTGCGCAGCGCCTTGCCGATCGTGTCGGCGCTGAGATAGCCGTAGCAGCCCGTCGTCGCCGCCACGGCGATGAGCACCAGCCAGCGGGCGTCGCCGCCGCCGAACTTGGCGCGCACCTTTTCCAGATGGGGCGTCAGCACCGCGGCCACGATCAGCCAGCCGATGCCGTTGACGGACATCGTCCACCACGAGGCGGCCAGCGCGTTCAGATCGTACTGGGGCGAGTTGAGCTCCACGCCGTACGCCTGGGCCCCCAGCATCGCTCCCGTCATCTCGATCGGCGCCGAGCCGATGATCGAGCAGCGCAGCCACGCGATCGGCGCGCCCACCGCGCTGATCAGGCCGACCATGACGAGGAACACCGCGAACGACGGCCCCACCGAAGAGACCGCCCCCGTCCACAAGCCCTTGTACACGTTGCGTCGTTCGAAGCCGATCGCATCCGCGGCCTTCAGCGACAGACGGATGTAGAGCAGCGACTGGATCAGCGCCACCGCCACGACGATAAAGCACAAAAACCATACCACCGCGTTGTTCGCAACTCGAAAAACTTCCTGCGGCATCAGAAAACCTCCCCATACAAGATAAAAAACAAAAACGATCTCCGCGGGCGAGAGTTCGGCCTTTCGCCCGCGGAGATCATTATCGCCTTTCCCGTTTTCCGTTTCATCGTCTTGTCGCGACGAAAAATGGCGACGAAATTTGAATATTTCGTTCTCAAAACAAATATCCAGGCGCGCATGAACCATCAAGACAAAGATTCGCCTTCGAATTCGTCTATTTGTTTCAGTTTGAGCGCCAGTTCCACGCAGAAACGGCTTTCGCTGTCGGAAAAATCGTCGCTCAGCAGCGAACAGATCTTTCCCCAGCGGTACTTGAGCGTGTTGTAATGAAGCCCCAGAGCCGCCGCGCTCTTTTTCACGCTCCAGTTGCAGGCGATCATCGCCTCCAGCGTGCGCAGCAGCGGCTCTTCCCGTTTCGCCGCGTCGAAACGGAGCAGCGCCCCCAGCCGGGCTTCGACGAACTCACGCGCCGCCGGATTCTGAAGCGTCGTACAAAGCACGCGCGGCGCGCCCATGCGGTTCCACCAGGCGATGCGGTTGCCGCCCGCCGTCCGCCGCGTCAGTTCCAGCGCCGTGCGCGCCTGATTGTAGCCCTTCCAGCAGAGAAACACGTCGCCGCAGCGGCCGCTGACGCCTACCGTGACGGAAAAGCCCGTCTGTTCGACGATCTGTTTCATCATCGGCGTAAGCGCGCTCTCGAGCCGGCGCTGCTCCTCCTCGAACAGCCCTTCGGAGGCGAGGATGAACGCCGCCGAATCGCTCATCTCGGCAAACGGGACGCGTTTGCCCATGCGGCCGATGAACTCGCGGCAGACGGCGAAAATACGCGCCTTCGACTCTTCCATGGCCGCGGGGCCCTGCCCGGCGGCCATGGCTCGGGTGAGTCGGTCCTTGTAATCGTCGATGTCGCAGACCACGACCTTCTTGGCGCCGTCCAGATCCCAGCCGAACGAACGGGCGCGGTTCCAGACCTCGTCCTTGAGGCGCAGGTTGTTCATGAGGATGTCCATGACGAATTCGTTGCGGTAACGCCGCTCCACCTGAGCGCCCGAGCTCCAGCGCTGGAAAAACAGCAGCAGCGCGCCCTTGGCCTGGGTGATGGGGATCTCGTTCCACGGCTCGCGCAGCCGCTCGGGAGAGGCGTCGAAAACGAGCCAGGCGGAAACGTTCTCGCCGCAGAGGGAGATTTTCTCCCACGGATAACGCTTCAGTACCTCCGAAAACGGCAGCGACGCCAGTACCTCTTTGAAATCGCCTTCGTCGGCGCAGACGCGGTCGAAGGAACTTTCGGTGCAGCGCAGCGCCAGATTGAGATGGGTGAAGCTGCGCAGCGTTTCCAGCAGATCTTCGAGACTCGCGCACTGCACGTTCAGGTCGAAAAAAGCCTTCTGCACCGTCCCCGAATAGCGGAGCAGATGGGCCTGATCGCTGATCACGCGCGACTGCACGGGATGAAGGATCTCGGCGAACGGCATCTCCGGCGGGATGGAGATCAGCGGGAAGCCGAGCGCGTCCGCCAGATCGAGAGCCCCCCGCGGCAGCTCGCCGACGTAGCGCCCCAGCTTGATTCCCAAAGCGGCGTTTCCCGACTCGCAGCAGCCGCGGATCAGCCGTTCCATGCCTTCCAAGTCGCGGAACGGGTACCCCGAGGTGATCACGAACTCGCCGCCCTGCGACCATTTGTAACAGTCCGGCGCATCGCCCACCGTCGTGCGCAGCACCTCGCGCCCCAGCCCGCCGGATCCGGCCAGCAGACAAAAGCCCTTGAACTCGGGCATGTTGAGAATGTCCCGCACGGTTACAGCCATTTTCCTCTCCCCCTTGACCGCCGCTTCAGCTTGCGGATTTTGCCGCGGCGGAACCGATCCACACTCCGGCGACGATCGCCGTGACGACGTACGAAGCGCTCCGAAAGACGACGGCCGCCATGATCGCAAGACAATGTCTGGCCATGATCGGAACTCCATTCCGAAAATGCGAACATCCATGCGCGAAAGCACGGACAATTTATCATATCACACCGCCGCCGGCCAGCGAGAGCCGCGCCGCTCTTTTCATCCAGATCCCGCGGGATCTTCCGGACAAGGCGCGCCTTTTCATGAACGCTTTTGCGTCTCAAGAAATTGACTTTAACTGATTTTTATCTTTCCGCGGAAAAGAGACCGCCGCACTCCCCTCCGATGCGATTTTATGGAAAGGGGCCGGCGCCTGTGTTACAATGCCTGTGAATTTTCTTTCAACTGAATAGAGAAACTCCCGCGTCGCCCCGCAAAAATTTCTCGCCGCGCGGAGCTTCATTCTCAATAAAGAAAGGACTGCCTGAAAATGCCTTCCGACGTTACGAAACGGCAGGAACCGGAGCTGAGCTGGCGCGTCGGCGTACCGGTCGGTTCCAATCCGCTGATCCTGCTCGACTTCGCTTCGATCCTCGTGGTCGCCTTCCTGCTCGCCTGGCTGGTGCTGCTCGCCGCGCAATTTTACTTTGACGGATTCGTTACCGCCGCCCACGTATGGAGCGGCGCCATCGTCGCCTTCGACTTCTGCGTCCTGCTCGCGATCTTCTACGCGCTCGTTTGTTTCCTGGTCATGCGCAACCGCTACGCCGCGCTCTACCGCTTCGACCGCACGGGAGCGCACTGCGACAACCTGAAATGCTATCCCCAAGCGCTGTCGCGGAAAGCGCTCCACTGCCTCTGCTACCCGATCGAGCCGCCGCCGGTCTCCGCGCGCAGTGTCGAAAAACACGTCGGCTGGGGCGACGTCACCCGCTTCGCCGAGCTGCGTTCCCTGCGCGTTCTCCTGCTCAAGGGAAAGCGCGGCACGCTGATGCGCGTTTACTGTCCCGACCCGGAAAGCTACGCCGCCGCGCTCCGCTTCGTCGAGGCGAAGATCGCCGCCGAACAAACGCCGCCCGGCAGCCAATGAAGCCGGCGGCGGACGCCCGACGCCCGGATATCCGTTGAAAAAGCGCGCTCCGTAAAGAGCCTATGAGCGCCCCTCTGTTCCCAAGACGCGGTGCGCCCCGTCAGCAAAAAAAACGAGCGCGGATGGCTGGATCTTGCTCCAGTCATCCGCACTCTTTGTTCTCATGCTTATTCCGCGGCGAGGACGTGGACGGCGTTGCCGCTGGGGACCAAAACCGACAGACCGCCCGTTTCCGACTGTTCCTGCAGCCATCTCTCGGCCGACTGCATGTCGCGGAAAACCGGCCCGGGGAAAGGCACGTTCTCGCGCGAAGTGACCAGAGCCGCGGGGCGCCCCCGCATTTCCAGCACGGTGCGCAGGGCGATATAGCCGGGGATCGTGAACGCCGTTTCCATGTGGCGCACAAAGGCCGGCGCGTCGCGCAGCGAACTGCGCAGCGACGCCTCGAAATCGCCGGGGCCGAGGCTGTCTTCCAGATCGGCGACCAGCACGATCGGCGCCTTCGGTTCCAGGGCCGACAACGGAGAAAACAGCGCCTTGGTGGCCTGATAGAGATCGAGGTCCAGAGGGAAGCCGCCGCAGGAGGAGACGGCGCGTGCCGCCCGGCGCGGGATCCACAGCGAGGCGAAGGAGCGGCTCGCTTCGCAGCCCGTCTCCCACGCCTGCCAGATGTCGCCCGCCACCCACGCCGCCGGCTCTCCCACGCTGTCGGCGATCGTGTTGAGGATGAAGCACTTTTTGCCGCGCAGCGCCAGATCGGCGTAAGCGCGCTGGTCCTGCGCCATCGGATTGTGCTCCAGCAGGCCGCTGTCGGTGGCGGGATTCAGTCCGCCGTCTTTGAGGCAGTGGTTGTGATTTTTGACGATCGAACGGCGTCCGGAAACGCCGGGCATGATCATCTTGCGCCCGCCCGAAAAGCCGGCCATGTCGTGGAACGTGATGCCGCCCACCAGCACCGCCAGATCGGCGGCGGCGAAGGCCGGATCGAGCGTGACCGGCGTGCCCAGCGGCGTGACCAGACCTGTGTCCACGACTTCTTCGCAGTTGTGGCTGAGCCAGCGGTCGCCGGGCATCATCGCGCCGCCGAAGACCAGATCTTTATCCCGCTCTTCCACGGCGCGGTGCTGCCCCGTGGCAACGATCCACGTCACTGCGGCCGATTTGTTGACGGCAAGGCGCTTTCTGACCGCCGCGCTCATCTCGGGGGCGCGGCACCAGCCGCGCGTGACGTCGGGCACGACGATGGCGATGCGGCGGGCGCCCTTCGCCAGTTCTTCCAGCGCGGGAGAACCGATGGGGCGGTCAAGCGCCTCCTCGACGGAGCACGACGCGCCGCACAGGCCGCGGCCGCGCGGCTGCGGGACGATATAGTCATACGGGCTCTGCCAGCGCTGCACGCCGCGGCCCATCTTCACCTCGTAAGTTTTCATGGCGGACTCCTTGCGACAGAAATTTTGCCTCATTATAGCCTCATTTGAGCTAAAAGATCAATCATCATTTCAAAAATAAATTCTTGTACATAAATTTGCCGCGGGCGGCCGTGTCGATCCAGCGGAGCGTTTTTGATTTCCGCCGGCGCCGTACTATAATGTGCACATCAACGTTTTTCAGGAGGACGCCATGGAATATCGCATCACCCGCACTGTCAGAAACCAGGCCCGCGTCAGCTACGCGCTCGGGGCGGAAACGCCGCCCTGCGAGGTGGACTGCGGCGAAGGCGTTAACGTCGAACTGGCCTCGCCGGCGGCGCGTCGGGCCTTCGCGGCGCTCGATTTCGCCATGTGCGCGCCGTATCCCCACGCCAACGAACTGAAGGAGGCGATCGCCGCTTATTGGAAGGGGTATGCCGCGTTGAAAAACGAAAACATCGTCCTCACCGAAGGCTCCGTCAGCGGCCTGTATCTCGTCAACCGGCTGTTTCTGGAACCGGGCGAGCGCGTGCTGGGCGGCGCTTCGCTGTTTTTCGAGTACGGCGCCGATGTGCGTCTGCACGACGCCTTTTTCGAAACGGTGCCGCTGAAAACGGAAGAGAATTACCGTTTCAGCGCCGCGCGTTTTGCGGCAGCGCTGTCGCCGCGCTTCAAGCTGGCGGCGTTCGACAATCCCAACAATCCGACGGGGCAGGCGATCCCGCCCGCCGCGCTCGAAGAGATCCTCGCCGCGGCGCGGGAGGCGAACGTCTGCGTGCTCGTCGACGAAGCCTACGGCGATTACGTGCCGCGCGGGCGTTCGGCCGTGAGCCTGTTCGACGCGTACGACAACCTGATCATCGCCCGTTCCTTCTCCAAGGGATTCGGGCTGGCGGGACTGCGCGCCGGCTATCTGCTCCTGCCTCCCGAGCTGGCCGCGGCGGCGAACAATCTTTCCAATCCCTATGCCGTGTCGTCGCTCTCGCGCCGCGTGGCCGCCGCCGCGTTGAGCGAACCGAAGTTTCTGGACGAACTGCGCGCCCGCACCGCCGCTGCGAAAAAAAGCCTGATGCGGCCGTGGCGGCATCTTTCTTTCGCGCATACGACCGACAGCGTGGCGATCTGCATGATCGTTCACGACGATGCCGGCGTCGACCTGGCGCGCGAGTTCGCCCGCCGCGGCGTGCGTGTCGTCTCCTGCGAAGGCTTTGCGGGGCGCAACGCGGCGCGCCTGCGCGTGCCCATCGGGCTTCGCCTCGAAAAAGTTCTGACAGCCATGGAACGGATCGACGCGGAGCAATAGAGCGAGAGGACGCCCCGCCGGGCGTCTTTTTTGCGCGACAAACGGCGGCAATCTTGTCAGCGAGGAATAAAACTGTTATGCTTTTTCGTAATCGAAAGGCCGGACGGCGCTTTGCCGTTGGAGGGAAGCGTCGGCCTTCATGAAAGGGAAAAGGGGAAAAATGGAAAACAACGAACTGAACGTGACGAACGCGCCCGAAGCTGCGGCGAAACGGAACGCCTTCGAGATGACGCTGGCCGACTGGGAGCGTTTCGCGCAGGAAGAGCTGAACATGCCGCGCTACACGGCCGATCAGCTGTGTCAGTGGATCTACAAGAAAAAAGTCTTCAGCTTCGGCGCCATGACCAACCTGTCCAAAGCGCTGCGCGAGCGTCTGCCCGAGCTGCTGGAGATCCGGCTGCCGAAACTGGCCAAGCGACAGGTGGCCGCCGACGGCACGCGCAAGTATCTGTGGCGGCTCGACGACGGCGAGTACGTCGAGTCGGTGCTGATGGACCACGGCAACCATTACACGGCCTGCCTCTCCTCGCAGGTCGGCTGTCCGCTGCGCTGCGAGTTCTGCGCCACGGGGCAGCAGGGATTCAAGCGCAACCTCAGCGCCGGCGAGATCGTCTCGCATTTCGCGGCCATGGAATCCGACGTCGGGCACGACATCAACAACGTCGTCTTCATGGGCATGGGCGAGCCGCTGCTCAATTACGAGAACGTCGTCAAAGCCGTGCGCATCTTCCTCGAGCCGAAGATGCGGGGCTTGAGCGTGCGGCACGTCACCATCTCCACGTCGGGCATCCCCGAGGGCATCCGCCGCCTCGCCGACGAAGGGCTGGACATCTACCTGTGCCTGTCGCTGCACGCGCCCAACAACGAACTGAGGTCGCGCATCATGCCCGTGAACGAGCGCTTCCCGCTCGGCGCCGTGTTCAGCGCGCTCGAATACTGGCAGAAGAAGACCGACGTGCGCCTCACCATCGAGTACGTCATGCTCAAGAACGTCAACGACACGCCGGACTGCGCCTACGAGCTGGCGACGCTGTTCTCGAACCTGCAAGTCTACGTGAACCTGATCCCCTACAATCCCGTGGCCGGCACGCAATTCGCCCGCCCTTCGGCCAGCCGCATCGCGCCGTTCATGAAGATCCTCAGGGAGCTGAACGTGGAGTGCGAGGTGCGCAAGGAACACGGGGCCGACATCGACGCCGCCTGCGGACAGCTGCGCGGCAAGACGGTCAGTTAAATGAAGCCCAATCCTCTCGGCCCGTCGGCGAAAGTCATGGCGCTCACGGCCGCGCTGGCGCTCGTCGTCTGCACCGTCGTGCTCTGGGGCGTCGTCGCCCGCAGCGGCAAAGTGACGCGGGACGCCGCCGAGCTGGCAGCGCGGATGCGCCTGATGGCTCCCGAACCGCAATGGAATGACCGCCTGAACCGCGCGGCGCTGGAGAAGTCTCTGCGCGCGGCCCGTCCCAATCTGCCCGAAAACGCCCAGCTCTGTTTCGTCGCGCCGTGCTGGGCCGTCGTGCACCTTGCCGACTCCTCGCTGCTGCTGCGCTGGCAGTCCGAAGCCAAGGATTTTGGCTGGACCGAACTGGACCGGGCAACGCGCTGAGCGCTCCGGGGGAGAACCGCAAGGCAAGTTACGCAGGCCGCGCAGCTCGCTTTGCGAATCTTTCTCGCAGAGCCCTTGAGTTCAGCCTTGCAACCTTATTAATAAAGAAATCGTATGACGTTATCACTGAACAGCGACGCATCAGGTGAGCCCCTTGACTTATTATTTCAAAAATCGATAATTATAGGGAAAGCGATCGCATACTTCTATTGGAGACAATGAGATGACTATACCCCTTTATTATCAAATTTATCGCGATTTACAGTACAAAATCTGCGAAGGGCTCTATAAGCCGGGGGCAATGCTGCCGACGGAGGCCGATCTCGAGAAAATTTACGGTACCAGCCGCGCCCCGGTACGACAGGCGCTGGGAGCGCTTGAAAATGAAGGGCTCGTTCTCCGCCTCCAAGGGAAGGGAACGTTTGTCACCAAACAGGTGCGCACGCGCCCTTGGTTTACCGCCACAGGCTTCGTGAACGTGTATGAGCAACATTGGGACCGGCTTTCAACCCAAACGCTGGAGATTTCCCTGAAGATCCCGCACGATCAGGACATTCAGACCTTCCTGAATTTGGGCAAAAAGGAACAAACGACCTATTTGGTCCGCAGCCAATGTATCGAAGAAACCCCCGTCTTCGTCTTTGAACATTATCTTCCGCGACGTTTTGACCTCTCCATTTTCAAAGCGGCGGGAGACTTTATCTCCATGAAGGAGATGCTGACCTCTAAATTCAACATCGTGATCTGCCGCGTTCACGAGAAACTTGCCGTTCGTATCCCGCCTAAAAAGATCACGGATTATTTGCAGGTCGCTGAACACACCCCGGTTCTCAGAGTTCGTCGTTTTTTCTCCGACAATCAGGGAAAAGCCGTGTGGGTAAGCAATCAATATGTTTTTACTGAAAAATGGGAATACGAGATGGATTCCACGCTTAACTATTGACGCTCGTAATCCGGACATTCTATCGCCACGCATAAAGCACGCTTTTAAAGTTGTTGGGATGGCGGAAACGTAACCCTTTCCGCCATCCCAACAGTTTTTTTACAAGGTTTTACGAAAAGTTCAGCCTTTCCAATCTAAGCTCCAAACGCTTGTCCAAACTCAACCGATTGATTTCCCGCGCCCGGTGGCAGGCGACAAAGTGATGGGGGCGGAGCTCGTCGAGCCTGGGCGTTTCCCGAAAGCACTGATCCCCGGCATAAGGACAGCGTTTCGCGAAACGACATCCGTCGCCGAGTCCGACAGGCGAGGTGATCTCACCTTTCAGCAGCGAACGCTCCTTCTTCGCTCCGATCACCGGTATGGGGACGGCGGCCAACAAGGCCTGCGTGTAAGGATGCAAACGAATGTTGAACATTTCTTCCGAATCGGCAAACTCCACCATGCTGCCCAGATACATGACCATGATGTCGTCAGAAACATGGCGGACAACCGACATGTCGTGGGTGATAAACATATAGGTGAGGTTCATGGCTTCCTGAAGATCCTGCATCAGATTGATGATCTGCGCCTGAATGGACACGTCCAGCGCCGACACGGGTTCGTCGCAGACGATGAACTTCGGCTCCAGCGCCAGGGCGCGGGCCACTCCGATGCGCTGCCGGCGGCCGCCGTCGAGCTCGTGAGGATACGAGTTTGCCAGACGGCGCGCCAGGCCGACGGTATCCATCAGTTGAGCGACGTGACGAGCCAGCTCGCGCTCAGTTCTGTGCTTCCTATAGATCAACAGAGGCTCGGCGATCAACTGACCGACGGACATGCGCGGATTCAACGACGAAAAGGGATCCTGAAAAATCATCTGCATGTCTTCGCGCAGGTCTTTGAGCTGATGTTCGTCAACGCGGCTGATATCCCGTCCTTCAAAGACGATCGTGCCGGACGTCGGTTCCTGCAAGTGGATCACGGTACGCCCCAGCGTGGATTTGCCGCAGCCCGACTCGCCCACGACGCCGAGAGTCTTGCCCCGTTCGATGGCAAAGGACACGTCGTCCACGGCGTGCAGCAAGCCGCGAGGCGTCTCGAAATACTTTCTCAGATTGACGACTTCAAGAATCGCAGACATGGCTACTCCCCTCTGCACGCAAAGTTCAGGCAGCGCACAAAATGACCGGGCGCAATCTCCACGTTGGGAATAGCACCGCGACGGCAAGCTTCCTTCGCCTCCGGACAACGGGCGGCGAATACGCATCCGTCGGGCAAGTTGGCCGGATCGGGCATCAGACCGGCGATCGGTTTGAGGCGGTGAACTTTTTTGTCGAAGTTGGGAATCGAGCCGAACAGTCCCTGCGTATAGGGATGGGATGTGTGGTTGTAAATGTGCTCCAGCGTGCCGTACTCCACGATGTTTCCGGCGTAGACGATGCCCACGCGATCGCAGACTTCGGCCACAACGCCGAGATCATGGGTGATCAGCAGCAACGACGTGCCGAAACGCTTCTTGAGCGTTTCGATGAGGTGCAGCACCTGTTCCTGAATGGTCACATCCAGCGCCGTCGTCGGCTCGTCGGCCAGCAGCAGCGAAGGATTGCAGGCCAGCGCAATGGCGATGACAATGCGCTGCTGCATGCCGCCGGAAAACTGGTGCGGGTATTCGTGGCAGCGTTCGCCCTCAATGCCGACCATTTCCATCATTTCCATGGCTTTGCGCAGCGCTTCCTTCCTGGTGATCTTCCGGTGCAGGCCGATGACCTCGGCGATCTGGTCGCCGACGGTCAGTACGGGGTTCAGCGCCGTCATCGGATCCTGAAAGATCATGGAGATCTCGTGACCGCGGATTTTGCGCATCTCTTCTTCGGACTTTTTGCAGAGATCCTCTCCTTTGTAGAGGAGAGAGCCGCCGACGATACGCCCGGGAGGATTGGGGACCAAACGCATAATGCCAAGAGCCGTCGTGGTTTTTCCGGCGCCGGTTTCGCCGACCAGGCCGAGAGATTCTCCCTGCGCCAGGGCGAAACTGATGCCGTTGACCGCTTTGACCACCGTCTTATCAACAAAATAATGAATCGTCAGATCTCTGACTTCGAGGATGTTCTTGTCGTTTCCACTCATGGCGTCGGCCTCCGCTCATCAGGATTTCAAACGGGGATCCAGCGCGTCGCGCAGACCGTCGCCGAACAGGTTGAATGCGAACACCGTGATCATGATGGCCACTCCGGGAAACGTGATCAGGTTCCAGTGGTCACGGATGAACTGACGGCCGCTGGAAAGCATGCCGCCCCACTCGGGTGTCGGCGCCGGCACTCCCAAACCGATGAAGCTCAGACCGGAAATGGTCAGAATCGCCGTCGCGATGCCCATGGACACCTGGACGATGATCGGCGCCATGGCGTTCGGCAGCACATATTTCCAGATGATGCGCAGATTTGAGGCCCCCGTGGAACGGGCCGCTTCGATATACTGCTCGCCGCGCACCGTGATCACGGCCGAGCGGGTGACGCGCGCAAAACTCGACATCAGCCCCAGGCCGATCGCCAAGATCAGGTTGGGAATGCTGTTCCCCAACGCGGCCACGATGGAGATGCCCAGCAGCAAGTTGGGAACCGCCAGCAGCACGTCGATGCAGCGCATCAGCACGTTGTCAAGCCAACCGCCGTAAAATCCGGCCACGCAGCCCACTGCCGTGCCAATGACGCAGGCGATCACGACCGAGCTCAGTCCGATCGTCAGAGACGTGCGGCAGCCCCAGATCACGCGGGTAAAGATATCGCGCCCCAGCTCGTCGGTCCCCATCCAGTGCTCCGCCGACAGCGGCAGATAACGCATGCGAAGGTTGGGGCGGGCATAATCGAATCCGCTGATCTGGCCGGGAAACAGCGCACAGACGACGAGGACGACGATGATCGCCAGTCCGAGCACAGCGGCTCGATTCTTCAGGAAGCGTTTGCAAACGTCTTTCAGCTGTCCGCGGCTGCTGATGGAAATTTCTTCGCATTCAGCTGCGTTTTCAGACGCCGCTGTTTTGTTCTCGAAATCAGACACCTACGCCGCCTCCTTCGCCGTTTTCTTTTCGGGCCGCGACCGCCGCGGCTTCAGATACTGCGAACGGATGCGCGGATCCACGTAAGCGTAAAGCACGTCGACGATCAGATTGACGATCGACATGGCCAGAGCGATGAACATGATGCCTCCCTGGACCAGCGGCGCGTTCTTCACCTTAATGGCGCCGATGATCAGGTTCCCCAGGCCGGGAATGGCGAAAACGACCTCGCTGATCGCCGCGCCGCCCAACATCTTGCCGAAGTTGACCCCCACCACCGTCATGACGGGAATGATCGCGTTGCGGAAGGCGTGATGCCAGACGACTTTTATTTCAGACTGTCCCTTGGAACGAGCCGTGCGCACATAATCCTGACGGATGGCCTCCAGCATGCTGGAACGGGTCATGCGCATCACGGCAGCCGCCGAAGAAGTGCCGATAGTCAGCGCCGGGAGCACCACATGTTTCCAGCTGCTGAATCCCGACGACGGAAACCACTTCAGAACAACCGAAAAGAGAATGATCAGCAGCAGTCCCTGCCAGAAATTCGGCATGGACACGCCGATCATGGCCAGCACGCGGCAGATATTGTCCCACACAGTATACTGTTTGACCGCCGAAACGATGCCGGTGACGATTCCCAGAGCCACCGCGATCAACGTGCTGAAAAAAGCCAGCTGAAACGTGGTCGGGAAGCGGCTCATGATCTCGGTGACCACAGGCTGCTTCGTCGTGTAGGAAATGCCCAGATCCCCCGTCAGGGCTTTCCTGATGTAGTTGAAATACTGGATGATGAATGGATCGTTCAAGCCGTTTTCAGCCCGGAATTTTGCCTTGTCCTCTGCGGTTGCCATGTCGCCGAGGATGTAATCCTCGGGCTTTCCGGGAGAAAAGTACATCATGCTGAAAACCAGCAGCACAACGCCCAGCATGACCGGAACCATCATCAGGATGCGTTTGCCGATGAATTTAAGCATACGCCGGATTTCCCCTTCCTCGTGAAACGCTCATTCTAAAAAGCAGCCGGATCCTTCGAAAGAGTCCGGCTGCTCACTTATGGCGCGTAAAGACAAGATGCGAATACTACTCTTCGACTTCCCAGTCCTTGACGTTGACGCGGAAAATCGTCGTAGGCATGACGAAATTTTTGATCTTGTCGCTGACGCCAAAGATCGTGTCGGCTTCGGCAAAGGGAATGGAATAGCGCTTCTCATAGAGATAATCCTGAATCTCGTCGAGCAGGACCTTCCGTTCCTCCCGATCGTACAACGTCTTCAACTTCTTAAGCATGCCGTCGAGTTTCACGTCGTTGGGAGCCAAGCGTGAACCGAATTCTTTCTCGTAAATGATGAGAATATTGGAGATCTCGTTGGCCGTCGCCGTGCGGATCGAGGCCTCCCAGGGCCCCTGCGCCTCGCGGGTCGCCAGGGCGCTCTGTTCGATGCGAGCGTTCACGCCCACGGCTGCCCAGTACGCCTGAACGATCTCGCCCATCTGCTGGTAAAGCGCCTCGGGCAGAAGGTGCAGCTCGATGTCGAAGCCGTTGGGATAGCCGGCCTCGACCAGAAGCTGCTTAGCTTTCTCCGGGTTGTATTCCCAGCCGCCCATATCCTTCCAGCCCTCGACGATGGAGGGATATACGCCCGTCATGGCGTGAGCGTGACCGTCGAAGGCCGCGTCGGCCAAAGCGGGAATGTCAACGGCGTAGGACAGGGCGTGACGGACTTTCTGATTCGACAGAATCGGGTGGTTCATGGCCATCGTGATCAGATAATACTTTTCAGAACGCCCCGATTCGACGTGACAGCCGTCAATCGCGTTGACGCGGTCGATGTCGGATCCGTTGATGTAGAACGCGAAGTCGGCGGCGCCGGTTTCAAGTTCGATGACGCGGGAAGCCGGTTCGGGAACGAACTTGAGCAGGACGTTTTTCGTCTTGGCAGGCGTTCCCCAATATTTTTCGTTGCGCTCAAACAGCATGCTGGCGCCGTTGGTCCACTTGACCAGCTTGTAAGCGCCGGAACCGACGGGCGCTCGGGCATAATCCTTTTCGCCCATCTCCTCCACGGCTTTCTTGCAGCCGATCCAGCAGCGTCCGCTGGCCAGCACGTTGAACACGGGAGCGTAAGGCTGATGCATGGCCAGGACCACCGTGTAGGGATCTTCGGCTTTGGAGTTTTTCTCGTCGTACCAGATCATCGTCGAATAGGAGGTGGAATCGTCCTTGGTGCGCCCCAGGCTGAAGAGGACATCCTCGGCAGTCAGAGGATAACCGTTGGAAAACACCACGTCGCGGCGCAGATGCATTCTCAGGTGCGTGCTGTCGATGAACTCCCAGCTCGTCGCCAGACGGGGAATCTCTTTGCCCTCGCGGTCAAGATCCACCAGCGAGTCGTAGATCAGCGTCATGACGATGTTGTTGGAAATGCCGTTGCCGCGCCGCGGGTCCAACGTGTCCGGCTCCAGCTCGTTCACCATCGTGATCGTGTCCTTGAAAGCCGCCGGGGCAGACGCAGCGCACAGTCCCATCAGGGACACGACGCACAGGACCATTGCAAAAAATTTCTTCATATTTCTCCCTCCTGCTGAACAAATATAACAAGATTCAACCCGCGGCCGCAGAGCCGCAAAGGTTACAGTTTCTTCGCGCCGGAACGAATATCGGCGACAACTTGTTCCATGTTCGCCTCGATAAGAGGATCGACGCTGCGCAGCGAAAATTTTCCCTCGGCAAAGTCCTCGCGCATCTTCGCTTCTCGTATCGCCGCCGCTTCGGCTTTGGCCAAGTACGCTTCGCAGTTATCGGGCGGCATCACGATCACGCCGTCGGCGTCGCCAAAAACGATATCGCCGGGATGCACGACGGCGCCGCCGCAGTTGACGGGAATGTCGTACTGCCCCGAGAGCCCCCAGACGTTGGTCGTCGCTGCCGAGATGCCGGCGCAGAACACGGGGAACCCCATACGGTCGAGCCAGACCGAATCGGTCGCCGGACCGTCGATGACGATCCCTGCCAGACCGAGAGCCTGGGCGTTGCGCGCCACCATTTCCCCGACACAGGCAAAGACCTCGTCGCCAGCGCGATCGACCACCAGCACAGAACCTCCGGGAGCTTCCTGAATAGCCTTATACATGGCGCAGGAATCCTTACCGAGGATGCGCGCCGTGTAAGCGGGGCCGACCATTTTCATCGAACGGCTGATCGGTTTGATGCGCGGCATCATGAAGCTGACGCCGGGAAAATGTCCATAAGTCGCCGGATCGGTGCTCATAAACCGCTTTGTCAGTTCAGGCGTCCATTCCATGACAGGCGCCTACTTCCTGACCGTGTCGTACACGTCGGCGCGGCGGTTTTTCAACGACGGCAGATGAGCGCGTACCTTGTCGAGATACTCGAGGTCGATCTCGCCGACGGCGATTCCGGCGCCTTCGGAGGCGCGGGCGACAACCGTTCCCCACGGGTCGACGATCATGCTGTTGCCGAAGGAATCGGACGTTCCGTGTTTTTTGCCGTACTGCCCGGCCGCCGCCACGTAACAGGTGTTCTCGATAGCGCGGGCGCGCAGGAGCGCTTCCCAGTGATCCTTTCCCGTCGCCATGCGGAAGTTGGCCGGCGCGAACAGGATCTGAGCGCCGTGCAGGGCCAGATAGCGGTACAGCTCGGGAAAACGGATATCGTAGCAGATCGACAGCCCGAGACAGCCCATTTCCGTGCCCACCGTCACCATCTCCCGGCCGGGCTTGATGCGGGCCGATTCCTCAGCCACGCTGCCATCGGGGAGCGTGATGTCGAACGTGTGAAGCTTGCGGTATTTGGCAACCATTTCGCCTTGGGGATTCAACACCGCGGTCGTGTTGAACTTGCGGTCGCCCTCGGGGTTCACTTCGGCAATGCTGCCGCAATGGATCCAGAGGTGATGCCGGCGGGCTTTTTCGGCCATCAGGGAAATCGTTCGTCCTTCGGGAACAAGTTCAGGCGCTTCCTGCCCCTCGTCGATCACATTGAAAACTTCCGGGAAAGAGACGAACTTCGCGCCTTTGGACGCCGCCTCGTCGATAAAATCACAGGCGGCCTTCAGATTGGCGTCTTTATTGCCGCGCGTATCCATTTGAATCACGGCCATCAGGTATTTTCTCATCTGTTTCGCAATCTCCTTTGGCTGCTTTAATGCCATTGCTTGAGGAACTCGACCACACGCTCCACTGTTTTGCCGACGATCTGTTCGCCTTTTTCCGCGCTGGCCGGCGTGGGATCCCCTACGTGGGCCTCGGGATACGTTTCCACAAAGGGAGCGAACTGAGGAATATCGGGATATTCGTTGGCGGCAAGCCCCACGTCCTTCAGACGCTCGGCCTTGACCAGGTCGGGACGCAGATACATAAACGTGGAGGTGCCGGCCTCAGCGGCATGAGCGTGGGCAGGCCGGCCGTCATACTTGAGAATGCCCTTGCAAATGGGCTGAATGATCCGCCACCAGTCGATCAGACAGCACTTCACGTTCCTGGTACGGCGCAGATGCGTGGCGATCTCGGTAATGATGGGCACGTTGCCCAGATGCGGCCCAACAAAACAGAAACGCTTCACTCCCGTTTCCGCAAGGCTCTCGACAATGTCATAAAGATAATTGCGCAGCGATTCGGGGCGAACCGTAATCGTACCGCCTTCAGGCGCAAAAAGACTCTCCGAATAGCCAACGGGAACCGAAGGGCCAACGACCCAGCCAATCTTTTCGGAAATACGATTGGCGATTTCTTCGGCCACCAGCGTATCGGCGCCGACAGGAAGATGCGGCCCCCAGACCTCGAATGCGCCAACCGGAAGAATTATCGCGCGAGTTTTGGCAACCTCGGCACGGTAATCAACAAAGTTCATCTCTTTCATCAACAGCATCGGACAGCCTCCATATCGCACCACAAAAACCTTAAATTTAATCATGGAACCCTGTGAATTGCATGTGATTATAACATCATAATTATTTGACCGCAAGTTTTCCGTCAGCTCTCCTGAATCGTGAAACGCTCTTTTTGGCGCAGCACAACAGGCACAAAAGCGCAGCAGACAACAATCTTCCGTGCAAAATGTTCCACGTGGAACATTCCTCATGAAAAAGAGTCTGTCTCTCAATTCCCGTTTCCAGGGAAATAGAGACAGACTCTTTTGCACTCATACAGTTCTACTCGGCAAGGAAGGCACGGAATTCCCCTGGCGAAACGGAGAGAAAACTCCTCTCGAGCAGTTCGTCGGGAAGCAGCGCTTCCAATCCCACAAAAGGATAACGTTGGCCGCGGATGCGCGCTTCGACTTCTCCGGGAGTTCCCAAGCTGAAAAAATCGCCGTAAATGCGGCAGTCTTCCACGCGCCCTTCCTTGACGACAAGGCCTATCTGCACGGTGCCGCCGGAAAAACGGCGTTCGTTGTTCACGGTGAAATCGGGTGAATTGCCCCACGTCCAGTTCCACGAGGCGTATTTGCTTACGGCCAGCTCCTGCGCATTGAGCGCCTCGGCTGCCGCAGGCGGCCGCACGGTCTCTGCGTGGTAAAAACGGATCAACGCCGCCGCGAATCCGGCCTGAAAGCGTTCGAGCGTCATTTTCTGCGGGAGGTGCGGCAGAAGGTTGGTAACGCGGCTGCGGACGGATCGAAAGCCTTTTGACTGATATTTCTCCGGTTTGACCCGCAGGGCGCGTTCCACGTCTTCAAGGCGGGAATCGAAGAGGATCGTGCCATGGTGAAGCACCATTCCGGCCGCTGCGTACTGCGCCACGCCGGAGATCTTGCAGCCTTTCACCGTCACGTCGTTGCGTCCCGTGTGTTCCGCCGCGACTCCCAAAGACCGGAGATATTGCAAAAGCGGGACGCTGAACGCTTGGATATCCAAACGTGATTCATCCTGAGACGGCAGGATCACGGAGTAATTGAGGTTGCCGCGGTCATGATACACGGCGCCGCCGCCTGTTATGCGCCGCACGACGTGAATTCCGCGCGGCGCGATGAACTCGCGCATCACTTCCTGAGCGGTGTTCTGAAACCGTCCCACGACGACGGTGGGGTCGTTGCTCCACAGCATGAGGAATCCTTCCCGCCTTTTCGCGGCTTCTTCACAAAGGACTTCCTCAAGGGCAAGGTTGTAGCGCGGATCGTGCGCGTCGTTCAAAATATAATTGAAATTCATTTGATCCATCCCATCGTTTCCGTAAAATCTTCTCCCTTGAAAAGTCCCCGTGCGGCCGCACTGCACGGGGACTTTTTTGCGGACAGACTGTTTTTAAGCCCTCTTTAACAGCGCCGGAAAGCGCGCCGCGCGGTTTAACGTTTGGCGCTTAACGCCCTGCGCCCGTATGTGTCGGCGGCGATCATGGCGTTGTAGACCATTTCCGCGTCGACCTCGAAGGGCATGTTATGCAGCGTGTCCGTCGGCGCGCATGCGGCGTCCGCCACCGGCATCAGATGTTCGCGGCTGGTGTCGGTGACGCCGAGTTCCGCGAAGGTGACCGGCAACCCGACGGCGATCATCCAATCGAGCATCTCGGTCAGTTCCTCCTCGGGAACGTTTTCCATCACCAGCTGGGTCAGCGTGCCGAAGTTCACTTTTTCGCCGTGCTGCATGTGATGGCATTCCGGAAGCTGAGTCAGCCCATTGTGAATCGCGTGCGCGGCGGCGATGCCGCAGGATTCGAAGCCAAGCCCCGAAAGCAAGGTGTTCGCTTCGATGATGCGTTCGACGGCGGGGGTCAGCGCCTGTGATTCAAGAGCGATTTTCGCTTTCAAGCCGTCGCTGACGAGCGTGTCGTAGCACAGTTTGGCGATGCCGAACGACGTGACGCCAACGGTGCCGCCGGCAAAATTGCCGGCGCCGGAGTTCACGCAGGCGCGCGCTTCGAAGTACGTGGCCATGGCATCCCCCATGCCGGAGACGGTGAGGCGCAGCGGGCTTTGGGCAATGACTTCAGTGTCCATCAGCACAAGATTGGGGTTGGCCGGCAGGAACAGATACTCTGCAAAAGCGCCCTCGTCGGTATAAATGACCGAAAGGGCGGAGCAGGGCGCGTCGGTGGAAGCGACCGTGGGGCAAATGGCGACAGGGATCCCGGCGTAGTACGCCGCGGCCTTGGCCGTGTCGAAAATCTTGCCGCCGCCGACGCCGATCATCACGTCAAAACCCTGTTCCTTCACGAGCTTTACAAGGCGGTCGATTTCCGTCCGCGAGCATTCGCCATTGAATTTCTCAAAGACGACGGGAGCTTCGCTTTGGGCAAAGCTCTTTTCGATCCGCTCGCCGACGCGGTCGATGCCGCCGGCAGAAATCAAACAGAGCGCTTTGCTTCCGAGTTTGGCCGCATACATGCCGAGGTCGTTCATCGCTCCGCGCCCCTGAACATAACGCGACGGTGAAATAACCGTGACTGCCATGCTGAAACCTCCTTTTCATTCTTGCTGTCATCCGTAAATCATCGTGCGTATCCCCACAAGGAAACCGCATTCTCTCCGGGGCAATCTCAGACGGAGCCGGCCTAGGCCGTCGTGCCGCCGTCTACGACAATCACCTGCCCCGTAATTTCCTTGGAGAGATGGCTGCACAGGAAGAGAACTGCGTTGGCGATATCCTCCTCCACCTGGGGAACGCCGAAGGGAATCAGCTTCTTGACGCTGTCGTCGAAAGTGCTGTTGCGGCGGTCGACATTGTCGGAACCGCCCGTCATGGAGTCCAGGATCTCCTCCCACATGTTCGTGCGGATGATCCCCGGGGCAACGCTGTTGACGTTGATGTGGTAGGGTGCTGCCACTTTGGCGAGGTTCTTCGTCAGGGAAACGACAGCCGTCTTCGTAGCGCTGTAATGCTCCAGCATCCCGAGCTGGGCGACCCCGGCGATGGAGGAAGTCGTCACGATCCGTCCCTCCTTCTGGGCGATCATTTTCTTCAGAGCGCAGCGCACCACGTTGGAGAGCCCAATGACGTTGATGTCGTAGACCCTTTTGGCGCGTTCCCCGCTCAGCTCCAGAAAAGGAACCGTCTCGATGACCCCGGCGTTGTTGACGACAAAATCGATTTTGCCGCCGGCAAATGCCTCGCCGGCCTTAAAGAATTCCTCTACCTCGGCATCGACGGAGACGTCCACCTTTTTGAAATCGGCCTTGACTCCCAGTTTGCGGAGTTCCTCGACGACGCTGGTGCCTTCGGCTTCTTTCCGGTTGCCGATGAAGACGTTGGCGCCCGCTTGTGCCAGCACTTCCGCGACCGTTTTGCCCAAGCCGCGTCCGCCTCCGGTGAGCAGCGCGGTTTTTCCTTTCAAATCAATCTGAATGCTCACGAGAACTCCCTCCTCTTTTCACGTTATGCTAATTTTCCGATTTTACCTTTCGACACCTAGACATTGACATAGATTTTCTTTCCGTACTCCGCCTCATTCCTTTGGCGGCAGGTGCAAAGCCCTGCTCAGAACGTCCAGCGACGCCTCCTTGACCGTCTCGCCGAGGGTAGGATGCGCGTGGATCGTGGCGACGATCTCGTCGACCGTCAGCTCGGATTTCATGGCAAGCGTCCCTTCCACGATCAGATCCGTGGCCCTGGGGCCCAAAACGTGCATGCCCAGGATCTCGCCAGTCTCTTTGTCCGCAAGGACCTTGACCATCCCGTCGGGCATCCCCGCGATCAGCGCCTTGGCGTTGGAGTTCATCGGGAAACGCCCTACGATGAAGGGGCGTCCCGACTTGGCCAACTCCGCCTCCGTCGATCCCACTCCCGCGAGCTCGGGAGCGGTGTAGACGCCGCTCGGGACGCACCGGTAATCCATGGCCGCTTTGCGTCCCATGATAACCTCCGCCGCGACCTCTCCCTCGGCCGAGGCGACGTGCGCCAGCATGATGGGCGAGGCACAGTCGCCGACGGCGTAGATGCCGGGGACGCTGGTCCTCATCTGTCCATCGACCGCGACGCGCCCCCGCTCGGTGCGGACCCCGATCTCCTCGAGTCCGAGTCCCTGCGTGAAAGGACGGCGCCCCGTACAGACGAAAACCTTTTCCGTGGCGATCTCTTCCTCCGCGTCCGTCGCGACGACTGTCGCGTATCCGTCTTCCGTGAGGCGAACCGCCTTGACCGTGGCCGAGGTCAGGATTCGAATGCCCCTGGCCTCCAGGATCTGCCTGAGGTACCCGACAAGTTCGGCATCCATATTCGGCAGGATCTCCGGCAGCATTTCGACGACGGTGACCTTGACGCCCAAAGCAGAGAAGACGGAAGCGAATTCAACGCCAATGACGCCGCCGCCGACAAGAAGGATGGATTTCGGCAAAGCATCCAGCTCCAAAGCTCCGTCGCTCGTGAGGATCCCGGGGAGGTCGAACCCGGGCACAGGCGGCAGCGCCGGAACGGATCCCGTGGCGACAATGAAGGCATCGGCTGACAGGGATCGCACCGCGCCGTCCTCCTGCGCGACGACGATCTCTCCCGGAGAACGAAAGACCGCGTTTCCCCGCACAACTTCCACGCTATTGGCCCCCAGCAGGAAACCGACTCCCTCGACAAGGCGCGCGACGATCTCCGCCTTGTGCTGCATCAGGACCTTCCAGTCGACGCGGGCCCCTTTTACGAAAAGCCCGACGGACTCCCCCTCCCTGACGGCCGAGGCCAGCTCCGCCGTGTGCAGCAGCACTTTGGTCGGAATGCAGCCTCTGTTGAGACAGGTTCCTCCCAGCGCATTCTTCTCCACAAGGACGACGGAGGCTCCCAGCTGCGCGGCGCGCAGCGCGGCAACGTATCCTCCGGTTCCTCCGCCGATGACCACGACCTTCTTTGATCCTTCCGCCATAATTTTCCCTCCTTGTCACACAAATTGGGATCGCTCTGCCGAAGAGCCGGGATTTTCCTTGGACAGCACTGGCCTTCTCCGCAATGTGCTCGGAGCGATTCCAAATATTTTCTTGAAGGCGAGCCCAAAGTAGGCAGCATTGCCGTATCCCGATTCCCGGGCAGCTTGCCGCACGGAAGCCCCCGAGAGAAGGAGAGTACGCGCCCGCTGCATCCTGGCGTCCTTCAATACATCCATGAAACGGACGCCCTCCTCCCGGAACAGGCGGCTGAGATGCCCGGGGCTGACGCCGACGTGCCTCGCGGCTTCTTCCAGGGACGCCTTGCCAGGTTCCTCCCGGATGAAAGCCACGGCTCTGCGGACAGGCGAGCACTCCGTATCGTCCACCCCTTCCACAGAGGCGGAGAGAAGTTCTCCGTGCTCCGCTAACTCTTTGAGCGCCTCCTTGAACCTTTGTTCCAGCGCTTTGATGCGCATGGCCTGGCGGATCTCCGTCTCCCGGCGATGGACGCACTTTTCCACTGCCTCCCGCAGAGCCTCTGCCCGGACCGGCTTCCAGAGGAAAGAGGCGACCTCGTCCTCCAAAGCGCGGGCCAGGTTCGCGAGGGTATTGTAGGCCGTGACGACCACGACTTGAGCGCCCAAACCTTCGCGGCGCAACCGCTCCAGGCTCAGCATCCCGTTTCCGCCGGGAAGACTGATGTCCAGCAGCACAATGTCCGGAGGGCGTTCCCGGGCAAAGCGCTCGAACTCAGGAACGTTTCCGGCCTCGTCGATCTCGAGCGACGGGAAAAAACCGCGGAGCAGCAAGACCAACGCGTCGCGCTCCAGCTTCTCATCTTCAACGACGAGCGCTCTCAACGGCGGAATCGATGGAAGTTCAAGCGCAGACACAGCGGACTCCAAGTTCATGGAAGGTTCACCGGCCTTTCCGGAAGCCGCAGTTCGATGCGGGTTCCTCCGCGGGGGATACTCCTGACTTCTATGGAAGCAGACTTCTCGTAGTAGAGGTGCAAACGTTTCCGAACGTTCGCCAGTCCCATCCCTTCCCGAAAACGGTTCATCTCGAACCCCACTCCGTTGTCCTTCAGAACGATATGGATGGAGTCCTTTTCTTTTTTCGCCGCCAAGAGGAGTTTCCCCTTCCGAAGCGAGGGTTCGAGCCCATGGATCAGGGCGTTCTCCACCAAAGGCTGAAGCAGCATGAAAGGGATCAGACACTCGCGCACCTCCGGGTCCTCCTCGACGGAAAAAGAGAGGCGGTCTCCGAAGCGAACCCGGTAGATCGCAAGGTAGCTGCGCACGCACTGGAGTTCTTCGCCGAAGCAGACCAATCCATGTTCACTCTGCTCCTGCAGGGTATAGCGCAGATAGTCCGCAAGCTGCTCGGTCATCTCCATCGTTTTCTTGGCGGTCTCGAAAAGAGCCAAGCGCGCGATACAGTTCAGACTGTTGAAGAGGAAGTGCGGATTGATCTGGTTCCTCAGAGCTTTCAGCTGGGCACGATGGAGCGCGTGTTCCATATCCGCACCTCTTTGCCTCTGCTGGGACAACAAAAGGCTCTGCTCGAGAATCTTCTGCCGAGCCAGATTGATCTCGCATAATTCGACGATCTGCGTGGAAAGAAGGCGCATGATCTCGAGCGCCCGTTTCAGTTCGGTCTCATCCAGGATAGGAAGCTGCCGGTACTTTTCGATCAAAAACGCGCGCTCCTCGTCATTTCTCACAAAGGTCCAGCGTTTTGAAACGGCCTCAAGTCCCGCGCCGTCAACGGTCTTGGACTGGACCTGCCCCGAGGCCAGAAATCCCGCCAGGCGTCCGTTGATATAAAGCGGAGCGCACAGATCGGTCAGACCGTTCGCGCAGGTATAAATGTGAATGTCCCCCTGTTTCAGCGAGGTTCGTGTGGCCCTTTTATCGCACGCATCGCAAGTGGCCTTGCCCTTGCGTATCGAGTGCACGTGATCGCAGAATTCCGAGGCATTGACCAAGATCACCTTCTGCCCCTTCGGAGTCATCAAGCAAACTCCCACCTGGAAGAGACGAGCGAAACTCCGGAAAAGATCTTCCAGTTTCACGACGTCTACCGTCTCCTGCCACCATTCGAAGGAACCGTATTCGAACTCCCCGTGGGGCAATGCCATCTCTTCGCCTTGTCCGTCTTGTCTTGACGACATTTTTTCTGCTGGCATGTCGTCTTTTATGACAATATTTTTCAACCCCATTGATCTAACAACTCCCTTGGTGTAAAATATAACATAAAGATAAAAAATATGCTACTTCTTCTTGTAAATATTTTATTCCGATGCGGTGAAGCGGATTTTGCCACTCGGAACAGGCTTAACATCAAGAAATGAAAGGGGGTTTGCATCTATGAAGCGTTTCATTGTGGAGCTGGGCATGGGGGCAGATCTTCACGGCGGGGACGTCACGAAGGCGGCGAAGCGAGCGGTACGCGACGCCGTTTCTAAAAGCTGCCTCTGCGGGATCTTCGAGGTAGCCAAGCTGGAGAAACCGGACGACATGTCCATTCGCCTGAAGATATGCTGCCCCACGCCGGAACTGCTGGACAAAGAACAAGTGATCAAGTCGGTTCCCTTTGGCACAGTGGAGCTCACAGTTCAGGAAGGGGGAATGCTTACCGAAGGGCTTCATCTTCCTCAGTTGGGAAAAGGCAGCTCCATCGTCGTGGCACTGGCGTCCCTGACCGTCTACGTGGAATGAACGGCCGGCAGGGATTCGTGTGAATGAGAAATTCTTAAGGAGGTAAAGGCATGAAGGTCACGAAAGAGAAACTTCTGGACATGTACAGGACGATGTTCATGATTCGCTCCTTCGAACTGAAGGCGGCCGAGCTCTTCGCGGCCGGAAGGATCCCCGGCTTCGTTCACCTTTATGTGGGAGAAGAGGCCGTCGCCACGGGAGTATGTGCCAATCTGAAGAAAGGCGACTACATCACAAGCACCCATCGTGGGCACGGACATCTTCTGGCCAAGGGGGGCGACGTCAACCTGATGATGGCCGAGCTCTTTGGAAAGGCCTCAGGGTATTGCAAGGGCAAGGGAGGATCCATGCATATCGCTGACGTGGACCTGGGCATCCTCGGGGCCAACGGGATCGTCGGAGCGGGATTCCCGATCGCCGTAGGCGCGGCGTTTTCCTGCAAATACCGCAAGACAGGCGATGTGACAGTCTGTTTCTTCGGAGACGCTGCCTCGAATCGGGGCACGTTCCATGAAGGAATCAACTTCGCCTCGATCCACAAACTGCCGGTCGTCTTCGTCTGCGAGAACAACATGTACGGCATTTCCAACTACCAGAAAGCGGGCATGAACATCAACGACATCGCCGACCGCAGCGAAGGATACGGCATACCGGGCGCGAGCGTGGACGGCAACGACGTCATGGCGGTCTACGAGGCAGCCAGCGCGGCCATCGAAAACGCCCGCAAGGGCGACGGGCCCAGCCTGATCGAATGCAAAACCTGGCGCCAGCGCGGTCACTTCGAGGGCGATCCGGGAAAATACAAGGATCCCGAAGAGCAGAAGAACTGGGTTGCCAAGGATCCGCTGCCACGTCTTGAAAAGCGTTTGGAGGAACTGGGATACGCCTCCAAGGACGAGCTCGCGGCCATGCAGAAGGAAATCCTTCAGAAGATCGAAGCCGCGGTTCAGTTTGCGGAGAGCGGCCCCGATCCGTCGCCAAGCGAGCTGCTCACCGACGTACTGGCCTGAGTGATTCCATCCGGACAAGAAGAGGTGAAAACGATGACTCAGATGAGTTACAGTGAAGCGATCAGGGACGGCATCCGCATGGAGATGCGCAGGGACTCCGGCGTGTTTTTGGCCGGGGAAGACGTGGGAATTTTCGGCGGCTGCTTCGGCGTAACGGCGGGCCTGCAGGAGGAGTTCGGCAAGGAACGCGTCGTGGACACGCCAGTTACCGAGACGGCGATCATGGGGCTCGGAGTGGGCTCGGCCGCTACGGGACTGCGTCCGATCGTGGAAATCATGTTCGCCGACTTCATGGGCGTCTGCTTGGACGAGCTCTACAATCAGGCGGCCAAGATGCGCTACATGTTCGGCGGCAAGACAAAAATCCCGATGGTGATTCGCGCGCCCGTCGGCGCCGGAGTTTCGGCTGCCGCCCAGCATTCACAGTCCAATGAAGCGTGGTTTGCTCATATTCCGGGCATCAAGGTGGTCATGCCGGGGTCGCCGGCGGACGCCAAAGGGCTCTTGGAGGCTGCCGTCCGCGACGACAACCCCGTTGTGTTCTTGGAGCACAAGCTGATGCTGGGGATGCAAGGGGACGTCCCGGAAGGAGAGTATGTCGTCCCGATCGGCAAGGCGGACATCAAGCGCTCCGGCACGGACGTCAGCCTCATCACATGGTCCGGCATGGTGCCGAAGACCCTTGCCGCGGCCGAGATGCTGGCGGCGGAGGGCATCAACGCAGAGGTCGTAGACCTGCGGACTCTTACGCCTCTGGACAAAGAGACCCTGCTGAGCTCTGTGGAGAAGACCGGACGCGCGGTGATCGTGCACGAGGCCGTCAAGACCGGCGGATTCGGCGGAGAAGTCGCCGCCGTCATCGCCGACGAAGGATTCGGTTACCTGGACGCTCCCGTCAAGCGCGTCACCGCCCCCGACACCCCCATTCCCTTCAGCCCCGCTCTGGAGAAGCTCTGGATTCCCGACGAGACGCGAATCGTCGCGGCGGCAAAGGAACTTGTCCGGGGTTAAGCTCGGACCGAAAGGGGATATGAGGATGGCAGCTCCCGCGACGGTGGGAATCATCGCCAATCCGGCGTCCGGCAAGGACATTCGCCGTTTGGTCGCCTATGGCACGGTCTTCGACAATCAGGAGAAGGTAAACATCGTCCGCAGGGTTCTGCTCGCCCTCTCGGGTACAGGGGTCGAGCGCGTGCTCTACATGCCCGACTACTACGGCATTGTCGCCAAAGCGGTTGCGGGCATGCGCCGCAGTGACTCCCTGAATCTGGAAATCGCGCCGCTGGAAATGGAGCTGACAGCGACGCAGCTCGACTCCAGCAACGCAGCCGCCGCCCTTGCCGAGGCGGGGGCGGGGTGCATCGTGACACTGGGGGGCGACGGGACGAACCGCATGGTCGCCAAAAGCTGTGGGGATGTCCCCCTGCTCCCCATCTCTACGGGCACGAACAACGTCTTTCCCTTTTTCTTGGAGGGGACGATCGCGGGGCTTGCCGCCGGAGCCGTTGCCCAAGGATACGCCGGCGCCGACGCCGTGCACCGTTCAAAACGCCTCACCGTGTTTCGGAACGGCGTCCTCGCGGACATCGCCCTGATCGACGCGGTGGTTTTGGACAACCCGTTTGTCGCTTCCCGCGCCATGTGGGATGTGGAGGACATGCGGATGGCGGTTTTTACGCGCGGCGAGGCCCATAACATCGGTATCGCCTCTCTGCTGGGGACGTTGGCTCCCGTGACCGTCCACGATCCGTGGGGTGCCTTCATCGCCTTGGATCCCTCGAGGCGGGACCGCGTCGCCGCCATCGCTCCGGGATTGCTGCTTCCGGTCGGGACATCCGCCCCATGCCGCATGGAACTTGGGGAAAGCGTGGAGATCGCACCTATTCCCTGTATCGTCGCCTTGGACGGCGAACGGGAGGTAGAGTTCCAAGAGGGAGATCGCGGGAAGATCCGCTTGGATCGGGATGGTCCGAACGTGGTGGCCCCGGATCGGGCTCTCAGGAATGCTGTTGCCGACGGCTTCTTCAGTCGGCCGGAGGTGCTGGGGATTCATCTGCAATGACAATTGCTGGAGGTCATCTATGGCAACCGAGATCACAATGCCCAAATTAGGGCTCACCATGAAAGTCGGCAGGATAGGCAAATGGCTCAAAAAAGAAGGCGATCCCGTCAGGAAGGGGGAGGCGATCGCGGAAGTGTTGACGGACAAGATCGCGAACGTGCTCGAGGCCACGGCGGAAGGGGTGCTTCTGAGGATAACGGCCCCTGTCGGAACGCAACTTCCCGTGGGGGGACTGATGGGCTACATCGGAGCGGCCGGCGAGAGCGTTCCCGACGCGGCAGGCGCAGCGCCGGCCCTTGAGGCGGCACAGCCAGCCGCGGCTGCGGCCGTATCGAAATCGGCGCCCGGCGCCGGCGGAAAAAAGCCGAGAGCGACTCCCGTGGCTCGCAAGCTGGCCGAACAGCACGGCCTCGATCTGTCGCGCCTCGCAGGGACGGGGCCGAACGGCAGTATCGTGCGCGAGGACGTGGAAAGGGCCCTGGCGCAGGGGCTTCCCCAGGAAACTTCGCCGGCGCCAGGCGAGCCTGACGCCTTCGAGATCATGCCCTATGCCGGAATACGCCAGGTCATCGGGGAGAACATGCTGAGGAGCTGGCTGGAGATCCCGAAGGTCGACCATCATGCCAGCGTCAACATGACGGAACTGCTGGCCGCACGGCGGGCTATCAACGAAAACCTGCCGGAGAGCGAAAAAGTCACCGTGACGGATCTTCTCGTCATGCTCACCGCCCGTGCTCTGGAGACGAAGCGAATTTTCAACGCCCTCATGGAGCCGGACGGGATCAAAATCTATCGCAACGTCCACATGGGAATCGCCATCGCGCTGGAAAACGGCCTCGTGGTACCCGTCGTGCGCGACGCCAACAAAAAACGGCTCCGCGAGATCAGCGCGGAGATCAAGGACCTGGCGGCGCGCGCACGGGAAAATCGCCTGACGGAGACAGATTTTACCGGCGCAACCTTTACCCTGACGAATCTGGGCGGCTACCGCTCGACGGAGCACTTCACCCCGATCATCAACCCGCCTCAGGCGGCCATTCTCGGCGTCGGCCGCACCAAAGACGTGCCGGTCGCGGTGGACGGAGAGGTTCGCATCCGTCCGATGATGGCGCTGTCGCTGTCTCACGACCACAGGATCGTGGACGGCGCTCCGGCAGCCGAGTTTCTGGGCATCCTGATGCGGATGATCGAAATGCCCTCCAGAGCGCTGTATTAGAGCGCGTTTCCGCCGCTTCGAGAGTGACGCGGGCGCGCTCCCACCAGCGCAAGACCGATAGCGAGTCTCAATCGAAACACCTCATAACGGAACGCGACGTTGCTGCCGCACCCTCAATCCCCGAAAACAGGAGGAAACGAACAATGCTGAAACTGATGAGAGCCCCGCACAAATACGTTCAGGGAGAAAACGCGCTGAACGAATTCTACGACATCGTCAAGGACATGGGCACGTCGTTCCTGTTCATCTGCTCGAAAAGCGGCGAAAAGGCGTGCCGCCCCAAGATCGAGAAGAGCTGCGCCGGCAAGGACGTGACGCTGCGTTTCGAAGTGTTCGGCGGCGTCAGCTCCGTGGGCGAGATCGAGAAGATGCGCAAGATCATCCGCGACGAGAACATCGACGTGGTCGCCGGCATAGGCGGCGGCAGCGCCATCGACACGGCCAAGCCGGCAGCTTATTACGAGGGGCGCAAAGTCATCTCCATCCCCACCGTCTGCGCGACCGACGCTCCCTGCACCGGGCTGTCCGTGCTGTACGAAAACGACCACACGTTCAAGGAATACATCTTCTACCCCAACAATCCCGACGCCGTCATCGTCGATTCCTCGATCATCTGCCAAGCTCCCGTGCGCTTCCTCGTCTCCGGCATGGGCGACGCGCTGGGAACCTACTTCGAGGCCCGCATGTGCGAGAAGGCCAAGGCCCCCTCGCTGGAAAACGGCGGCATCACCCGTTCGGCCATGGCCCTGTGCCGGCTCTGCTACGAGACGCTGCTCGCTCACGGCGAACGCGCCAAAGCCGCCGTCGAGCTGAAACTCCTCACCCCCGACGTCGAGGCCATCATCGAGGCCAACACCTACCTCTCCGGCGTCGGCGCCGACAACGGCGGTCTGGCCACAGCCCACTCCGTTTACAACGGATTCACCGCCCTCAAGGAGCTGACGGCCATGCACGGCGAAGCCGTCGCCTTCGGCACGCTCGTGCAGCTGATCCTCGAAGGCGCGGGACGCGACGAGTTTCTCACCGTCATGGATTTCTGCCAAAAAGTCGGCCTGCCCATCACGCTGGCGGAAATGGGCGTCGCCGATCCCGAGCGGGTCATGCTCGCCGCCGAAAAAGCCTGCATTGCCGGCGAATCCATCCACAACATGATCGGCGACGTCACCCCGGCACAGCTGTTCGACGCCATTCTCGCCGCCGACAAACTCGGCAGCGAATTCGCCGGCAAAAAATAGAGCCGCTCCGCTGCCAAAAGGGGCTCATCTCGTCGTTTCAGCGCGCAAGGAAACAGGCGAATAATGCAAAGAAATCCCTGACGGTTACTGAAACGTCAGGGATTTTTCATAGGCAGTGTTCCACGTGGAACATCGCGGTCGGCACGTCTCTCTCGCTGCGGCTCCCGAGAATATCATACTATTTCTCAATAGAAAGCACTCATATAGTTTGCAGGGCGCTGCGGAGGAGTTCAGTCGCTCAAGACTACCCCGACCGCTGCGCGGTCTGCGCAACTCGCTTCGTGAATCTCCCCCGCAGCGCCTCTGTGTTCGGTATTTTGATTGAGAAATAGTATCAGAACTCCGTCAGCATCAGCGAACCGTCCTCGCCGCTCACGTTGACGGCGAAGTTCCGCGTCGCGCCGTCTTCGCCGACGTAAGAGACGCCGTTGTTGGGCAGGTCGCCGAAAAACGTTGTCACGACCGCCAGAGGATGTTCCGGCGTGAGCTGGTCGAGCCGATACAATTCCTTGACCGCGAACGAGACTTTTCCGTTTTCGTCCACGCTTTCAAACGCCAACGCCAGCACCTTGAAGTCTTTTACGGCGCGATCGGTCGAAAAGAGGATTTTTGCCTGCGGTTCCGAACTGCTGGCGACGAACTCGCCGCAGACGGGGATTCCGGCCGGGGCGTCTTTCGCCCACTGCGCGCGCACGCGCGATTCGACGCGGTTCGCGGCCGGTGCGTTTTCTTTCGCCGGCTTGTACCCTGAAAACGGGGTCAGCTCCCGTGAAGCTGCGTTTGCCGTCGCGGCCAGCATAGCGCAGAGCGCCGACACTCCCAAAAACGATAACAACGTGCGCTTCATGTTTTTCCCCTCTGCCTTTCTCGAATGTCTTTCTCGCCGCAAAATTCCGCCGGCTGAGTTCAAGCACATTATAGCACGGCGTCCGCGTTCTCCGGGGATTGCCGGCCGGTTCCGACGCGTTTACGCGGCGGCTTTTCCTTCGCCGCCCCGCTCCGGCCGCGCCGTACGCCAAAAAAGCGCGGCCGCGCCCAGTTCGGCCGACATGGAGAAGATCGCCATCCCCGCCGGGGAACGGTCGTACAGACAGCCCATCAGCCAGCCGCCCGCGAACAGGCAGACACCGAACGCCGCCTGGAACGAACCGTAGCCCGAGCTGCGGCACTCCTTGGGAACCAGCGTCGCCACCGCCGCCTTGAGGATCGATTCCTGCGCCCCCATGCCGGCGCCCCACAGCGCCGCGCCGGCGTACAGCGCCCCGCCGCCCGGCAGCAGGAAGATCAGCGCGCTGAAAGGCGCCGTCAGCAACGCCGACAGCGCCAGCGCCTTCATGCCCCAGCGATCGTAAAGCCAGCCGAAAGCGAGCGCCGCCGCCGCGTCGACGCCCATCGCCGCGGCGTAAAGCAGCGGCAGAGCGCCCGGCGGCATCAAGCCGCGCCGCGAGACGTGCATGGAAATCATCGCAAAATCCATGAAGCCCAGCGCGAACAGGCTGATCCCGGAGATATAGATCGTGAATTTTTTTCCGGGGGCGAAACGTCCGGCCGCGCCCCTCTTCGTATCCGGCTCGAAATTCTCCGGCCGCGGAAAGAGCCGGCGCGCCGCCAGCAGCAGCCCCAGCGTGACCAAGGCCGGCGCGGCCAGCAGCGCGAAACAGCGGCGGTAATCAGCCAAGCTGTCGCCGGAACCTTTGAAGTACATCACGGCAAACAGCGCCGCGGGCCCCAAAAACGCCCCCAGCTGGTCGAGAAATTCCTGCAGCGCGAAGCTCCTCCCCACGCCGTTCTGCGCGGCGGCAAAGGACAGCAGCGTGTCCTTGGCGGGCTTTTTGACGGCTTTGCCGGCGCGTTCCGCGACGATCAGCGCCGCCGCCCAGAGCCAGCCGTTTTCGGGAACCAGCGCCAGCGCCGGAACGGCGAGAAGGTCCACGGCGTAGCCGACGATCGTCAGCAGCCAATACCTCTTCGTGCGGTCGGCCAGACGCCCCGTCGCGCAGCGCAGCGAATAGCCGATCAGCTCGCCGAAACCGGAAACGAACCCCACGGCCGCCGCCGACGCTCCCGTCAAGCTCAGATAAGCGCCGAGAATGCTCTTGCCGCCCTCGTGCGTCATGTCCGAAAAGAGGCTGACGACGCCCATCAGCACGATGAACGACAGCGCGGCGCGCTTCAGATCCTTGTTTTCATTGACTCGTTCATTCACGAAGACTCACGGCTTTCGAGAAAATTTTTTTTAAGCGCTCACGCCCGTATTTTAATAGATCCAGAACAGTTTGGGGAGAGCCCCCGCCTCGCCCAGCACCTCAAGCAGCTCCAGCAGCCCGGCGAGCCAGACGAACCACACCGCGTCGAAGACTTCGCGCCGGAACACGCGCGGCGTCACGACATATTCCCGCGGCTCTGCAAAGAGCGAAAGACGGGGGATAAAGCGCGGCACGGCCGCCATGTAGCGCCGGTAATCGTCGCCGAAGCGCTCCAGCAAGTCCCTTTCTTCGGACAGGATCACGCCCGGATACGTCAGCGCGAAGGCCGCGGCAACGCCCAGCGCCAGCGTCGCCGATTCAGTGCAGCAGCCCACGCCGACGGCGCCGAGAAAGCTGAAAAAGTACAGCGGATTGCGGCAGAGCGAATAAGGCCCTTTGTCGATCAAGCGGTCCGCCTTGTAACCGGCGATATACTGCGCGCACCAGATCCGTCCCACCGCCCCAAGCCCGGCCAAAAGACAGCCCGCGGCGAACATCGCCTCGGCCGCCGCCGGAAACGAAAGTTCCAGTTTTTTCCCCGAAAAGGCGCACAGTCCCGCGAAAAAAACGCCGGCCAGCTGCGACAGCCTGGTCCGATAACGAACGAAGAATTCCACGAACGCCACCCCTTTGTCCCATTCAGTTCGCCGTCCACCTGACGGCGCGCTGTGCCGCGGCCCTTTTCAACAGACCGAAACGGTACAAACAGCTCGCGCCCTGATACCACGTCACCTGCGCCAGATCAAGCGGCGCGGCGGAGACGGAGCGCCGCGTAAACAAAGAACCGAAAACGAAGGCAGCGAAGTCTTTTGTACGTCACGTTTCTCTCTTCCGAAGCGACACCGTCATGATTTTTCGGGAAAGCCCCCGGCCTTCCTTTCAGGCAGAGATTGTACGCCCGAGACCTAACGCTTCTCTTAGCGAATTCTAAACAATTCCTAAACTCTGTCTCGCGCAGCCGCGTAAAAAGATCCCTTCCGTTTTCTTCGGCGCGCGCCGGAGGCAAACAGAAGGGATTTTTTTCGGAGCTTCAGCCTAGCCGGCCGTAAAGCGATAGCCGGCGCCCCAGACCGTTTCGATATATTCGGGACGGGAAGGATCCTTTTCGATCTTGTCGCGAATGCGGTTGACGTGCACGGTGACGGTGGCCGCGTCGCCAAGGGGATCTTCGCCCCAAACGCGCTCGAACAGCGTCTCGCGGGAAAAGACGATATCGGGGTTGGAGGCGAGGAACAGAAGCAGTTCGTATTCCCGCCGCGCCAGCGCCACTTCGCGCCCGCCGACGAACACGCGGCGGGACAAGGGCAGAATTTTCAACTCTTTCAGCTCTATGGGGCGTTCCGCGCCGGCCGAGGCTCCGTTTGAAAGCCGTTCGTGGATTTGGATATGGGCCCGGCAGCGCGCCACCAGTTCCGACGGGCTGAAGGGCTTGACCACGTAATCGTCGGCGCCGAGTCCGAGCCCGCGGATCTTGTCCACGTCGTCCTTGCGGGCGGTGACCATGACGACGGGCACGTTTTTGCTCCGCCGCACCTCGCGGCAGATTTCGAAGCCGCCAATTCCCGGCAGCATCACGTCGAGCAGCAGCAGCGCGTATTCCTCCGTCCGCGCCAGACGCAGCCCCTCGCGGCCGTCGAAAGCGATCTCCACCGCGAAGCCGTTGGCTTCCAGATAGTCGCGCTCCAGTTCCGCGATCAGGCGATCGTCCTCCACAATCAGGATTTTCCGCATGCTATCCCGCTCCTTTCGCCGGCGCGGCTTCGGGAATTCTGATCTCGACGGTCAGTCCGCCGTCGTTGCGCGCCGTGATCGTTCCCCCGTGCCCTTCCACGACTTGCCGGGCAATCGCCAACCCCAAGCCGCTGCCGCTTTCGGGATGGGCGCGCGACTTGTCGCCGCAGTAAAAACTCTCGAAAATGTGCGGCAGATCGTCCGCGGCGACGCCGGGACCGTCGTCGGCCACGGAAATCTTCGCCCAGCCGGCTTCCGCTTCGACGCGCACCGAGACCGAAACGCCGTCTTTTCCGGCGTGCTTGACGCTGTTGTCGAACAGGTTGGCGAACACGCGGCGCATCTCCTGAGCGTCGAGTTCCACCTCAAGGGACGGAGCGCGGTTCTCGTAGTTCAGCCGCAGCCGGCCGCCGGACGCGGCGCGGCAGTGACGGATCAGTTCGTCGAGCCAGCCGTCGAGGCGGACGCGCTCGCGGCGGTAGCGGTAGCGTTTGTTTTCCAGCCGCGAAAAGAGCAGGAGCGAATCCGCCAGCGCCTCCACTTCCATGGTGCCGCTGCAGATGGCCTGGCAGTATTTTCTTTGTTTTTCGGGCGTGTCGGCGACGCCGTCCGTCAGTCCCTCGGCGTAACCGCGAATCGCCGTCAGCGGCGTGCGCAGGTCGTGGGAAATGCCCGAAAGCAGTTCGCGGCGGTAGTTCTCGTACCGCAGTTTTTCCGCCACGGACTCTTTGAGGCGGTCGCGCATCCGGTCGAATTCGCGGCAGACGTCGCCGAACTCGTCGTCTTTCGCATAATCCGGCCTGAAGTCAAGGTTTCCGCCGGCGATTTCGCGCGCGCCGAGTTTGAGGATGCGCAGCGGCTTGAGGATCGTGCGGCTGATGGCTCCGCTGAGAAGATAATTGGTGAGCGCCACCGTCAGTAGAATGAAAATCAAAAAGGCAGCCAGAAAAGCAACCACGTATTTCTGCACATAGGAATCGCCGCGAACGCCGCCGCGCCGCTTCGTCAGAAACACGGCAGTGATGCTGCCGCGTTCGCGCTCCGGTCCGAAGCCGTTTTTGACGATGGAACCGCCGGCGTCGGTCATGGTCAGACTTTCGACGCTGTCCAACGACGAGCCGAAATTCCTGTCGATATACGCCCGGTCTTCGCTCAGAAAATTGCTGTAAACGACTTTCCGGCTGATCGCAATCTCGAAGTGGTAGCCCATGTCTCGCAGCGTTTCCTCGAGCATTCTCATCTTCGGCGACGCTTGCTCGCTCATGACCATGCCGTGATCCTCGTACCAGTCGTACTTCTCCCATTCCTCCGGAGACGAGAGCACATCCTTGCAGGCGTAAATGACATTCTGCGCGGAGTAAACGCCGTTTTCGGCCTCGTACATTTCCAGCACGGGGGCTACGTAGCTGTGACCGTACGTGCTCAGGGCGGCGGCCGCGAACGCCGCCGCGAGAAGCACGGGCACCGCGATCATGAGAATATTCGAAAGGATCAGCTTCTTTTTGATTGTCACCGCACATCACGCTTTCTCCGTTCAAGATTCTCGAAAACACGCCCTGCGCGTTTCGCCGGGCACCCCGCCGCCGTCAGTTTACCACAATTATACGCGTTTGCCCGCAGGCGCGGCGGTTCTCGCTTCATCCCGCCGAAACGGCGCGGCTTTTCCGCGTTTACGTCCGCGCCGGCAAGGACGTCGCCCGAAGATTACCCGGTCGGCGCGGCGCCTCGATGACCCGGCACCGTGAAGACTACGACTACGTGACGCGCCTCTACCTGCCCGTACGGGGCTGCGCCATCTGAACGGCCCTTGACATTGAAGCCCACTTCAATGTTAGATTATCACCGTTGTGATCTTATTGAAGAGCAGGGTGAGAGCCATGGAGTATTCGATCAAAGAGGCGGCGCAGATGTTGAACATTCCCGTCAGCACAATTCGGTACTACGACAAGGAGGGGCTGCTGCCCTCCCTCGAGCGCAAAAGTTCGGGCTACCGCGCGTTTTCGGAAGGCGACATCGAGACGTTGAAAATCGTGCTGTGGCTGAAAAAGGCCCATATGCCGCTGAAGGAGATCGCCCGCTTCATCCAGCTGCTGAAGGAGGGCGACGCCTCGCTGCGGCAGCGCCTCGAACTGTTCGAACGCCGCCGTCAGGCCATGGAACGGCAGCTCAGCGAGGATCAGGCCGTCCTTGATTTCATCAATTACAAATGCAATTATTACCGTACCGCCGTCGACGCCGGTACGGAAAAAATCCACCGCGGCGGCGAAAAACTGAAAATGCCGCCTTGCGCCTGCGATCCGTCCGGGAAACTTCTATGAAAAATATCAGCCGGGATTCCGCGAACGATCGGGATCCCGGCTTTTGTTTCGCCTTTTGCGAGGTTCCACGCGCCGCAGGAAGACGAATGAAGCGCAATGGAATTTCGCCGTGCCGACGCGGCGTTTTTATATAAAATCTTTGCGCCATTATTCACATCATTATATTTTCAAGTATAATTTACATGTTTCTTGCTTCATCAATCTTTTGTTTTCCATAAAAAATGCTATCATTAAAAACGAATCGATCCGCGTATACAAAATACGTCGATCCGGCAGACTCAGCCGCTGTCGGAAAAGGCAAAAGGGGGAAAGATTTATGGGATTTCCTACTTTTTGGGGCGGCGTGCATCCGCCTCAGAACAAGGATCTGACGCGGGACAAGCAGATCGAGCCGTATCTGCCCGCAGGCGATCTGGCGTTTCCGATGTCGCAGCACATCGGCGCGCCGAACGCGCCCGTCGTCGCCAAGGGGGACAAAGTCAAAGTCGGCACGCCGCTGGGCAGCGCCGATGCGTTCGTTTCCGCGCCGGTGCTCTCGAGCGTCTCGGGAACGGTGAAGGAAGTGGGGCCGCGCCAAACGGTGCCCGGCTCGTTCGACACCTGCGTGGTCGTGGAAAACGACGGACTTTACGAGAAAGAAGAACGCTGGGTTCCGCTGCCCGATTACGAGAACTGCGATCCCAAAGAATATCTCCAGCGCATCCGCGAGGCGGGCATCGTCGGCTTCGGCGGCGCCACGTTCCCGGCGGCCGTCAAGTTCGCGCCGCCGCCTCAGGACAAGATTAAATGGTTCATCGTCAACGGCGCCGAGTGCGAGCCGTACCTCAACTGCGACTTCCGCCTGATGATGGAATCGACCGACGAGATCGTCAAAGGCACGGCGCTGCTGCTGCGCCTCTTCCCCGAGGCCGAGGGCGTGATCGCCGTGGAGAACAACAAACCCGAGGCCATCGCGGCGCTGTCCGAGTCGGTCGCGCGCCTGGGCGTGAAGAACGTGCGCGTGCAGCCGCTGACGGTCAAGTATCCGCAAGGCTCCGAAAAAATGCTGATCGAGGCGCTGACGGGGCAGGAGTACGTGGTCACGGCGCTGCCGGCCGACGTGGGCTGTATTATCGCCAACGTGCGCACCGTGCAGCAGTGCTGGCGCGCCATCGCCCTCGGCGAACCGTCGACGGAGCGTGTCGTCACCGTCACCGGCGACGCAATCGCCGAACCCAAGAACGTGCGGATCCCGCTGGGCACGTCCATTCGGGAGCTGGTCGATTTCTGCGGCGGCTTCAAAGAAACGCCCGTCAAAGTTTTGGCCGGCGGCCCGATGATGGGCATGTCGATGCGCTCGCTTGACGTTCCCGCCGTCAAGGGCACGTCCGGCGTTCTGGCGCTGACGGCGCGATCGACACTGCTTAAACGCGCTTCGGCCTGTCTTCACTGCGGGCGCTGCGTCGACGCCTGCCCGATGGGGCTGGTGCCCAGCGCGCTGGATTCTCTGGTGCTGAACAAGGAATACGAGCGCTTCGAAGCGGAAGGCGGCATGAACTGCATCGAGTGCGGCAGCTGCACGTACGTGTGCCCGGCCTGCCGGCCGCTGACGCAGAGCTGCCGCGACGGCAAGAGCTTCGTCATGGCGCAGCGCAAAAAGAGAAAGGCGGCGGGGAAATAATGGATTATAAGCTGGTCGTTTCAAGTTCTCCGCACGCCCACGCCGGTCTGACGACGCCGCAGATCATGGCCTGGGTGCTGGCGGCGCTGGTTCCCGCCGGCGTCATGGGCGTCGTCCGCTACGGCGCTCGCGCCGCGGCGGTGATGGCGGTATGCGTGCTCGCCTGCGTCTTCTGCGAATTCTTGTGGCAAAAATGCACGGGGCGCGCGGTCACGGTGGGCGACGGCTCGGCGGCTGTGACGGGCCTGCTGCTGGCCTACAATCTGCCGCCCACGATCCCTTACTGGATGGCCGTCGGCGGCTCGCTGTTCGCCATTGTCGTCGTCAAACAGTTTTACGGCGGCCTCGGCGGCAACATCGTCAACCCCGCGCTGGCCGGACGCGCCATGATGCTGGCCAGCTGGCCGGTGCCGATGACGACCTGGACGCTGGATGGGGTGTCTACGGCTACGCCGCTGGCGCTGATGAAATCCGGCGACGTGAGCGCCCTGCCCTCGTACCTCGATTTGTTCCTCGGCAGGACGGGCGGCTGCATCGGCGAGAGCTGCACGCTGGCGCTGCTGATCGGATTCGCCGTGCTGCTCTGGAAAGATATTATCAAATGGCAGGTTCCGGCGGTCTACGTTGCCGTTGTCGCCGCGCTGTGCACGGTTTTCGGCCGTCCGGCGGCGCCGCTGGCTGAGATTTTGTCCGGCGGGCTGTTCCTCGGCGCCATTTTCATGGCCACCGACTACACCACGTCGCCGATCGCGCTCAAAGGGCAGATCGTCTTCGCCGCTGGCTGCGGCCTGCTCACGGCGGTAATCCGCACGTGGGGCGGCTATCCCGAGGGCGTCTCCTACTCGATCCTGATCATGAACCTGCTGGTGCCGCTGATCGACCGCGCCACAAAGCCGCGCGTTTTCGGAGAGGTGAAAAGCCATGCCAAAAATCGCTAAGCTCGGTTCGATCCTGTTCGCGATCACGGCCGTCACGGGGCTGGTCCTCGGCGCCGTGCAGAACGTCACCAGCGGCTCCATCGCCGCCCAGCGCGTCCGCCAGAAGAACGAGGCGCTGGCGGCCACGCTGCCAGGCGCCAAAAACTTCACGCCCGTGGCGCTCAAAGCCGACGCCGGCATCATCAGTGAGATTTTTGCCGGCTCCGACGGCGGCACAACGCTCGGCTATAACTTCACGCTTACGCCCAAAGGCTTCGGCGGCTTGATGACGTTGATCTGCGGCATCGACGCCGCCGGGCGCGTCATGGACATCGCGATCCTCGAGTCCAGCGAGACGCCCGGCCTTGGGGCGCGCGCTTCCGAACCCGCGTTCGCCGGCCAGTTCCACGGGCGGCTGGCCGACGGCGATCTGCACGTCACCAAGACGCCGCCCGAGAACGGCAGCCAGATCCAGGCCATCTCCGGCGCCACGATCACGTCACGCGCCGTAACCGACGCCGTCAATGCCGCACGCGCTTACTGGAAAGCCCATTTGGAAAAAGAGGAGGCAAAGTAAATGAGCAGTCCTCTCAAAACAATTGTCAACGGCCTTTTCGCCGAAAATCCGATCTTCGTCCTCGTGCTGGGCATGTGCCCGACCATCGCCGTCACATCCAGCGCCATGAACGGATTCAGCATGGGGCTGGCCGCCACGGCCGTACTGATCGGCTCCAACGTGGCCATCTCGGCGCTGCGGCGCTTCATCCCCGACGAGATCCGCATCCCATCGTTCATCGTCGTCATCGCCGGATTCGTCACCGTCCTGCAGCTGATCATCGCCGCCTATTTCCCTACGCTTGACAAGGCGCTGGGCATCTTCATCCCGCTGATCGTCGTCAACTGCATCATCCTCGCGCGCGCCGAGGCGTTTGCCTCCAAAAACGGTGTCTTTGTCTCGGCCTGCGACGGACTGGGCATGGGGCTTGGCTTCACGCTGGCGCTGGTGATCATCGGTTCGCTCCGCGAACTGATCGGCGCCGGGACTGTCTTCGGCGTTCAGGTCTTCGCGCCTGATTTCTACCAGCCCGCGCTGCTGGCCATTCTCGCCCCCGGCGGCTTCATCACGCTGGGCGTGCTCATGGCCGTCATGCATCAGCTCAAGATCCGCAAGGAACTGAAAAGCCGCGCGCCTTTGGCCGAATCCACTTACGACGGCTGGGCCGAGCTCGGCTCGTGCAGCGGCTGCGCGCTGGCGGGCGCGTGCCATAAGACGGACTGCGCCGCGAAAAAGGACGGTGAGGCGAAATGAATCTGCTGGGTCTGCTGGTCAGCTCCATCTTCGTCAACAACATCGTTTTCATGCGCTTCCTCGGCTGCTGCCCGTTCCTCGGCGTTTCCAGCAAACTGGAGACCGCCAAGGGCATGGGCCTGGCCGTGGTGTTCGTGATCACCTTCTCGTCGGTGATGACCTGGCTGGCCTACAACTTCCTGCTCGTGCCGCTCGGACTGGAGTACCTCTACACACTGGCCTTCATCCTCATCATCGCCGCGCTCGTGCAGTTCGTCGAGATCGTCATGAAGAAGATGATGCCGGCGCTGTACAAGTCGCTGGGCATCTTCCTGCCGCTGATCACCACCAACTGCGCCGTGCTCGGCGTGGCCGTAATCAACATGAACGAGAAATACGATCTGCTCACCGCCGTCGTCAACGCCTTCGGTACCGCCGTCGGCTACATGCTGGCGATCGTGATGATGGCCGGCATCCGCGAGAAGATCGAGCTGAACGCGGAAATGCCCCGCTGCATGCGCGGCCTGCCGATCGCGCTCATCACCGCCGGGCTGATGTCCATCGCTTTCATGGGCTTCAGCGGCCTGGTCAAGTAGGTGACAGCCATGACTGCCATCATTTACCCCATGTTTGTCATGGGCGGTCTGGGCGTCGTCTTCGGCTGCCTGCTCGCCTTCGCCTCCAAAAAGTTCGCCGTCGCCGTCGATCCGCGCCAGATCAAGATCCGCGCCGCGCTCCCAGGGGCCAACTGCGGCGGCTGCGGCTACCCCGGCTGCGACGGCTACGCCGAAGGCTGCGTCCTCGGCGCCTGCGCGCTGAACAAGTGCGTCGTCGGCGGCGCCCCCGTAGCGGAAAAAATCGCCGAGATCATGGGCGTCTCCGCCGACGGAACCGAGCCCGAAGTCGCCTTCGTGCGCTGCCAGGGAGCGTTCGACAAGACACACAAGGACTGCGTTTATCTGGGCATCGGCGACTGCCAGAGCGCCTCCGTCGTGCCGGGGCACGGCCCCACGTCCTGCGCTTTCGCCTGCATGGGTTTCGGCACCTGCGTCAAAGCCTGCAAGTTCGACGCCATCCACGTCATTAACGGCGTCGCCAAAGTCGACCGCAACAAGTGCGTGGGCTGTAAAGCCTGCGTCGAAGCCTGTCCGCGCGGCATCATCGCCATGGTGCCCAAAAAGAAAATGGTTCACGTCGCCTGCAGCAACCCCATGCCCGGCGCTTTCGTGCGCAAAGTCTGCACGATCGGCTGCATCGGCTGCCAGATGTGCGTGAAAGTATGCCCCAAGCAGACCATCTCCATGAAAGGCGCGCTCGCCGTCATCGACCCGGCCGGCTGCGTCAACTGCGGACTGTGCGCCTCCAAGTGCCCCGTGCACGCCATCGACAATTCCAAGGCCAAGCCTGTCGTCGTGCCGCCGGCGTCGGTGGCGTAATATCCGCGTCGTCAAAGAAACAAAAAAACGTCTCGCGCCGGACATCACGATGTCCGGCGCGAGACGTTTTTTAATGACGGTACCCTTCGTACCAGTACGACTGTTCGAGACCCTTGAAAATGGCTTCGCGGTCGTCGATGCGATCGGTAAGGTTGGACAGAAGGAGGCAGCGCAACTCCAGGTCATTGACGGGGCTGCGCTCCATCGCCTGAAGATAGAGGGCTTTGTCGACGTTCTGCCAGTCGACGACGCGGCGCAGTTTTTTCCTGAGCATTAGGTCGAGCCAGATGCGCATGGCGCGCCCGTTGCCCTCCATAAACGGGTGAGCGACGTTCATCTCCACGTACTTGGCGGTAATCTCCTCAAAAGAATTTTCGGGCATTTTTTCAATGGCGCGGAGCGCTTCTTGCAAATAAAGACAGCTGGCGAAGCGGAAATTGCCCCCGGAGACGTTGAGCGTGCGAATCTGCCCGGCGAAATCGTACAACCCGCCGAACAGGGCCTCGTGGATCTACCGCAGCCCCGCGACGGTACCGACCTCGACGTGATCGATGTCACCGCTCTCGTAAAGACAGCGGGCGTTCGCAGGCTTTTTTCATCAACGTCATTCATCCTTGAATCCCCTCTTTCTTCCGGCGTTTTGCGCTTTCATGACGGCATCGATCATACCACAGCGGCCAAAAACGCAGCGATCGTTTGAGCCAATTCTTCGGGGCGGTCGTACATGACGGCGTGTCCGGCGGGGAAGAGGCGGAAGCGCGCGTTCGGCAGGGCGGCGGCGAGCTTTTCGACTTCTTCCGGCGGGAACAGAAGATCGTGTTCTCCGGCGCAGACCAGCGCCGGCTGTTTGATTCGCGGCAGGGCGGGGCCCAGCGGGGGCGCGGCTTTCAGAGCTTCGCGCTGGGCGTTCCACAGGAGCGCGTCGTCCGGCGTTCGGCGCGCCGCCGTCAGGCGCATAAAGTTCCGCGCCGCCGCGGGGCGGGCGCGCAGCGATTGCGGCATGATGGCCTGCATCAGCAGTTCGTGCCAGCGCGGCCACGGCGCTTCGAGCAGTTGGCGCAGCGCGGCGCCCCGCCGCGCCTGCGCCGGTTGGTCGGCGCAGGCGGCGCACAGTACGAGCGCACCTACAAGCTCCGGGCGTTCCAGCGCCAGACGCAGGGCGACTTCCGCGCCCATGGACCAGCCCAGCACGGCGCAGGGCGCGCCGCGCCGTTCGATCTGCGCGGCGGCCGCGGCGACGGCGCGATCGAACGAATAATCCCGCGGCGGCGCGTAAAGCAGCGGGTTCGCGCCGGCCCGCCGCAGGTCGGCGAGGAATGGCTGGCCCCAGCAGTCCGCGCCGCCGGCCAGTCCCGGCAGCAACAGCAGCGAGACGCTCGGCGCCATTTTAGCCCTCGACAATCCTCAGGCAGGCGTCGCGGAAGCACTCGCACAGCGTGGGATGCGCGTGGATGGAATAGGCCACGTCGCGCGCGGTCAGCCCCTTGGACACGGCCAGCGCCGCTTCGCCCAGCAGAGACGCCGCTTCCGGCCCCATGATGTGCACGCCCAGCAGCACGCCGTCGGCCTTGCGCGCGACGACCTTGACGAAGCCGTCGCCCTCGCCCATGGCCAGCGCCATGCCGTTGGCGGCGAAGTAGGCGCGCGAGGTCGCGTAGTCGATGCCGCGGGATTTTGCTTCCTCTTCGGTAAGGCCGACGGTCCCGACTTCCGGCTCGATGAACACGCAGGCGGGCAGGGCGTCGAGGTTGACGGCGTACTCGCCGCCGGTCATGCTGCTGACGGCCGCCAGCGCCTGATACTCGGCCAGGTGCGCCAGCATGGCGCCGCCGGTACAGTCGCCGATGGCCCAGACGCCGTCGACGGAGGCGCGCATCTGCGCGTCTACGGCGAGGCAGCCTTTTTCGATCTTCACGCCGCTGTTTTCCAGGCCGTAGCCCTCGAGGATCGGCGTCATGCTGGAGCCGACGATGAGGCGGTCGCAACGCTCCTCGAACGGCTCGTCTTTCGACGTGCCGCGCAGGATCAGGCCGTCGCCGTCGGCCACGGCTTCCGTCAAGCGCACGTAGTCTTTGACGACGGTCTTGCGGCGCTTGACGGCCAGGGCGACCTTTTTCTTGATGTCGCCGTCGAGGCGGCGCAGGATCTGATCGGAATGCTTGAGCAGGATCACCTTTTTCCCCAGCCCCTGCAGGATCATGCCCATTTCCAGCGCGATGACGCCGGCGCCGAGCACGGCCACGGTCTGCACGGCGGCGTTGCGCTCGGGATCCCAGAGCTGCGGATCGGTGATGGCCCAGTCGCCGGTCAGCACCTGGGGCAGGTCGTTGCCGACGAACTCGGGGCGCACGGAACGCGCGCCGACGGCGATCAGCAGGCGTTTGCCTTCGATCTGTTCCGTCGTGCCGTCGTCGTGGGCGACGGTCATTTTTTTGGTCCCTTCCCATTGGGTGACGACGCCGGTCCCGCGCAGCACTTTGACGCCGGCCATCTTCATGAGCTGGGCGTTGCCCTTGCGCAGCGTGTCGATCACGCCTTCGAGGCGCGTCCACAGCCCTTCGCGCGCGCCCTTGCCGCCGATCACGTGGGAATAGAGGGCTTTGGTGGGGATGCAGCCGCGGTTCAGGCAGGTGCCGCCGAGGTGGGCTTTTTCCACGAGCGCGACCTGCATGCCGTGATGCGCCGCCAGCTCCGCGGCGCGCGTGCCGCCGGGGCCGCCGCCGAGAACGATCAGATCATACATGTGTCTTCCTCCTGTCATATTGCAAAAAACGCGAAACGAAGCGCCGCGGGGAGCCGCCTGTGGCGAAAAATCCCCCGCGGCGCGGCCGCTTCGCGTTTTAGCGTTTCACTTCAATGCTAGAACTGCCAGCGCAGAACCGGATGACGCGCCGCTTCGGTTTCGTCAGGACGCGCGATCACAGTGCTGTGCGGTTTGGAATGGAACTCTTCCGCGCCCTTGGCTTTGCCCTCTTCAACGATCTTCTGCAGAGCGTCGACAAAGCCGTCGAGAGTTTCCTTGGATTCGGTCTCCGTCGGCTCGATCATCAGCGCTTCGTGGACGATGAGCGGGAAGTAGGTCGTGGGCGGGTGGTAGCCGGCGTCGATCAGAGCCTTGGCGACGTCCATGGTGGACACACCGGTCTCGTGCTTCAGTTCGCTGCCGTCGGCCACGAATTCGTGCTTGCAGAAGCCGTTGACGGCGAGCGGGTAGAACTTTTTGATCTTCGCGGCCAGATAGTTGGCGTTCAGAACGGCGATGTCGGAAACTTCTTTCAGCCCGGCGGCGCCGAGATTGCGGATGTACGCGTAGGCGCGCACCAGCACGCCGAAGTTGCCGTAGAAGCTGCGCACGCTGCCGATGCTCTTGGGATGCTCGGCCTTCGTCTCCAGCGAATAGGCGCCGTCCTTGCGGACCACGATGGGCGTGGGCAGATAGGGCAGCAGCTTTTCGTTGACGCCGACCGCGCCCGCGCCGGGGCCGCCGCCGCCGTGCGGCGTGCTGAAGGTCTTGTGCAGGTTGAGGTGCAGCACGTCGAAGCCCATGTCGCCGGGGCGCACCTGGCCGACGATGGCGTTGGCGTTGGCGCCGTCGTAGTAGCACAGGCCGCCGGCCCTGTGGATCATGTCGGTCAGCTCGAGGATATTCTTCTCGAAGATGCCCAGCGTGTTGGGATTGGTCAACATCAACCCGGCCACGGTGTCGTCCATCAGCTTGGCCAGTTCGTTCAAGTCGACCATGCCGTCCTTGTCGGAAGGAACGGCTACCGGCTCGAAGCCGGTGACGGTGGCCGAAGCGGGGTTGGTGCCGTGGGCGGAGTCTGGGACGATGATCTTGGTGCGCTTGAGGTCGCCGCGGTCTTCGTGGTACTTCTTGATCAGCATCAGGCCGGTCTGTTCGCCGTGAGCGCCGGCGGCCGGCTGCAGCGAGACGGCCGACATGCCGGTGATCTCCGCCAGCATCGCGGACAGGTCGTGGATCAGGCCGAGCGCCCCCTGCACAGTGCTTTCCGGCTGTAGCGGGTGGATGCGGGCGAATCCAGGCAGGCGGGCGGCCGCTTCGTTGATCTTGGGATTGTACTTCATGGTGCAGGAACCGAGCGGATAAAAGCCTTCGTCGACGGAGAAGTTCAGGTGTGACAGGCGCGTGAAGTGGCGCACCACGTCCACTTCCGCCATCTCCGGCAGACGGGGAGCCTGGGCGCGGGCCATGCCGCCGAGCGCGTTCGCCGGCGCGGCGGGAACGTCGAGCCTGGGCAGCGAGTAACCGACGCGGCCGGGACGGCTGGCTTCGAACAGGGATTCAACAGAGCGGAGCATTAGCGGTCACCTCCTGCGGCGATCGACACAAGGCGGTCGATTTCTTCTTTCGTACGCTGTTCGGTCACAGCCAGCAGCCAGGCGTTGCCGAGTTCGGGGCGGATTTTGGAGAGGTCGAGGCCGCCGAGGATCCCGGCTTCGAGCAGGCGCGCGTTGAGGCTGGCAACGGGTTCGTCGCAGATCAACACGACTTCGCGGAACGCGGGAGCGCCGGGAAAAGCCAGACGGAATTTGCCGGTCTTCACCAGCGCGTCCACGGCGTAAGCCGTTTTAGCCAAGATCTGCTCGTCCACTTCGCGCAGTCCCTGCGGCCCCATCAGGCTGAGGTAGACCGAGGCGGCGACGATGCACAAGTTCTGGTTGGAGCAGATATTCGACGTGGCCTTCTCGCGGCGGATGTGCTGCTCGCGGGCCTGCAGCGTGAGCACGTAGCAGTTGCGCCCCTTGACGTCCTTGGTCTGGCCGACGATGCGGCCGGGCATCTTGCGCATCAGTTTCTTGGTGGCGGCCATGAAGCCGAAGGCAGGGCCGCCGAAACTGACGTTGCTGCCGACGCTCTGCCCGTCGCCGACGACCACGTCCGCGCCGAGCTCGCCGGGAGCCTTGAGGCAGCCCAGCGCCAGCAGGTCGGTGGAGACGATCAGCAGGGCCTTGGCCGCGTGCAGTTCGTCGGCCAATCCGGTCAGATCCTCGACCACGCCGAAGAAGCTGGGCGTCTGCAGCAGCAGCGCCGCCACGTCGCCCTTGGCCAGTTCGGCGCTCAGGGCCGCGCGGTCGAGCCGCCCGTCCTTGCAGGGCAGGACGGTCAGTTCGTAACCGCGGCTCCAGCAGTAGGTGCCAAGCACGCGGATCGTTTCGGGATTGACGCTGCAGGCGACGAGAAGGCGCTCGCGGCGCGTTTCGGCGGCCGCGATCACCATGGCTTCGGCCGCGGCGGTAGCACCGTCGTACATCGAAGCGTTGGAAACTTCCATGCCGGTCAGCTCGCAGACCATGGTCTGATACTCGAAGATGGCCTGCAGCGTGCCCTGAGCCGCTTCCGGCTGGTAGGGCGTGTAGCTGGTGGTGAACTCGCCGCGCGAAACGATCGTATCGACGGCGGCGGGGATGAAATGGTCGTAGGAGCCGGCGCCCAAGAAGCAGGTCAGCTCGTCAAGATTCTTGTTCTTTCCCGACAGCGCGCGCAGATGGCGCGCCAACGCGGGCTCGGAAAGCGCCTCAGGCAGGTCGAGCGCCTTGGCCAGGCGGACCTGAGCGGGAATGTCCGAGAACAGTTCGTCGATCGACGCGACGCCGATGGCGTCGAGCATCGCGCGGCGATCAGCCTCGGTGTTGGGGATATACTGGCTCATGAAATACGGCACCTCCATTGATCGGCTCGAAAATCACGGTCTTTGGGCGGAAAATTTCGTCTGGAAAGCGGCGGTCCCGCCTCCGGACGAAATTTCCCGCAACTGAACTATGCCTCCGCTTCTTCCTTCTCCACCAGCGCCTGATAGGCGGCGGCGTCGAGCAGGCCGTCCAGTTCCTTCAGGTCGGCGGGCTTCAGCTTGACCATCCAGCTGCCGTACGGATCGGCGTTGACCTTTTCGGGCGCGTCCTCAAGGTCGGAGTTGACCTCCACCACCGTGCCGGACACGGGGGCGAACACGTCGTTGGCGCCCTTGACGGACTCGGCGATCACGGTAGCTTCGTGCGCCTTCACCTCGCGGTCGACGTCGGGCAGTTCGATGTAAACGAGGTCGCCCATGGCGTGCTGCGCGTGGTCGGTGATACCCATCAGGCCGAAGCCGTCGGCGTCGATCTTGATCCACTCGTGATCCTTGGTGTACTTCAGCTCAGGCAGAACTTTGGTCGTCATTGTCAGTATCCTCCTTGAAATTTTTTAGAGATTTCCACAAAATTTTTTCAGCGCCGAAAACTACTTCTTGTAGCTCTTCTTGTAGAAAGGCTTCTTCACCACTTCGGCCTTCTTGGCCTTGCCACGGATCATGATCCACAGGTTCTCGCCCACGGCCGGCGCGGGCACGTTCACAAGGCAGTTGGCCAGGTTGGCGTCCAGCGAGGGACCGTAGCCGCCCGTGGTGACCACGCCGATGACGTTGCCGTCCTTGTCGGCAACTTCCATCTCGTGGCGCGGCACGCCTTTGTCGATCAGCTTCGCGGCCACGATCTTGCGCTTCAGACCGTCAACCTTCTGCTGCTTGAGCACCGGCTGGCCGATGAAGCCGCCCGCCTTGTCGACCTTGACGAAGAAGCCGAAGCCCGCTTCGAGCGGTCCGAGCGTGTCGGTGAATTCCTGCCCGCACAGCGGCAGCCCGGCCTCGAAGCGAAGGCTGTCGCGCGCGCCCAGACCGATCGGCATCAGACCAAGGTCCTTGCCGGCCTCCATGACGACGTTCCACAGCTCGGCGCCCTTGCTCCAGTCCACGTAGATCTCGAAACCGTCCTCGCCGGTGTAGCCGGTGCGGCTGACGATGGCCTTGATGCCCCCCACGTTCACGGGATCCTTGAAGTGGAAGAATTCCAACGAAGCGGGATCGAAATCGACGATCTTCCTGAGGATCGCCTCGGCGTTGGGCCCCTGCAGGGCCACTTCGGCCGTCTGCATGGAGATGTTTTCGATCTTCACGCCGTCGGTCAGGTGGTCGTTGAACCAGGCCCAGTCCTTCTCCACGTTCGCCGCGTTGATGACGAGCAGATAACGCTCCCTGGTGTAGCGGTAGACCAGCAGATCGTCGACGACGCCGCCCGTGGGGGTGCACATGATGTTGTACTGCACCTGGCCGTCGTGCATCTCCGTCACGTCGTTGGTGACGAGGCTGGAGACCCAGGCTTCGGCCCTGGGGCCGACCACCGTCACTTCGCCCATGTGGGAGACGTCGAACAAACCGGCCTTGGCGCGCACGTTCAGGTGCTCGGTCTTGATGCCCGTCGCTTCGTACTGCACCGGCAGTTCCCAGCCGCCGAAATCGACCATGCGGCCGCCGGCGGCCACGTGGCACTCGTACATCGGGGTTCTCTTCATCCTTTGACCTCCTGCTTTCTCATAAAGGCGCAGCCTGCACGACAGCGCCGCCAAACCCCGGCACCCACAGGGATGCCTGCTTCTACAAAAAACGCGTCCGTCCGCAGGGGGCGGACGTGAAATACGCCGAAATCCGCGTCGTTACGCCTGCAGCGCCGGATGCTCGCGGAACCACGCGGCCAGATCGCCCATTTCCGCCTGCTGCGGGAACGCGCGTTCCAGCGCCTGCGCCAGCACGTCCCACTCGAAGGGCTGGCCGTCGAGGCACTTCTCCGCCGCCCGGATCAGCTCGCCGTCCATGGCGTCGGAAAAGACGCGCAGATCCTTTACCGCAGCGTCTTCGATGTCGAAACACAGCTGCACGCCGCCCCAGGCGAAACGCCGCCGCAGCGCGGCCTCGCACTGCGGCGAGCGTCCCAGCAGCCACTCGCGGCTGCTGTAACGGGCGTACAGATCGCGGTACAGATCGTCGTCCGGCAGAGAGTCTTCGCGCGTCGCGCAGCCGCGGCCGTACTCCGCCAGAAAGGCTTCTTCCAGCGGCGCGTACATCTTCTCCACCGTCAGCGACGGCGCCGCTTCCTTCAGATTGACGACGCGGGAAGCCACGGACTTGACGCCCTTGCTCTTGAGTTTTTCGGGATCGACGTTGAGGTAGCGCGGCAGCACCGACATGTTGGAATCGACCAGCAACGTGCCGTGATGCAGCCCGACGCGCCGTGTCAGCTGGTAGGCGTTGCCGGAAAATTTGCGGCCGTCCACGGTCAGGTCGTTGCGCCCGGTGAATTCCGCGTTCACGCCCAGCGCCCGCAACGCCGACAGGATCACGTTGAGCTGCCGCGTCATATCGTAACGCTCGCGCGGCACGACGAAGGAGAAATTCAGATTGCCCAGGTCGTGATAGACCGCGCCGCCGCCCGTCGAACGGCGGGCCAGCGTCACGCCTTCCTTCTCCATCAGCTCGATGCGGCATTCGGCCCAGGCGTTCTGATTGCGCCCGACCACCACGGTGTGGGCGTTCTGCCAGAGATAAAAAATCGCTTCGTCGTCCGCGCAGTTTTTCGTCAGATATTCTTCCCAGGCAAGATTTCTCCACGGATTGCATACCGGCGAGCGAACCAGGCGAGTCCTGACAATGTCCATAAAATTCTCCTCCCGTGTGCGCGATTTCTTTACATCACACATCAATACATCAATCCGACGCAAGTTTCTTCGATCGCCATAAAATAATATTCCCTCTCAAGACAATATAATCATAGATTACCCGTTCGTTTTTTTCAAGCAAGAGTTCCGCGAAGCATAGTAATCAAACTAGAAATAATCTACATCAACAAGTGTGAATATTCGCACTTGATCTTTTCTTTAGAAGCGCTGAAAGCGAGAAATCGCGGCATTGTTTGATTTGTAAGTTAGACTTATATAATACACACTATTGAAGCAAAAAGAGATTTTCTCGCAGCGCTGCTTAAAGACAGTTTTTATTCCTGCGTCACACGAAACTGCCGACGACGCCATACGCCGTCCGTGGACGAAAAACCGTAAAGAATCGCCTCTTGCGAAATTTTGAGTTCGCGCTACAATATGTGGCGCAAAAGCCACGTGTAAATTTATTCACGTCTCATCGCGGACATCTGTCGAAAAAAAGGAGGATCCCATGGATCAACGCGATTTGCAAGGCTGCGTCGCCGTGTTCAAGGCCGTCGCCCACCCCGCGCGGCTGCTCATCCTGGAAGCGCTCGCGCAGGGCGAGCTGTGCGCCTGCAAGATCGCGGAGCTTTTTCCGGAGCTGGACCGCACCACGGTGAGCAAGCACCTGGCGCTGATGGTCGAAAAAAACGTCCTGCGCGTCGAAAAGCGCGGCGTCAACAGCTATTACTCGCTCGGGCTGACCTGCCTGCCCGGCGCGCTGGAGTGCGTGCGTCGCGCCCTGAACGGAACTCCCCGCGGGAGCGCGGACGCGCCGGAACAAAAATGCCGCTGCGGCTGCGGCGGCCACAAGGAGGACAAAAAATGAAACTGATCCAGGTATTCGGCATGGGCTGCGCCCGCTGCCGTGAGGCGGAAAACAACGTGCGCGAGGCGGCCGCCCGTTTGGGGATCGACGCGCCGGTTGAGTTCGTCGGCGACTTGAAGGTCATGGCGGCCATGGGTATCATCGGCACGCCGGCGATCGCGGTGGACGGCAAGGTCGTCCTGGCCGGTTCGGTCCCCAGCGCGGCGCAGGCCGCCGCGCTGCTGGAAAAGTTCGCGTAAAAGGCCCGGCGCGAAGCTTTCGGCCCCGGCCGCGAGCTTCGCGCCGCGAAAGGACGGCTTTTTAAATCCATGTGGAATTTCATCCAGAACCAGATTCTCGCCATGCGCTGGCTCAGCGACCTCGTCGGCCGCGCGCTGACGGCCTGCGGCGTGGACACATCCACGCGGCTGGGCGGCAGTTTGCAGTTCTTTTTCTTCGACGCGACCAAGATCGTCATTCTGCTCTCGACGCTGATCTTCGTCATTTCCTATATCCAGAGCTACTTTCCCCCCGAACGCACCAAAAGGATCCTCGGGCGCATGCACGGCCTTGCGGCCAACACCGCCAGCGCCCTGCTGGGGACGGTGACGCCGTTCTGCAGCTGCTCTTCGATCCCGCTGTTCATCGGCTTCACCAGCGCCGGGCTGCCCGTGGGCGTGACCTTCTCGTTCCTGATCTCGTCGCCGCTCGTCGATCTCGGCTCGCTGATCCTGCTGACGGGCATCTTCGGCGCGCGCATCGCCGCCGCCTACGTGGCCGTCGGCATCGTGCTGGCCGTCGCCGGCGGTACGGCGCTCGATCGCCTGGGCATGGAGAAGTACGTCGAACCGTTCGTCAGGTCAATCGCCGCCGCCGACCCCGATTCGCCGGAGCTGACCGTCGCCGGCCGTCTCGCCTACGCCAAGGGACAGATGCTGTTCACGCTGAAAAAAGTGTTCCGCTACGTCCTTGTCGGCGTCGGCATCGGCGCGCTGATCCACAACTGGCTGCCGCGCGAATTCGCCGTCAGGCTGCTGGGCAGCGGCAATCCGCTCGCCGTCGTCGCGGCTACGCTACTGGGAATCCCCATGTACGCCGACATCTTCGGCACGATCCCGATCGCCGAGGCGCTTTACGCCAAAGGCGCGGGCCTGGGCACGGTGCTGTCGTTCATGATGGCCGTCACGGCGCTGTCGCTGCCGTCGCTCGTCATGCTGCGCCAGGCCGTCAGGCCGCGGCTGCTGGCCATCTTCACCGGCATCGTCGCGCTGGGCATCATGGCGATCGGCTTCGGCTTCAACGCCTGCGCCCACTGGTTTATCTGAAACGAAACCGCTTTGAAGCATCAGAACTCAAAAAAAATGCGTTGAAATAATTTGCCCGCATCGTTCAAGAGAATCGATGCGGGCAAATTATTTCAGGTACATACAAATCAAGCCCTTGCCATAACTTCGTTCTCCGTAAATGTTCCACGTGGAACATTTTCATAGAATCAGGGAAAGAGTCAGCATGGCCGAGCCGTACACGTCGATGCAAACGCAGGCGCGGCGGTCAGCGGCCGTATAACGCAGCGGATAGAGGCGCGTCGTCGTCCGCCCTTCGCGGCAGCCCCGCGCGTCCATCGCCTCGGCGAGGTCCGCGGCACGACGCAGCGAGGCGAAAAACAGCGGCGTCATCAGCGAGGCTATGCCGCGCGTCAGCCCCAGGTTCAGCGGCCCCATGCAGACGTCTTCCAGCACGGTGCGCCCGAACAGCTGATGCTCGGGGTACTGAAAGACCAGCCCCACCGCCCGGCGCAGGTCGCAGAGACGGAACGACCGCGCCGACGTCTCCTGCCCGTTCAGCAGCACCACGCCGGAATCGGGCCTGAGCAGCCCGTTCAGGTGCCTGATCAGCGTCGTCTTGCCCGATCCCGACGCGCCGATCAGCGCTAGACACTCGTCGCGGCGCAGCGTCAGCGAAACGCCCCGCAGGACGTTTTCCTTCCCCGACGGCGTATCGTAGCCGAACCACAGATCGCGCGCCTCCAGTAAAGGCGTTCCCCCGCCCGACGGGGACGGGGCGCTTCCTCTCACGTCTGCGCGACAAACTCGTCTTCGCTCAGCACCGACAGGCGGAAAGCCCAGCCCCGCCGCCTGAGCCGCCGCGCCAGTTCCGCCGCCGGCGGCAGTTCCATACCAGCCCGCCGCATCGCTTCCGCGTCGCCAAGCACTTCGGCCGACGTTCCCCGCTTCAGCACCCCGCCACGCTCCATCAGCGCCACAACGTCGGCCCCCGCCGCCTCGTCGGGGTGGTGCGTGATCAGCACCACCGTGACGCCGCGCTCGCGGTTGAGGCGATGGAGCGGCGCCATCAGCTCGCGCCGTGCCCGCGGATCGAGCATCGCCGTAGGTTCGTCGAGCGCCAGGCACGACGGCAGACAGGCGACGGCCCCGGCCGCCGCCGCGCGCTGCTTCTCCCCGCCCGACAGGCGGGACGTCGCCGCCGCGCGCTTGTCCGCCAGGGCCATGGCCTCCAGGCTGCCGGTCACGCGCCGCCGGATCTCCGCCGGTTCCAGCCCGCGGCACTCCGGGCCGAACGCCGCGTCTTCCTCCACCGTCGCGCCGACGATCTGGTTGTCCGGATTTTGGAAGACCATGCCCACCGCGTCGCGGATCCGCCACAGGCAGCCCGCGTCGGCCGTGTCCAGCCCGTCCACCAGCGCCGCGCCGGACGAAGGGAGCAGCAGCGCGTTGAGGTGCCGCGCCAGCGTGGATTTGCCGCTGCCGTTCGGCCCCAGAACCGCCATAAAACAACCGGACGGAATATCCAGCGATATCCCGTCCAGAGCCGCGCGCCGCGCCGTATCCCGATCCCCGCGCCGCGTCGGATAGCGGTACGTCAGATCTTTGAGACAGATCATGCCGGGAGGCTAAGCGTTTTCTTTCCCCAGGAAACGCGCCGGCATGGCCTTCAGCAGCGCATAGGCCACGATGCACGTGCCGATCTTGTCGACGAAATTCGACGCCACGTTGCGCAGGAACGACGCCTGGAAGATCGACTGACCGCCCTTGACCAGCGCCATCACCAGCACGTCGGAGAACGAGCCGTTCAGCCCGCCGTAGACGAAAATGCCGATCGGCGTGCCGATCGCCGGGCAAATGAAGCTCAGCGCCAGACCGAGCAGCAGCGCCGTAAGCAGATTGAACTGGAACCGGCGGCAGACCGGCCCCGTGACCAGGCCGACGGCCATGTTCACGAGGCAGAAGGGGATGTCCCTGACGCTGTAGATCAGCCCCGTGATGATGTTGCTGAGCGCGCCGACGATCACGCCGGCCGCCGGCCCGAACAGCACCGCCGCCAGCACCGTGCCCATCGTGTCCAGATAGAGCGGGATCTTCAGCGCCGAGGTGACGATGCCCAGCACAATGCTCATCGCTACGGCCACGCCGCAGAACGCCGTCACGTACGTCTTCCGGTTCATCATAAAAAAACTCTCCTCTCATGCTTGCGGCGCTCGCGCGCCTCGAAATAAAACGCCGTCCGGCGCGTTTTTCCCACGCCGAACCTTTCCGCTCCGCGCGGCCGTCACTCCAGCACCGACAGCGCCCGTTCCGGCTCCGGCGCGAAAAGCCCCTCGAAACGGAGCTTCAGCCCGTTCTCCGCCAGGAGTTTCCCGAACTCCTCCATCAAAACGCCGCGCCCCGGCGCCAGCCTGACCGATGACACGAAGGGCGCGAGGTCGCGGCCGCTCAGCTCGCCGCCCCACTCGCCGCGGCACGTGTACTTCACGCCGCAGCTGGGGCTGCCGTCGATCCCCAGCACGCCCAAAAGATCGATTTCGCCGTCCTGCGCGTAACAGAGAAGCTGCTCGCACACGGGTTCAAGCATCTCGCGGCAGCGCTTCCTGAAAAAAGGATGGTCGAACTGCTCGTACACGTGCCCCCAGCGCCGCCCCCCGTACGTCAAAAATTCCGGACACGGCAGCTGCAGCAGCTGTACGCCGCGCGTCAGCGCCCGGCGCGCCGTTTTCAGCCGCAGCCGTTCCTCGGCGGAACTTTCGCCGCGGTCGTAACGGCGTACCTTGGCCGCCGTGTTGAGCAGGCAGTGACTGACAACCAGAATTTTCCGCGCCATCGGCGATCCCCCGTTTCCGTCCGCGGTGACCGCGCGGCCGTTTTTCATGCTCCGATCATATCCGAAACAAGAATAAAAACAAGAACATAAATTCATCGACCGCGCGGCGGGGACTTAACGGACTCCGCCGCGAAAACGCGAAGAAAAGCTGAAAAACGTTGAAAGGGGCGCCTGCCTTTTTCTCTGCGGCCGCGGGCGGCGGGGCGGGGGATTTTATATTAATTTTGAAGCATATAGACAAACACCTTGTCGCAGCTACGTCCATGACGACGCATTCTACGTGGAACATCGCAAAGAAGCCCTTCGCTCCCGCTTTTTCCTTCGAACAACGAACGTCGCGGGGGAGCGAACACGCGCCGTTCGCTCCCCCCATGAAAATCCGGCCAAGGCTCCGGACAGTTTTCGATTGACAATTACGCATAAAATAACTAAACTCATGACAATGCGACCGTCTTACAAACAATCCTGACCCCAAAATGACAATTTCAAGAGAGGCCGAAATGGAATCCAAAGTCACCTTATCGAAAAAAGTCGAAACTTATCTGAGGAGCAAGATCCTCAACGGCGAGCTGCTGCCGAACGACAAGATCGTGGAGCTGGACGTGGCCGGGGAAATGGGCGTAAGCCGCGGCCCCGTGCGCGAAGCCCTGAAGACGCTGACGTTCGAAGGGCTTGTGGAGTATCAGACCAACAAGGGCTGCTCGGTCACGACCCTTTCGCCCAAGGACGCTTACGAAATTTTCTTCATGAGGGGGAGCCTTGAAAAGATCGCCCTGGAACGGTGCGGCGGGAAGTGCAGCGACGAGGCTGTCCTGAAAATGGAGATCGCCCTGGCCCAGATGAAAAAGGCCTGCGGGGACGATTCGCTGACCGCGATCATCGCCGCCGACGAGATGTTCCACCGTCAGATCGTGGACATGGGGCGGATGTCGCGCCTGACCAAGATGTGGCAGATGCTCAGCCCTCTCAACGGCGCGATGTTTTTGACCGTCAAGAATTCGCGCAAGCTGGGGGCGGACGTTTTCGACGCGCCGTCGGCCAACAAGTACGCCGTCGCCCACAAAAACAACTACGAAGCCCACAAGGTCATCCTGGAAGTCCTCAAGAAAGGCGATCTGAAAGATTCCTGCCTCTGCCTCGACGCGCACTATCTGATCGTCGGGGAAAAGATCTATCGCATAAATTTGGAGGAGGAAGCCAGAAAAGCCGCTATCTGTAACTATTCAGCGCCGCCGCGATGAATTTCATGTCTTCCGCGGAAAAACGCTGGTCGCAAGGCAGGCTCAGCACGTGGTCGTATATGTACCGAGTATCCTCCTGGCCGTCCAGCTCGATCAAAGGTCCTTGGGGCCAATAGACCGAAGTTTTGACGCCCAGCGCCTGCAGGGCGTCCCTGACTTTTTCCCTTTCGCCGGCAAAGACCGTAAAGTGGCTGGGGACAGTACCGGCGTCGAGAACGGGGAAAACGACTTTAAGGTTTTCGCTTTCCCTGACGTTTTCCAGAAGGGTACGGTAGTTCTCGCGCCGCTTTCTGCGGATCGTCCGGAAATCGGCGTGTTTCATCAGATAGACCGACTCATCGTCGCTGCCGAAATCGTCGAAGATCCGCCGCAGCATCATTTCCCCTTTCCAGAAGAGTTCCATATCGTCCCGTTCTATGGCGTCGTATCTCAGCTTCAAATGTTCCCGGTGCGGGGGCATCGGCGCGCGGGCGAAGCGTCCCCGCCTCTTGAGCGCGAAGCCGCCGCAGGCGACGCCCATCCACTTGCGCAGGCTTCCCGCCGCGTAATCGCAGTTTTCGTCAAGGCCGTCCGCGGACAGGACTGAATGGGTCATGTCTTCCATGACGGTGAGGCTGCGCGCCTTGCACTTTCTCACAAAATCCCTGTCGAAGGCGGAAAATCCGTAATAGCCGCAAACGGAAACGAGGCTGACGCTGTCCAGCGCGTCTTCGGAAAATACGGGGCGCATGTTCCGGTCAAGCGGATAAAATTTCAGCGCAAAGCCGGCTTTGACGAAGGGGGCCACGACGGTCTCGCAGGTATATAAAGGAAGGTACGCCACCCGCTTTTTATCGTACCGCACAATGTCCAGCAGGCAGTGGTAGATCCCGCACCGGCCGGACAAGAGATACACCAGGTCTCCTTCGGGGCACAGACTTTCGAGAAGCCCGTTCTCGCCTTCGACGGTCGCTTCCAGCGGGAACAGGCCGTTCGCTCGTTTCATGTTCGCCACTTCCTCCGTTTTCAAACTCGAGCCGCACGCCGCGGCGCGTTCCCGAACCGGCGCGGGGATCACGCTTTGACTTTTCTGAATTCCTCCGCCAGGTCCGCAATGTAATCGGCGCAGGCCGCCAGCATTTTCTTTCCCCATTCTTCCGTGGCCGTGGCGGGATGATCGGGGCCGATCCAGCCGCTGTCGGTGATCTTGCCGATCTGGCGGGGGACGTTGAAGCTCACGCCCTTGTAGCTGACGCTGTAAAACCCCGTCGCCTTGATCGCGCCGGAGATGTCGTTGAGCTTCAGCGCCGGGCCGATCTCGCTCCGGTCGACCAGGGCGGGGTCGATGCCCAAAATCGCGGCCGTCTCCTCGCCGCCGCCGTGGCCGCCCTTCCAGGCGGGATCCATGTCCCACGCCATCAGCCACCAGTTCAGCACCGCGGTCAGGCAGCCTTTCTTGTCCATGTCCAGGGCGGCTCTTTCAATGGGCTTTATGTTGCCGCCGTGGCCGTTCAGGATCAGGAACTTTCCGGCGCCGTGGCGGCGCAGGCTCTCCATGACGCAGAGAAGGTACCTGTAAAGGACGTCGTTGTCGATGTCTATCGTCCCGGGATACTCGTTCAGGGACTGCGTAGCGCCGTAGGGGATGGTCGGCGCGATCAGCACATCCGTTTTTTCCTCGATCATGGCAAGGAGTTTGTCGGGGATCAGCGTATCCGTTCCCAGCGGCATGTGCCGGCCATGGCTTTCGATGCTGCCGATGCCGATGATGACCGTGCCGTCTTCTTTCAAATAGCGCTCGGCCCGGGGCCATGTGATGTTTTCCAGTCTCATGATGGTTTCCTCTATTCTCGGTTATTGTCGCGTCCGCACGCCGCGGAAGGCGCCCTTCTGCCGAAGGGCCGCCTTCCGTTTTTTTGTGAAGAGCCGCCGGCCGTCCCGCCGGCTTCCCGGCAAAATCCTATTTTTCCGGAAGGGGAAGCTTTTTGAACTCTTCCATGAAGTCGACGATGTAATCGGCGCAGGTTTGGAGCATTTCACGCCCCCATTCCTCGGTCGCGGTCGAAGGATGGTCGGGGCCGATCCAGCCGCCGGTCGAGGTCACATGATCGACGGGCCTGAGGATCTCGATATTGACGCCTTTATACTTGACGGACCGGAACCCCGTGGTCTCGAATTGGTCGGAAAGATGGACGTACTCCAGCGGGCCGCCGATCTCGCCGCGGTCGACCAGAGCAGGGTCTACGCCCATCACGCCGGCCGTCTCCTCGCCGCCGCCGTGGCCGCCTTTCCAGGCGGGATCCATGTCCCACGCCATCAGCCACCAGTTGAGCAGCGCCACGAGGCAGCCCCTCTTCTCGAAGTCGAAACCGACGTTTTCGATCGGCTTGATGTTGCCGCCGTGTCCGTTCAGGATCACGAACCGTCTCGCTCCGTGACGGTAAAAACTGTCCATCACCGCCGTCAGCAAACCGCAGAGCAGTTCGTCGCCGATGTCGACGGTGCCGGGATAGCACGCCAGGGATTTCGTCGAACCGTAGGGGATCGTCGGCGCGATCAGCACGCCGCTTTTTTCCTCGATCAGTTCCAGGATCCTGTTGGGGATGATCGTGTCCGTGCCGAGGGGCAGGTGCCGGCCGTGGCACTCGCAGCTCCCCACGGCGACGAGGACGGTGTCGTTCTCCCTGAAATATTTTTCCGCCCGGGGCCAGGCGATGTTTTCCAGTCTCACGCTCAATCGCTCCTTTTCCTTGAAAATCCGGCGCGTCCGTTCCGCCCGACGCGCCGGGACGTAAAAAAATCCATAGCGATGCTCCCCGTCGGGTCCCCGCACGGCGCCCATCTCTCGAGAAGCGATCGCTATGGATTCCTTTGTTTACGGACGGCGGCCGTCGCTACCGGGGGATCCTCACGGCGCCGAGTTCATGATAGCCGACGGGGTCGATCACGAAGCCTTCGACTCCCTTTCGCGCGCCCACGTTGATGGTGGAGTAATAGATCGGCGCGTTGTTGTTGATCTTCTTCAGCAGCAGCGCGAGGTCTTTGTAAATGGCCTTTCTCTGCTCGGGATCGGAAATGGTCCTGCCGCCTTCGACCAGCTTGTCCACCCCGGGATCGTGGACGAACGAGCGGTTGCCGGAAGCGCCCTGCTTGCTGGAATGTTCAAGCGAGTAATAGGTGTAGTCGGCGTCCCGGGTGGAAGTCGTCCAGCCGAAGAAGCCCATGTCGTGTTCCCCGGCCGTGGTCTTCTGGATGAACGAACCGAATTCCATGACCTCGACGGAGCAGTCGACGCCGATGTCCAGAAGCATGGCCTGAACCGCCTGGCAGATCTCGATCCTGGACTGGTTGTCGTTGACCCAGAGCGTGGTCTTGAAGCCGTTTTCATATCCGGCTTCCTTGAGGAGTTCCCTGGCCTTTTCGGGGTCGTACCCGTAAACGCCCGAAGGGTAGTAGCCGAACACCGATGGCGCGATGATGGCGTCGGCCGCCTGCCCGTTGCCGGACATGATCGTGTCGACGATGAGCTGCCGGTCGATGGCGTAATTGACGGCCTCCCGCACGCGCGGGTCGTCGAACGGCTTCCTGTTCATGTTCATGGAGATGTACCAGCAGGAAAGGCTGGGCGCTTCCAGCACAACGACGTCTTCGTTGTCGCGCGCCCGCTTGACGTCGTTCACGCCGAGGTCGTAGGAGATGTCAAGATCGCCGGTCTCGAGCGCGATCAAGCGCTGCGACGTCTCGGGGACGACTTTCATGACAAGGTGGGGCGTCGCCGGCCTGCCGTCCATGTAATCGTCGAAGGCGTCGAGCTTGACGGTGTCGCCGGGCTTCCACTCGACGAACTTATACGGCCCGGAGCCGACGGGATGCAGCTTGAAGCCCTCCTCGTCCTTCTCGACGACTTCCTTGCAGACGATCGCGGCGAAAGGAACGGCGAGGTTCCTCAGGGCGGGAGCGTACGGCGCGCGCAGGACCACTTCCACCGTAAAGTCGTCCTTGACGTTCACTTCCTTGATGAAGTCGACGATGTAGGAGACCGAAGCGAAAGCGATGGCGCGGTCGAGCGAGAACTTGACGTCGGCGGCCGTCAGTTCGCCGCCGTTGTGGAACTTGATCCCCTTCCTGATGTGGAAAACGTAGGTCGTATCGTCAAGCTGTTCCCAGCTTTCCGCGATCTGCGGCCTGACCTCGCCGGTCGCCGGATCGACGGCCGTGAGGGTGTCGAAGATCTGACAGGTGACGGTGACCGCGGGCGTCTCCTTCCCCTGATGCGGGTCGAACGACGTCACGTCCGCGCCCTGCCCCCAGACGATCGTGTCCTTGTACGTCTTTTCGGCCGCCTTCGCCGCGCCGCAGGGAGCCAGAGCCGCCGTAAGCGCCGCTCCGAGGGCGATCACCAGAAGTGCCTTGCTGAAGCTTTTCATGTTTTTCGTCTCCTTTCGATTCTGTCCGCGCCGCGCCTCATGGCGGACGGCTTCCTTTTATTAAAAGCCGGTGCGGCTTTTAACCTGGATGAAAACGCTACCTGACTTTAACGCAGCTCACGAAATGGTCCGCTTCGACCTCCGCCAGCGCCAGCTCCCCGGACGTGCAGTCGGCGTCGGCGTACGGACAGCGCTTGGCGAAACGGCAGCCCGGCGCCGGATCGATCGGGGAAGAGATTTCCCCGGAAAGCGCGATCCTCCGCATAGGCAGATCGGGATCGGCGACGGGGATGGCCGAAAGCAGGGCCTTCGTATAAGGATGCAGCGGGTTCCTGAAGAGCAGGTCGGAAGGCGCCTTTTCCACCATCTGCCCCAGATACATGACGATGATGTCGTCGGAAAAGAACTTCACCACGGAAAGATCGTGAGTGATGAACATGTACGTCAGCCCCAGCCGGTCCTGCAGATCCTGCATGAGGTTCAGGATCTGCGCCTGGATGGAAACGTCCAGAGCGGAAACAGGCTCGTCGCAGACGACGAACTTGGGATTCAGCGCCAGCGCCCGGGCGATGCCGATCCGCTGCCGCCGCCCGCCGTCCAGCTCGTGCGGATACGTGTTGACCAGTCTTGGGGCCAGGCCGACGAGATCCATAAACTCGGCGACTTTTTTGCGAAGGCTCTTTTTGTCCCTGCGGCTGTAGACATTCTGCACGACAAGCGGCGCAGCGATCGCTTCCGCGACGGTCATGCGCGGGTTGAGGGAAGCGAACGGATCCTGAAAGATGATCTGCATGTCCTTGCGGAGGGCTTTCAGCCGCTTTTTGCCGTAAGCGAGGATATCCTCCCCCTCGAAACGGACGGAGCCGGACGTCGGCTCGTGCAGCCTCAGGATCGCCCGCCCCATCGTCGACTTGCCGCAGCCCGATTCGCCGACGACGCCCAGCGTCCTGCCCCGGTCCAGCGTAAACGTTATGTCGTCCACCGCGTGGAGCGTGCCGGAAGGGGTGTCGAAATACTTTCTGAGATGCTCGACCCTCAAAATCTTATTCGTCTCCGCCAAGCCCCGTCCCTCCCTTCCCGTAATATTCGAAGCAGCGGACTTTATGCCCCGGCCCGTACTCGACCAGCGCGGGAAGTTCGCTGCGGCACCTTTCAGCGGCGCGGGGACATCTTTCGTAAAACTTGCAGCCGCCGGGAAGCTTCGTGGGATCCGGCATCATGCCGTCGATCGCGCGGAGCCGCCTTTCCGTCGAAGAGAGCGAAGGGACCGAACCGAAAAGCCCGCTCGTATAAGGATGGAGCTTCTCACGGTACACGTCCTTTATGCTCCCCACCTCGACGATCTCGCCCGCGTAGACGATGGCGACGTCGTCGCAGTTCTGGGCGACGACGCCCAGATCGTGAGTGATCAGCAGCATCGAAGTGTTGTTTTTCCTTTTCAGCTGATTGATCATGTCGAGGATCTGCGCCTGGATCGTCACGTCGAGAGCGGTCGTCGGCTCGTCGGCGATCAGCAGCCTCGGCTTGCAGGCCAGCGCGATGGCGATCACCACGCGCTGCTTCATGCCGCCGGAAAACTGGTGCGGATAATCGCCGTACCGCCCTTTGGCGATGCCGACCATTTCCAGCATCTCTTCGGCCTTTTCCTTCGCCTCGCCGCGCGACATCTCATGGTGATGCGTCTCGATCACCTCCAGGATCTGGTCGCCGACCGTCAGAACGGGGTTCAGCGAAGTCATCGGGTCCTGGAAGATCATCGAAATGTCTCTTCCCCGCACCTTTTTCATGTCCTCTTCGGATATCTTGAGCAGATCCCGCCCCTCGAACAGGATTTCTCCGCCCACGATCTTCCCGGGAGGATCGGGAACCAGACGCAGGACGCCCCTGGCAAGCGTGCTTTTTCCCGCGCCCGTCTCGCCGACCAGTCCCAGCGTTTTCCCTTCCCTGATCGCGATGGAAGCGCCGTTTAAAGCTTTTACGACGCCTTCGTCCGTCGCGTAATGGATATGCAGATCTTTTACTTCCAGCAAAATTTCCGACACAGTTCTTCCCCGCCTTTTCTCAAAAAGCCCCGGCTAGTTCTTCAGTCTGGGATCGAGCGCGTCGCGCAGCCCGTCGCCCATAAGGTTGAGGGCGAGGATCGTCAGCATGATGCCCATTCCGGGAATGATCGTGATGTGCCATGCGTCCCGGATGTACGTCCTCGCGTTGGAAAGCATCGCCCCCCATTCCGGCGTGGGCGGCTGGATCCCCAGCCCGAGGAAGGAAAGCCCCGCGATGGAGAGGATCGCCCCGGCGATCCCCAACGTCACCTGGACGATCGTCGGCGCCAGCGAATTGGGCACGATGTACTGAAAGATGATCGTGAAGTCGTTGCAGCCGATGCTCCGCGCCGCTTCGATGAATTCCTGCTCCTTCACCATCAGCACGGAAGCCCGCACCGTTCTCGCGAAAACGGGGACGTAAGCCACGCCGATGGCGATCAGAACGTTCGTGAGACTGGTCCCCAGCGCGGCCACAATGGCGATGGCCAGCAGCATCGAAGGGATCGCCAGCAGAATGTCCATAAACCGCATCAGCACGTTGTCCAGCGCCTTGCCGTAATATCCGGCGACCGCCCCCAGAGCTCCGCCGACGAGGCTGGAAAAGAGGATCGCCAGCGTCCCCATGAACAGAGAATAGCGAGTGCCCCACAGCATCCTCAAAAGCATGTCCCGCCCGAATTCGTCAAGCCCGAACGGGTGCCGCAGGCTGGGCTTCTGAAGACGCAGCCGCAGAGACTGTTTTATCACGTTGCGGTTATAAAAATCCCCGTTCGTCGCGACGTCCACCGCCGTCGTGGCGACAGACGCCAGCACCAGAAAAAGGATGAAGTAGAGCCCCGCCATCGCCATCCGGTTCTTTTTGAAGCGCCGCCACGCTTCCTGCCACAAAGAGCGTTCTTTTGCCGGCCCGTCTGAACGGAGCCGGATATTTTCCCCGTTTTTCTCCATAAAAATTCGCCTACTTTCCCCTGTACTGGGACTTGATCCTTGGGTCGACAAAGGCATAAACGATGTCCACAACGAGATTGACGATCGAGAAAGTCGTCGCCATGAAGATGATGGATCCCAAAACGAGCGGGATGTCCTTCGACTTGATCGCGTCCACCATCAGCCGTCCCAGCCCCGGCCAGGAGAAGATCGTCTCCGTCAGCATCGCGCCGCCCAAAAGGCTGCCGAACTGCAGGCCGGTGGCCGTAATGATGGGGATAAGCGCGTTTCTCAGCATATGGCGGCAGGTGATCGTCTTTTCGTCCAGTCCCTTCGCCCGCGCCGTGCTGATATAGTCCTGCCGGATCACTTCGAGCATGGAAGAACGGGTCATCCGCGTCACGGTCGCCGCACAGCCCGTCCCCAACGTCAGCGCGGGAAGGACGATGCTCCGCAGCAGAGGGACCAGCCCTTCTCCCATCCCCTGAGAGGGCAGCCAGCCGAGCGTCAGCGAAAAAACGATAACAGCCAGCAGCCCGAACCAGAAATTCGGCATGGCGACGCCGATCAACGCGAAAACCATGGACACGTTGTCTATGAGCGAATATTGTTTTTTCGCCGAGATGATGCCGACCGGTATGCCGATCAGCAACGCCACCATAATTCCCGCTACCGCCAGGACGCAGGTGTTGGGGAACCGTCCGATCACCTGATCCCAGACGCTGATGCTGTTCTTGTAGGAAAGGCCCAGGTCGCCGTGGAGCATATCCCACATGTAGCGCCCATAGCGCTTGAGAAGCGGATCGTTCAGGTGCAGCTCTTCCCGCTTCATTGCCAGCGCTTCCTCCGTGGCCTGCTCGCCCAGGATGATGGCCGCCGGGTCTCCGGGAGAAAGGTTCAGAATGAAGAACACAATAAAAGTCACGCCGACGATGACCGGTATCAGCGTTAAAAGACGCCTGATGACGTATTTTAGCATTTTCACCATTCTCCAATTCGAAGTCTCTAATTTTTACTACCGACTGTCATTATAATATTAATTTTAATAGTGTCAACTTATTAGCTATATATTTTACAATAATATTTAGCCGTAAAACTCATATAAAACCAATCGGATAATATTGTATTTAATCACGGATCAACCTCATTAAATATTGCAAATGCTCACTCCCCGTTCAAAGAGAGCGGCGGTGGCGCGCCTATAAAATCACCGTCCCAAGGCCTCGCGGGCAAAGCCAAAAACTTTAAAAATGACCGACGGCGCCGATCATTTACTGCGCTTCGTTTTCCGCAGCGAATCCTCAGACGCCCGCTCGGCAAAGTTCATAAAAAACTCGCAGCGGCCTCCGAAAAAGAAACCGCTGCGAGTTTTTGTATTTTCACGAGAGATAGGACGCTACTTGCCGCCCAGATAGGCCGCGGCGATCTCGGGATCGGAAAGCAGCTCGCGCGAGACGCCCTGCTTGACGATGCGGCCGGTCTGGAGTACGAAGGCGTGCTGCGAAAGCAGCAGCGCCTGTTTGGCGTTCTGCTCCACGAGCAGGATGGTCAGTCCCTTTTCGTTGATGCGGCGCAGCTCGCGGAAGATGTCTTTGATAATTACGGGGGCCAGCCCCAGCGACGGTTCGTCGAGCAGCAGCAGTTTCGGCCGGGACATCAGCGCCCGGGCCACGGCGAGCATCTGCTGCTCGCCGCCGGAGAGGGTGCCGGCGTACTGGCCGATACGTTCCTCGAGGCGCGGGAACAGCGAGAACACCCAGTCCATGTCTTCTTTGACGGCTTTTTCGGAATCGCCGCTGCGGGGGAACGCGCCGATCTGCAGGTTTTCCAGCACGGTTAGCGGCGCGAAGATGCGGCGGCCTTCCGGCGAAAGCGAAATGCCCGATTTCACCACCTGAAACGACCGGCGCGGCAGCGGCTTGCCCTCGAACTCAATCTCGCCGGACTGATACGACACCTGCCCCATGACGGCGCTCATCAGCGTGGACTTGCCCGCGCCGTTGGCGCCGATGACGGAAACGATCTCGCCGGCGGGGATGGACAGCGACACGCGGTCAAGCGCGCGGATCGCGCCGTAGCTGACGCAGAGTTGTTTCACTTCGAGCAGTCCGGCCATTCAGATCGCCTCCTCGTCGTCGCCCAGATAGGCCTTGAGCACTTCGGGATTTTTGCGGATGTCGTCGGGGCCGCCTTCGGCGATCTTGGCGCCGAAGTTCACGCAGACGATATGCGGGCAGATCTGCATGATCAGGTCCATGTGGTGCTCGATCACGAGGATGGTCAGCTCCAGGTCGCGATGGATGCCCGTGATCAGTTTGTTCAGGTCGGCCACTTCCTCGGGGTTCATGCCCGCGGCGGGCTCGTCGAGCAGCAGCAGGATCGGTTCCAGCGCCAGGGCGCGGGCGATCTCGAGACGGCGCTGCATGCCGTAGGGCAGCGTGCCGGCCGTCTGCGCGGCGCGCCCCGCCAGGCCGACGCGCTCGAGGAACTCCATGCTGCGGCGGCGCGCGATCTCCTCGCGGCGGCGCCAGCGCCCCAGATGAGTGATGGACTCGGTAAAGCCGTAGGTATGGTGCACCTGGGCGGCCGTCATGACGTTGTCGAGCACGGTGGATTTGCCGAACAGGCGCAGGTTCTGGAAGGTACGGGCGATGCCGCGGCGGATCACCTGATAGGACTTGAGGCGGATCGTACTGAGCCCGTCGAAGATGATGTCGCCGGAGTCGATCGGATAGACGTTGGTGATCAGGTTGAAGACCGTCGTTTTGCCGGCCCCGTTGGGACCGATCAGCCCCGCCAGCTCGCCCTGTTCGATCTTGAAACTGACGTCCTTGACGGCGTGGACACCGCCGAACGACTTGTTGATGTTGAGGATCTCAAGGATGGGCGCGTTCATCGCGATTCCTCCTTCCCCGCTCCCGCGCGCCGGCGGCGGAACTCCCAGATCTCGCGGCTGCCCAGCAGCCCGTCGGGGCGCAGCACCATAACCATCACCAGCACGGCGCCGTAAATCAGCATGCGGTACTGCGAGATGGGGCGGAACAGTTCGGTGATCAGCGTGATGATGCCGGTCGCCAGCAGCGTGCCGCTCATCGAGCCAAGGCCGCCGAAGACCACCAGCGAGGTTAGCTCGGTGGATTTCATCATGTCGAACATGGCCGGCTGGATGAAGCTGAGATAGCCGCCCAGCAGCGCGCCGGCGATGCCGCAGTAGAACGCCGAGATCAGCAGCGAGACAAGGCGGATGCTCGGCGTGTTGAACCCCAGCAGCGACGCCGCCGTGACGTCGTCGCGGCAGGCGCGGAAATAGCGCCCCCAGCGGCTGTAAATCAGATTGAACATGAACAGCGCCAGAATCACGAAAAACCACACCGCCACGGCGCGCGTGGTGTAGGGATCGATGCCGGGAATGCCGCGCGCGCCGCGCGTCACCGACTGCCAGTTCTCGATCACGAGGCGGATGGCCTCGCACAATCCCAGCGAAGCGATGGCGTAATAGTCGCCCGTCAGCTTCATCGTCGGCACGCCGACGACCCAGGCCAGCGCCGCGGCCAGCACGCCGCCGGCGAGGACGGACGGGAGCCAAGGCACGTCGTAATTCATGATCAGGATCGCCGCCGTGTACGCGCCCATGGCCATGTAGGCCGCGTGCCCCAGCGTGAAGATGCCGGTGAAGCCCGTCAGCAGCGACACGCCCATGGCCGCGATCATGTTGATGCACAGCAGCATGAGGATGCCTTCCGTGTAATAGTCCATCGGCACGTACGCCAGCGCCGCGCCCAGAGCCGCGAGGAACAGAGCGCCGAGAAGCGATTTTTTCATGACGGTCCCTCCCCTACACCTTGTCGCGGATGTCACGGCCGAACAGGCCGGACGGCTTGATGATCAGCGTCGCGATCAGCAGCGCGAAGACGACGAAGTCGCGCATCTGGCTGCTGATGAATCCCGCCGTCAGCATCTCCGCCAGTCCCAGCAGGATGCCGCCGATCACCGCGCCCGGCAGGCTGCCGAGGCCGCCGATGACCGCCGCCACGAAGGCCTTGGTGGTGATCATGTTGCCCAGCTGCGGATAGAGCGTGTAGCGCGTCGCCAGGAAAATGCCGCCCACCGCCGCCAGCGCGCCGGCGACGAAGAAGACGATGGCGATCAGCAGGTTGACGTTGACGCCCATCAGCCCCGCCGTGCGCAGGTCGCAAGCCGCGGCGCGGATCGCCAGCCCCCAGCGCGTGCGCATCAGGAACATCTGCAGCAGCAGCAGGAAGACGACCGTCACGCCCAGCGATATCAGATCGAAAGCGCTGATCGTCAGCAGCGGCGTCAGCCCCTCGGCCGCGCCGGGAAAGAACCGCAGCGCCGCTTCGCCCGCCTCGCGCGCCGCGAGGACGATTGGCTGCGAGGGGAACACCTCGGGCAGCGCGCGGTAACGGCCGCCGATGGTGACGACGAAAACGTTTTCGATGACGATGGAAACGCCCATCGAGGCGATCAGCAGATACAGCGTGGCCGAGGTGCGCTCGCGGATCGGCCGGTAGGCCATGCGCTCGGTGACGATGGCGACGACGCCCGCAGCCATGATCGCCCCCGCGCCCGCGGCCCAGATGTTCATGCCCATCGAGTTGAGCATGCCGTAGGCCGCGTAGCCGCCCACGACGAGAAAGCCGCCGTGAGCGAAATTGGAAAACAGCAGGATCGAGTACACCAGCGAGTACCCGACCGCGATCAGCGCGTAAACGGAGCCCAGCGAGAGACCGTTGACGACTTGTTGCAGAAAGGTTGCCACGACGACTCCTCCCTTTCATGAAGAAGGGACGGCGGCCCTTGCGCCGCCGCCCCTTGCAGTGAACCCGTCGGATTTGAAAACGCTTTTTACATTTCTGGCTTGATCGTGGCAAAGTAGCTCGTCTTGCCGCCTTCAGCCTTGAGCATGATACCTTCCTTGCCCTTGGGGTTATGGAACTCGTCCATGGTCAGCGTGCAGTGCATCAGCTTCAGGTCCTTGGTCTGCTCGAGAGCGTCGCGGACCTTTTCGGGATCGAGGCTGCCGGCGCGTTCGATGGCGTCCTTCAGCCAGTACAGACAGTCGTAGGCCATCATCGCGTTCATGAATTCCTTGCACTCGGTGCCGGTCTTCTGCTCGAACTTGTCGAAGAAGCCCTTCAGCTTCGGGTCGCCCTTGTCCACGTGGCTGACCCAGTAGGTGTTCTCCATGGCCTCGCCGGCGATCTCCCACCAGAAGTCGCCGTAGCCGTCGCCGCCGATGATCGGGCAGGTGAAGCCCATCTCGCGCGCCTGCTTGATCGCCAGCGGCGTGCACTTGCCCATGGTCGGGAACACGAGGATGTCGGGCTTGGCTTCTTTGAATTTGGTCAGCTGGGCGCGGAAATCCACGTCTTCGCCGCGGTGCCCTTCGTCGGCCACGACTTCGCCGCCCATCTTCCTGTACTCGTTGACGAAGAACTCGCGCAGCCCCTGCGAGTAGTCGCTGGACACGTCGTACAGCACGGCGGCCTTCATGAGGTTCAGATTCTTGACCGCGAACGTGGCCAGGATGGCGCCCTGATACGGGTCGAGGAAGCAGATGCGGAAGTTGTAGGGGCGCACCTTGCCGCGCTCGTCCATGGTCACCATCGGGTTCGTCGGCAGCGTGCCGAGGTGAGCGACGTGCCCGCGGTTGAACACGGCGGCGGCGGAGATGCACAGGCCGGAGCCGCTGGGGCCGATGACGGCGACGACCTTGTCCTGGTTGACGAGGCGGCGCGCCGCGTTGACCATATCTTCGTTGCGCGTGCGGCAGTCGTACTGAATGACGCGCATCGGCAGCATCTTGTCGCCGACCTTGACGCCGCCGGCGGCGTTGATCTCTTCAAGGGCGATCTTCACCGACTCGACTTCGGCAAACCCGTAAGCGGCAAAATCGCCCGTCGAAGTCGAAATCTCGCCGACCAGCACCTCCTCCGCGGCGAACGCCGGGAACGCGAACATCGCAACTGCCAAAATAATCGATAGGAACTTTTTCACGCTGGCACCTCCATTTTTAAATATAAAATTTGTTACGTGAAAATCTTAACATAACTTATCTTTCGAAGCAAGTTATTTTTATGCAGCGAATATTATAGAAACACGCCGTGTTTATCGTTTTTTTGCTCCTGATTGGATTATTCTCGTTTTGCTGGAAGCACAACTCAAGGCATGAGATTTCGGCAATATGCGCGACAACAGAAAGACTTCCCCCGGGACGGCGAAGACCGTCCGTTTCCGCCGCGAACGTTTGACAAAGCGCCGCCGATGATTTATCGTCAAAAGAACAAAAAACTCTTGATTCTTTCTCATAGCAAAGGAGACGCCATGGACACGAAAAAATGCGCCGTGCTGCTGCGGGCCGTTGAAAGCGGTTCGCTGACCACCGCCGCCGAAGAGCTTGGCTACACTCCGTCGGGCGTGAGCCGCATCATCGCTTCGCTGGAAAAAGAGGCCGGTTTCCCGCTGCTGCGCCGCAACCATACCGGCGTCAGCCTGACGCGCGAGGGCGAGCCGCTGGTGCCCGTTCTGCGCGAGTTGGTGCGCACCGCCGGACAGTTCGCCGAAACGTCCGCCCAAATTCGCGGCGTCGAATGCGGCAGCGTCACCGTCGGGGCGGCGTACGGCGTTTATTATCCGCTGCTGGCCCGTCTTGTGGCCGAGTTCGGGCGGCTTCATCCCGGCATCGCCGTCTCCATCGCCGAGGGGTTAAGCAGCGATCTGGCCGCCATGGTCGAAGAGGGACGCGCCGACTTCTGCGTCATCAGCCGGCGCGAGGGCAGCTTCCAGTGGACGCCGCTTTGCAACGACAAGCTGGTCGTCTGGGTGCCCGCGGGGCACTGGTCTGTCGCCCGCGGCGCCTTTCCCGCCGAGGCGTTCGCCAGCGAACCCTACATCGAAATGTATCCCGGCCGCGAGAGCGACAACTCGCGCTATTTCGCCGTCCACGGCATCACGGCCGCGGCGCGCTGCTCCACCTCCGAGGTCAGCGCCGCCTTCGCCATGGTCGAAGCCGGTCTCGGCGTGGCGCTGATGAACGGCATTTTGCAGCGGCCGGCCAGCCCGCGCGTGGCCAGCGTGCCGCTCGATCCGCCCGAAAGCGTCAAGATCGGCCTGGCCTGGCCGAAGGAAGAGTTTCTCTCGCCGGCGGCGCGCACGTTCGCCGCTTTCGCCCGCGGCGAATTCCTCAAAAACAGGCGTCTGCCCTAACACGCCGTCTGCCGATAAAAAACTCCGGCCCCGAAGAGCTTTTTTTTCTTTATTCTCATTATAATAGACAGGTTCCTTCGGATCGGCATGCCGCCGCGGATCTTGCGGCGGGGCGGACGCGGAACGCTTCTTGAAGTTTTCGTCGCCCCGTGCGCCGCGTCGATCCCGGGCTTGACCGGCCGCACCGCAAAAGGTAACATCTTTTCATCTTCTTTCCGCAGAGGGAGTTTTTCTGATGAACTATTCTCGGCGTATCGCCCGGGCGCTGTTCGGGCTGCTGCTTTTCGGCACAGGCTCGTGCTGCAACATCCAGGCCAACGTGGGGCTCGCTCCTTGGGAAGCGTTCAGCATGGGCGTGGGAGCCCGGCTGGGGTTGAGTTTCGGGACCGTGCTGGCCGGATCGGGGCTGGTCATCCTCGCCGTCGACCTGCTGCTGCGCGAGAAAATCGGACTCGGCACGCTGCTCGACATCGCCTGTATCGGCCCCATTGCCGATCTGCTGCGCGCTTCCGGAGCCATTCCCGTGATGACCAGTTTCCCTTCGGGCGTCGCCATGCTTTTAACGGGACAACTTCTGATCGCCGTGGGCAGTTATTTCTACATCGGCGCAGGGTTGAGCTGCGGGCCCCGCGACGCACTGATGGTCGCCCTGTGCAAGCGCTTCCCGCGCACTCCCGTAGGCATGATCCGATTTTTTATCGAAGGCGGCGCGCTGCTCACCGGCTGGCTCTGCGGCGCCAAGATCGGCGTCGGTACCGTCGTCGCCGTCTTCGGCATCAGCTTTATCCTGCAGGCCGTATTTTCGCTGCTGCGTTTCGACGTCAGCACAATCGAACACGAAGATCTGCTCGCCACCGCCAGAAACCTTTGGAGCCCGAAAGCGCCCCGTTGACGTTTCTTCAAAATGAATGCTCTCCTGAAAACAACCTCGCGAAAAACAAATTCGCGAGGTTCCTTCAGGAGAGCATTCTGTCGTTTCATGCCGGTTTTCGATAAACAGACCGAACGATCTTTTTCAACGCCGCGGGCACGTCGAAAGCGATATGGAGGCGATCGGCGCATGGTTTTGCGGCACTGCAGTGCAAAACGCCGCACTTTCAATTATGCGATTTAATTGAAAAACAGGAGCACAGCTCACGTGATACGAAATTCTCGATGAAGAAGCCCGTTTGTTCTATCGAAAATCGTTTTTTCGCGCCGACATTCTTTAAATCACGGCTAGTACATCCCGGGATAAAGCGGTTTTGCCTCGCAGAGCTCGGTGATCTCGGCGCGGACTTTCCCGATCTCCGCTTCGTCGTCGATGTGGGTGACGACGCGGTCGATCCAGCCGGCGATCCTCTCCATCTCCTCGTGGCCGAAGCCGCGCG